>NZ_JBEYBS010000004.1:0-339220 GCF_040632375.1 Streptomyces sp. NPDC019396 | reverse complement strand
GCGCTCGGGCAACCGGTTCTCGGTGAACGCGATGTCCGCGATCAGCACGAAGGGCCGGATGCACTTCATGGTGTTCACCGAGACCTTCGACGCCGACGTGATGTGCCGCTTCCTCGACCGGCTCGCAGGCCACTTCGACCACAAGGTCCACCTCGTCGTGGACGGCCACTCCGCGCACCGCTCCCGCAAGGTCCGTACCTGGCTCGCCGATCACCCGGACCGGATCGAGCTGCACTTCCTGCCGTCGTACTCGCCGGAGCTGAACCCCGACGAGCTGGTCAACGCCGACCTCAAACGGAGCCTGCCGATGCACAGCCGGGCCCGCGACCAAGCCCAACTCGCCGCCGAGACCCGCCGATTCTTCCACCGACGCCAACGCCAGCCACACATCGTCCGCGGCTACTACGGCGGCCCGCACGTCCGCTACATCCTCGAATAGAACCCTTTGAGTTTCGGATCAATACCTCCACGGGCAGGCCGAGACGGAGCCCGAGGCGGAGACGGTGCGCACCAAGCTCCTCCACCGGGTGAACGAGCAGCGTCACCCGAAGCAGCAGGTCACCATGGGGTTCCTCCTCGACCGCTGACTCAACGTGGCGCGTTCCGGGGGTGGTTGTCGTGCACCCCGAGGGCTCGCCTATGCCGTCGTTGACGGCTGCCAGGAGCTCTTCGGCCCGCCCGTCAGCTATCCGGCGGCCTGAAGGGCCGCCGCCGACTCCACTTCTGAAGGGCAGGCCACCCTCTTGATTACCTTACGGGTCGACCCGTAAGGTAAATGCCATGAGCTCCTCTCTGCCCTCCAGGGGGCGTCCCAGAGATCCCCGATCGCAAGAGGCGATCATCGGTGCGACGGCGGAGCTGGTGGTCGAGGTCGGCTACGCCGCGACATCGATCGGGGCGGTGGCCGCCCGGGCCGGTGTCGGCAAGGACACGATCTACCGGCGGTGGCCGGGCAAGCCGGAATTGGTCTTCGAGGCCGTCTTCACGACCACCAATGATGCTCCGCCCCCGGACACCGGAACGCTGGCCGGGGATCTGACCGTGCTGCTACAGGGCCTGGTCGACGAGTTCCGCGCGCCTGCCGCCGCGGCGGCCCTCCCGGGACTGCTCGCCGACTTCGCCGCCGATCCGAAACTGAAGGCGCGCATCCGCAGTGACTTCCTGGCCCCGTCGAAGGAGCGGCTGCTGATTGTCTTCGAACGCGCCGTGCTGCGCGGGGAGATCGCGGCCGAAGCGCCCGTGGAGCTGGTCCTGGACACGCTGGCAGGAGCCGTGTTCTTCCACATAGGGCTGGTCGGGGAGCGCCCCGACCCGCAACTGCCCGCACAGCTGGCCGCTGTCGTGGCCAAAGGAATCGAGGTCCGATGAACGGCTGGCTTCTCGCGGCAGGGACCACCGCACTCGGCGTGGCAGCAGTGCACATCGTCGCCGGGCACCGCGATGTGGTCCGCCCGCTGCTGTCCTGCGGTCTCGCGGAGGAACCCAAGCGGGTCCTGCACGCCGTGTGGCACATGGTGAGCGGAGACCTGTTGCTCTCCGGACTCGCCCTGCTGTACCTCTCCCTGACGGACGGTACGCCGGGTACCGGCCTGGTGGCGTGGTTCGTGGCCGCGCACTTCATCGCGTACGCGGCAGCCTTCTTGGTCGTCACGCTGACCGTCGGCTGGCCCAGACCGCTGCTCCGGCTACCGCAGTGGATTCTGCTCCTGCCGGTCGCAGTGCTGGCAGCGGCGGGCGCCGCGTAGCCACACGCTCGGAGAGTTCCCGCAGCCGCCGCGTCGAGCCGTTCGGACATGCCAATCGAGTCTGCATGCCGGCGCACCGCCATCAACGCTCTCTCCCGTCAGCCTTCGTAGACCAGCGGTTCACACAGCAACTGAATGGGGAGCAAAGAGCGACACCGAGGAAATTTCGAGATCGGCATCACTGCGGGGTTGACTGCTCAACTCCTCAGCGCGGTGAGGCCCAGAACGTTCCGTTACCGCAGCTTCGGTCGTTCGACCGAGGCGGCCTCACTGCCGCCAGCTAATGCCGTCGCATTCGAGCGGCGGCGGGAATCACCGCACCTTTGGCCGCCGCTGGCACCCTTGACCAGGGGAAATGGGTGCACGGGCGAGGCCTTGAGGCCTCCCCGGCAGCCGCTGGCTGACCTGATTCACCGACCTGTCGGGCACGGATCGGGCACAATCTGAGCACCGCTGTAGGAGTTCGATCTCGCCCCGGCCTGGATGAGGCCCATCCCGAGCGCGGGGGCCATACATGGCTGCCGGTTGTCACCGCTGTCCGTACTCGTTGATGTCAGCGTTGGATGTCAGCGGAACAGCCCCGGGACCGGGCAGGGCTCCAAAGGCCCATCCGGCCGGTCTGCCCAGCCCCACCAGACCTGCCGATCGGCGCACCTCCACAGCGTCCGGCAGGTCCGCCAGCCGTCGTCCTCCCGCTTGGAGAGCACAAAGCCTCCGGACTTCATGGGCTGGCTGCACTCGGGGCAGACCAGGGCGTCGTTGGTCACGCGACGCACCCTAGCGGCACGACCGCTTCGTCCCGAAGCAATGGGAGCGACTGAGTGACCTGCGGCAGGACCAGCGGTGACCTGCGCGGACCATCCGCGAGCGTCCGTGGTTGTGCGCCTCTGTGCGGGGTTGTTGTAGCGCAGTTAGACACTCAGCCCGCATCCCTCTACAGGCCGCGTAGCGCCTCATAGAGATCGTCGTAGGCTGTCCAACAGTCGATGCTGCCATCGTCATACAGGCTGCCCATGTACCAGTCGTCATCATCGACAGGCTTCACGATGCACAGGCTGTGGAATCCGAGAACGATCTCCGGGTGCAGGACCTCGTGAGGGTCGGAGGCAACCCACTTCGCTGCCCGGTTGGAGTCCAGGACGATGGCCCCTTGGTCGCCGGATACGTCGCGGATCCGCTGAAGCGTCCAACCTGGGGGTAGCTGTGCGTCTGCCATCCACGGATGATCTCACCCGCCATCGTGGATCACCTCTTTAGGAGTTCGAGCGGACGGCCCTCGGGGGCGTCTGACAGCCCGAGGCATGGCCGCTCACGATCGTTCAACGCCGGGTCTGTCTGCTGTCGTTGATGTCGCCTGGTGATGTCAGGGCTGAGCTGTTTACAGACGGTGACACAACGCAGTGGTGCGCCTGCCCGGCCGCTTCCGATGTGTGCTTACGAAGGCGGCCGGATCGCGGCGGCGATGCGATGTCGGCTCACCTCGCTCCCATGGAGTTGCCCCGCTGCGAGCATGGACGCTCTTCCCGGCGCCCCAGGCCACACAGCGGCGGGCTCGGCTCAGGGGGCAGCCCGCCACCGCTCTGAACCCCACCCCACAGCGCTACGTCAGCTCTCCACCGAGGCACCGGAAAGGGGCCGAAGGTGAAGGAGGGGGAGGGTCCGAGTCAAAGAGAGGGTGGGGGCTGGGGCGGTCGGCTCCGCGGCTCTAGCAGCCACCATGGGGCGATCCTCGAAGATCGGGGCCCACATCGGGCTATTGCGGGCAGGTGAGGAGCCAGCCCGATTCGCGTCCAGCGTACGGGCCCCGATCGCTCACCCCATGGCAGTCCCGCCCAAAGCCGCTACACCGCCTGATGCGGGTAAGCCCGAGCCCCCCGCCTGCGGTTCTCCGTGGGTGGGGTGGCTTTTTTCACACGGTCAGAGGGACCGGATGAATCTCGTCGGGCAGGTGACCAGTGCGTTCGTGGATGCGTTGGACTGCTTCGGCCGAGGGTGCCTCGGAGAGGCAGTAGACCGTTCCGGACTCCGGGTCCGCCCAGGCCTTCTTGAAGTGGACGCCTTCTTCCTTCTCGATGGCGAGGTCGGCCCTATGGGCCTCTTTCAGCTGGTCGGCCGTGATGCCATTCATCCCGTGGTGGACATCCATGAACTGGGGCATTGCGTCGCGCCTCCTTCCGGCTTGCGCGTCCCGGCGTTCAGGAGTGCCGAGTCCGCTTTCCAGCTCCGTCATCTCCATCCTGTGCCCATACGACCGAGATGGCGACCGTTCAGCTCCTGGCCAGTCGCCCCGTGCCCCATCCGTTACGGGCGGTCGGCACTTCACCGCCCCCGCCCGGCTTGCCAGCCGGGGGGGGCGGAGCGCGAGACCACGACTCAGGTGCTGTGATCGGCCGGCGCATCCGTGGTCTTGGGGATCACCTCTATCGGCGAGCGGATCGCGTCCTACCGTGAGCGTCGGGGGTACACACAGCCCATGCTCGCCGGGCACGTCGGGCATGTCGGGCACGTCGGGCACGTCGGGCACGTCGGGCACGTCGGGCACGTCGGGCACAGTACCGACTGGCTGTCGAAGATCGAGCGCGGCGTGCGGAAACCGCCGAGGATCGACAAGCTCGCTGAACTCGCCCGTGTACTGCGCGTCCCCTTGGGTGACTTGATGGGGCAGCCCGTCCTCATGGAGGGCGACGAGCAGCACATGGATGACGTGACGGCCGCTCGCGCTGCGTTTCCCGGACGACGTGGGTGTAGACGTCCATCGTGATGCTGATCTGCGAGTGCCCAAGGATCTCCATAACGACGCGAGGAGCGACCCCGGCCGCGGTGAGCAGCGTCACGCAGCCGTGCCGGGCATCGTGCGGCCGGATCACGCGGAGGCCGGCGAAGTCGGCGACGCGGGTGAAGGAGCGGTACACGCTGCGCGGCTCCACCCGGCGACCAGCGCGGGGGGGGTGAAGACGGTAGGCCTCTGTGTCCGTGGCGGGAGCGGTCATGCGCGAGGACGTCCGGCTGCTGGCTATCCGCCGAGCGGTACTCTGTGCCGTCCTCGGGCCCTACACGATCAACAGGTCCGCAGATCACAGAATGCGAGAACGCCGTGCGGGCACTGAGAAGGCTCTTCAGGACGCTCAAGAGCACCCATCACAGAGCCGACGATGAGACCTTTGCAAGGAACGCGGCCTGCGAGTGCTCACCGGGCTGGCCAGGGCTGGAGACCACGGCCAACGGCTACGTGATCCGTGCCGTGCCGTCGTCGCACTACAGCATCATGACGAACCCAGAGATCGGGACGTTCACCGCGCGATGCGCTGGGTGCCATGCCAGATACCCCGACCCGTGGGTACTGGACACCACTGAGCCGATGCCCTACGCCTGGGCGCGCGAGTCTGACGAGCCGACTTGCCGAGAGCGCCCGGATTCCTGACATCAGCGCCTGGCAGTACGAGTGCGGACAACCCAGGTCCACCATTGACCTGAGCGGCCGAGCTGCCGAGGTACGGCCCCGTTCCGCTCACGTCGGGCGGTCCCCGTGACCGACCTGGCAAGGATGAGGCAGACCGCACCGGATGCGCACCAGAACGGGCGGTCAGCCACGGTCAACAGCGAGCACGGGCAAGGCTTCCGCGGTCGACCCGACGGTGGTCTCGGCGCATGTCGGACTCCTAACTCACCATCACTGAACGGTGATTCCCAAGCTCACGTCATTGCCGTCTGCGGCCGAGACATGTGTCGACGCATGTCCGCAGCCCCACCCGCATGCCCCGAGTGCGCCCAGATGATGCGGGCCGGCGGCCTTGTCCTGTCTGGCCGGGAAGACGACGGCGCGCGCGCCTGCCGCACAGCGTGGCGGTGCCCCGCTCGGCATGTCTGGTGGAAGTGGGCAGACCGGTCGGACGACCCGCTGGAGCTCTGCCCGCACCCTCAGTTGTTCCGGTCCTGACATCTAGGCTGACATCAACGACGGCGCACAGCAGCATCCGTGAGCGACCGGCACGGCAGCCGGATGCCCCGGCGCACGCGTCGCGTAGCGTCCGTGATCGAACTCCTGAAGCGGGTGTTCTGGCGTCAGTGGACTTCGTAGGCCCTGGCGAGGACCCCTATGGTCTCTGCCATGGTCAGCCGCAGTTCCGCCGGTGCGATGACCTCGACGTCGACGCCGAGACGCAGCAGCTCGCCGCAGGCGTGCTCGGTGCTCTCGGTCGGGATGACCGCCTCGACCCATCCCTCGGCGCCGGCGGCGGTCGCCGTGGAGTCGACCGAGCGCACCACCGCCGGTGGGACGTTGTCGGGCAGGCGCCGGCGTCCTCGAGGGGACAGGCGGATGGTGGCTGTACCGGTGTAGCGGCGCGTCTGGAAGGCATCGAGGTAGGAGGTCCAGTACGTGCCCAGGTCGAAGTCGCCCGGCCGGTCGAACACCTCGTCGCTCAGTACCGCGTCGAGGACTTGGGAGACGCGGTAGGTCGCGACGCCCCTCTCCGTGGCGGCCACGACGTACCAGGTACCGGATTTGAGGACCAGACCGTAGGGGCGGAGGCGGCGGTTCACCTCCTGCGGGGCGCGCCAGCGGCGGTAGCGCGCGTCCACCGCACGCCGGGTGAGCACCGCGTCGACGAGGACGGGGAGATGCGGTGTCTGTTCGGGTTCCCGGTACCAGCCGGGAGCATCCAGGTGGAAGACCGCCGCGGTCCGAGCCGCCTCTTCACGTAGTCCTGTGGGCAGCGCGGCCAGCAGCTTCAGCCGGGCCGCAGTCACCTCGCCGGCGAGCCCCAGGTCGGCGGCGGGCCCGGGTAGCCCTGCGAAGAACAGTGCTCGTGCTTCGCCCTCGCTCATCCCGGTCAGCCGGGTGCGGTAGCCGTCGAGGAGTTGGTAGCCGCCCCCGCGGCCCGGCTCCGCGTAGACCGGAACCCCGGCAGCCTGCAGGCGCGTCAGGTCACGGTACGCAGTCCGCACCGACACCCCCAGCTCCCCGGCGATCGTCTGTGCGGACAGGCGGCCACGGGACTGGAGCAACAGCAGCACCGACAGCAGTCGACTGGCAGACATGGACGCATTCTCCTCGGAAACCCTGACAGCCTCTGTCACAAGGCTCCCCTACCGTCGGTCCGCGTCCCGGTTCAGTCCGAACGAGCCGCGATCGCGTACCCGAAGAAGCACTGAAGGGGAGTCCCGCTGTGCCACCGACCGACCTCACCGGCCTGCCTGCCGTGATCGAGCTCCGCCAGTACACCCTGCGTCCGGGGCGGCGCGACGAGCTCATAGTGCTGTTCGACCGGGAGTTCGTCGAGCCCCAGGAAGAGGTGGGGATGCTCGTGCTCGGCCAGTTCCGCGATCTCGACGACCCGGACCGCTTCGTCTGGTTGCGCGGATTCCGGGATATGACGGCCCGCCACCGCGGGCTCACGGACTTCTACGGTGGCCCCGTCTGGGCCAGACACGGTCCCCAGGCGAACGACACGATGATCGACTCCGACGATGTCCTCCTCCTGCGCCCGGTGCCGACCGGGAGCGGATTCGCCTACGCCCCCTCCAGGCGCCCCGCGGTCGGGGCTCCTGTGCCGGACCGGTTCGTGCACGTCACCCTGTGGTCCTTCCCTCCCGGACGACACGATGGCATCGCGCTGATCAGGGACGGACTCCTTCCCGTGGTCCTGGAGACGGGGCCTGCGCCGCTCGCCTTCCTGACCACCGAGCACGCGCACAACACGTTCCCCAGGCTGCCGGTCCGCTCCGGCGAGAACGTCGCCGTGATGCTCACCTCGTACCCCGACGAGAGTGCGCACCGTCGACACCTCACCGCCGTACAAGCCCACCCCCTGACAAGGGACGAGCTCCTGCCGGCCATCGAGCGAGAACAGACAGCGGCACCCCGGAGACTGCGGCTGACGCCCACGGGCCGCTCACTCATCGTCTGACCCGTGAGCTGACAACCCAGGAGAAGCGCACCGACCAAGACCGCTATGGAGCAAGACCGGTGCGGTCAGTTCTCGTGAACAAGCCGAGGGGAGACGCTGGAGCTGTTTCATGGGGCGGCTGCGTGCGGCCTGTGGGGCCGTCCCTTGTGGGGACGCCCGTGGTGAGGGCGGTGGCGTAGTTCGATGGTGACGGTCACCGGCTCGCTCGTGGTGGTGGCGCCGGTCGGATCGGTGGCGACGGCGACGAAGGTATGGATACCGCTGGCCTTGGCGACACGTCCGGAGCAGTTCCAGTTTCCGGATGCGTCCACGAGGGCAGTGCAGATGGTCCGGTCACCTTCCATGACGGTGATGGTCCTGCCCGTCTCGCCTGTGCCGGTGAAGCTCAGCAGGCAACCGCCGCGTCCTCTCCCATCGGTGCTCCGCGGACGGGGGCAGCTCCTGATCGTGTCACCGTCCCGGGGGCTGGTGATCACCAGGGCGGTGTCGATCGTGATGGTGATCGGTGTGCCGTCGGTGCTGCGGCCGAACTGGTCGGTGGCTCGCGGGAGGATGCTGTGCGGTCCGTCGCTCAGGGCAACGGCCGGGGTGCAACTCCAACTACCGTCCACCGCCACAACGGCGGAACACAGAACGGTGTCCCCTTCAAGCAGAGTGACCGTGGTCCCGGGCTCACCGGTCCCGGTGAACGTCGGCATGCTCTCGGTGAGTACAGCCCCGTTGAGCGGATTGGTGATCACCGGGGCGGTGGGCCCGGTGGCGTCGATCGTGATGGTGATCGGTGTGCCGTCGGTGCTGCGGCCGAACTGGTCGGTGGCTCGCGGGAGGATACTGTGCGGTCCGTCGCTCAGGGCGACGGCCGGGGTGCAACTCCAACTACCGTCCACCGCCACAACGGCGGAACACAGAACGGGGTCCCCTTCAAGCAGAGTGACCGTGGTCCCGGGCTCACCGGTCCCGGTGAACGTCGGCGTGCTGTCGGAGAGAACGGCCCCGTCCGCCGGGCTGGTGATCACCGGGGCGGTGGGTGCGGTCGTATCGATGGTGATGGTGATCGGTGTGCCGTCGGTGGCGTTGCCGATGCCGTTGGTGGCTCGGGGGAGGACGGTGTGCGGTCCGTCGCTCAGGGCAACGGCCGGGGTGCAACTCCAACTACCGTCCACCGCCACGACAACGGAACACAGAACGGTGTCCCCTTCAAGCAGAGTGACCGTGGTCCCGGCCTCGCCCGTCCCGGTGAACGTCGGCGTGCTGTCGGAGAGAACGGCCCCGTCCGCCGGGCTGGTGATCACCGGTGTAGCGGGATTGGTGGTGTTCAGCAGCACCGACACCGTGGCTGCGCCGAAGTTGGCAGTGACCAGGTCCTGGTCAGCGTCACCGTCCAGGTCCCCCGCAGCCAACGCGATCGGATCGGCCCCGACAGGGAAGGGGACCGGGGCCGCGAAGACACCGCTCCCGTTGTTCAACAACACCGACACCGTACTGGCTCCGTCGGCGGTAGCCAGGTCCTGGTCGCCGTCACCGTCCAGGTCCGCCGCGACCACCGCAGCCGGCGCGGTCCCGGTGGGGTAGGGGGTCGCTCCCGCGAACGTCCCTCCCCCGGCGTTCAAAAGCACCGAGACCTGATCGTCGCCGGCGTCGGCGGTGATCAGATCCTGTCTGCCGTCACCGTTCAGATCCGCCGCAGCCACCGAGACCGGAAAGGTCCCGACGCCATAGGGGACTGCGGTGGCGAAGGTACCGTCCCCGTTGTTCAACAACACCGACACCGTATTGCCGAGGGTGTCGGCTGTGGCCAGGTCCTGGTCGCCGTCACCGTCCAGATCCGCCGCGACCACGGTGAAGGGTACGAGCCCAACACCGTAGGTGGTACCAGGGCCGAAGGTACCGTCCCCTGCGTTCAACAAGACCGTCACCGTGTTGCCGAGGGCGTCGGCGGTAGCAAGGTCCTGGTCGCCGTCACCGTCGAAATCGGCTACGACGACCGAGTTCGGGTTGGCCCCGACGCCGTAGGTGACCTGGGGCGCGAAGGTACCGTCCCCGGCGTTCAACAGCACCGACACGTTGTTGTCGATGGAGTTGGCGACGGCCAGGTCCTGGTCGCCGTCACCGTCCAGATCCCCCACCGCCACCGAGGCAGGCGAAGCACCAACGCCGTAGGTGACCTGGGGCGCGAAGGTACCGTTCCCGGCGTTCAACAGCACCGACACGTTGTTGTCCGTCGAGTTGGCGACGGCCAGGTCCTGGTCACCGTCACCGTCCAGATCCCCCACCGCCACCGAGGCAGGCGAAGTACCAACACCGTAGTCGACTGCGGGGGCGAAGCTCACGGTGGCGGCCCACGCCGTGCCGGCGGTGGGGAACACCACCAGAGCCAGGGCCATCGGCAGAGCCATCAGCAGGGCCCGTACGTTCCGTGGCGCTTTGGGCACCGCTGCGTCCTCATCACACGCTCTGGACAATGCCGCCTCCCTTGTTCCTGCGGGCGACAAGGCCCGGGGCGAGTGCTAAACGATCTGCCGGAATCAGCCATTGCCAAGGGAGGCCGGCCCGGCGGCGCCTGTGCGCTGACCCCGGGTAACCCACTTCTCCGAGGAACGACACCATGCCGGCCAAGCCCACATCGGCTCAGTCGGCGTCATTCGCCCATGCGGAACCACACGCCCGGCACAGTCGCAGCAACCGGCACAGGACCCGCCTCACGGTGTCGAGACGAAGAACCGCATGCCGGGAACACCCTGCCCACAGCGCATTGCCGCACCCACTCGACACTCACCACGCCGCATCGAGAACACCCGATAAGCCCAAGGAAGTACGAGTGAGCCGATTTTCCCACGATATAGATCATCATGAGGACGAAATGCTTCTCACCTTGAGCGCAGCGAAAGAGGCACAGCCTCTGCAGCAGGTAGGAGAGTTGACGGGCCCTCTCCTGTGTGGAAAGGGACCGTCTTCGGTAGCGGTCCGGGTTTGGTGCTGGGGTTCGGGGTTGCTCGCCGTGTCGGGGTCTCTGGGTGCGGGGTCTGGTCGGGGGTGGTTTCTAGGCGAGTAGTGGGAGGTGGCCGGTGCGTAGGCCCGCCCCGGGGGGTGGTGGGTCAGCAGCAGGGGCCGTCGCAGCAGCAGGTCGGCGGGTTGCAGTCCGCGGCTGTGCCCCACAGGGATTCATCGACCACGAGTCCGGCCGCACGGATCCGGGCGGCGACGTCGACCATCAGGCCGGGTGTGCGGGTCTTGCTGTTCGGTGTGTGGTGGAGGTAGTAGCCGAACTGCTCCTGGCACCAGTGGGTGTACTCGGTGCTGTGGAGCATGAAGGTGTGCCAGCCGGGGTCCACCGTCGCGGACGGGGCCATGGTGTTACCGGACCGGGTGGTGCCCGTCACCCAGCACAGGGCGATGGCCTGGTCCTGGATCCGCTCGGCGACGCATCGTTCCAGGCCGTACTCCTGGGCACAGAAGTCGACGAGCCTGTCGAACAGGCCGGGGGCGACCGGGTCGCGTCCACGACGCAGTTCCACAGCGACAGCGGTCATGCCACACACCTTGGGCGTGTGCTCGGTGCGAGGCCAGCCCCCGCCCGGTCATGCACGTCCCGGGCCCCAAGGGCCCGGCCCCGTTCCGGCCGCTCCTGCCAGGGAAAACCGGCCGGCACGAAAGGTCTCCAACCCGCCCGCCCCCTACGGGCGACGGGCGGGAGTTTCAACGGCGCGGCCGGTCAGGGCACACGCGATGGAAGTGCACGGCTCCGCCGGCGGCCGACTCGGTATGGATGCCCTGCGTCTCGCGCGGCTCGTCCGGCCTGATCGCACCTCGCACAGATCACGATGATCCGCTCCTGCAGGTTCTCGTAGTGGTCGCACAGCGACAGCACCGACAACGCGACCTTCCGCGCATGCCGACTCCGGGCAGTACCCGTACTGGAGAACGCGCTTGCCACATACGACGACAGCCAGGCGCGGGACAAAGCGCTGTACCTCTCGTGGCTCGCCGACGCGTACATGACGGCGGGTGAAGTCGAGCAGGCGGCGAAGGTCGCGTGTCGTGCTCTGGACCTCACCAACGGCGTTGCGTCGGTCCGGCCGCGACGCAGGTTGAATCCGCTCCTCAAGCGCCTGTCGGGATACCGGGGCGTCAGCGATGTCGACGCCGCCCTGGGGAGAGCAGCACTGCTGTGACCTAGTCGGGTGGGGACTGCGTGTTCTCGGACACCCACCGCAGACATGCCTCCCCGCCCGCGACGATTGGCACTGCTGCCACCTCAGGGTTGTCCCAAGGGTGGTGCTTCAGCAGGTGCGCTTCGAGGGCGGGGTATCGCTCGACGCGGGTTTTCAGCAGTAGTTGCCACTCATCGCCGGTACCGAACTCGCCGAGATGCCAGAACACTGACGTGACGGGCCCCACGATCTGGGCACCTGCTGCCAGTCGCTCCTTCACAGCCGATTGCGCCAGCTCGATGGCCTGTTCCCGGGTCGGTGTAGCGGTCGACACCTGCACGAAATCAGTCATGACGGGAGCCTAGTGACGTAGCCGGACATAAGAAAGGTGCCCCTTGGCAGGCCCGAAGGCCGGACAGGAGGTGCGCTCACAATCCGGTTCGATCGTACTCCCCCCCGGTCAGGCGGCACCGGAGGGTCAATCCCGTGCTCCCGCGTCTGCGACGCCAGCCCCCGCCTCGTACGAGACAAACGCCCGCACCAGCGACCGGAGCCCTCGGCCGCAAAGCGAAAAGCGGGTGACACAGCGTCTCGCTGCGCCACCCGCTCTCTCGTCATTCCTGGCCACATGGCGAGCGTCCGGAGACTGTCGCCGGGGTTCAGGAGTGTGGGGTCAGTTCGCGTTCACCAGGTCGTGCGCGGGGACGGTCACGGTCCGCTTGCCGGGCTCGCCGCCGAGGACGACCTTCCGCAGGGCACTGTTGTTGTCGAGGTTGGTTTCCTTCAGCCGCTTGGCCGGGTTGGCCAGCACCTGGATGTAGTAGGTGCCGTTGGGCACGTCCGTGATGTCGAACGACTGTCCCGGCAGGTTCTGGGTGTAGGTGTCACCGGAGCCGACGTCCAGCACCTCGCGGACGGAGATGGAGTTCTCCTGGCCGCAGGCAGTGGACAGGTCGGTGTTGTACGGGTGCCAGTTGGCGTTCTTCACGGTGTAGTCGACGGCGTCGGTGTTGGCGAGGCAGAAGGCCTCCTTGCCGCTGCGCACCGCTTCCTTCTTGTCGGCCTTCAGCAGCCGGTAGCTGGCGAAGTCGGTGAAGTGCCAGTGCACGTGGCCGGGACGCGGGTCCCACTCCATGGTGCCGGTCGGGGTGTAGCCGACCTGCTTGCCCTTGGCGTCGTAGAAGTACTGGTAGGCGTCCATCTTGGCCTTCCCGGGCGAGCGGAAGCCGTCCACCACGAGCTGGGCCGGGCCGGCGTTCCACACGTTGGCGCTGAAGGCCAGGTAGTCCTTGCCGGGGATGTTCTGGTCGCCGTCGCTGATGGTGATGCCGTACGCCGGCAGCGACCGCAGGTCTGGCTTGGGGACGTCCGGGACGGAGGCCTTGCCGGTGGGCCGCTTGGACAGCGGCGTGAGGGCGGGCGCCTTGCGCGAGCCGTCGGTCTGCCCGGCGGTGTCGCCGGCGCGCATACCGGCGCGCGCGGCCTGCTGCTTCTTCAGCGCCCACGGCAGGGCCGGCGGCGCGGCCTTCAGCGGCCCGTGGCCCACGTTGTACGAGGGGCCCGCGCCGCTGGTCTCCGGCGCCCCGGCCTGGGCGGGCGCCGGAGCCGGCCCGTGCCCGGCGTGACCGGCCGGAGCCTGGTGGGAGGCGCCGTGCCCGGCGTGCTCCCCAGTGGTGGCCGACCGGGCGCCCGGGACTCCGGGGTTGTCCTCCCAGCTGCGCTCCTCGACGGTGACCTTCACCGTCGCGGGCTTGTCGGCGATTCCGAACAGGTCCCGGTACTTCTTGGCGACCTGGATCTTGGCCGTGTACGCGCCGGCGGCGAGCTTCACCGGCTGGGTGTAGGAACCGGCGTAGGTGTTGGAGGCCCACCCCTTCTCGACACCCCACACGGAACCGAGGGTGAAGGCGTTGGTGGGGCAGCTCTCCGGATACTTCGACTTGGAGGGCGCATCGGGTCGGACCCGTCCGCTGGCGTTGTTCGGACAGAAGCTCTCCGTCCGGCTGACGACCTTCTTGCCGGCCTTGTCGGTGATGGTGATCTCCGCAAAGCCGGGCAGCCCGGAGAAGTCCTTCACGGTGCCCTGGGGCAGCGTCTTGGCCTTGGCCTTGCCGCCCTCGTACACGGTCTGGGTGATGGTCACCGGGTCCTTGTAGGACTTCCGCGTCACCTTGAGCTCCAGCGGTCTCCCCTCCGCGGTCAGGTAGGTGCCCAGATCCAGGTAGACGCCCGGTTCCTCCTTCCAGGAGGTGAGCGTGACCGAGCCGGTGGCCGCGATGAGACTCAGTTTGGGCCCGGTCGCGGCCTCCGCCTTGTCCGGCATGGTGGCCATGAAGCCGGCGGTCACGGCCATGGCGGCGACGGCCGTGGTGCCGGCGAGCAGCGGACGCCGCAGCCGGGTGGTGCGCGTAGTGGTCATCGTTCCCTCATCCTCCGGATGCTGTGAGAAGGAAGCGGACAGCGGGCCACGCGGCCCGACGGGACAGGACAACCGTCCGGCCGGCGCGGTGAGAGGCACTCGCTGCGCTCGTGCGGTGAGAGGAGGGGTCCGGATGCCCGGTTGTCCGGAGAGTGGAAAACGTCGGGATGTTGGCCGAATAGCGCCGCTGTGGTGGAAACACGCCGTTGCCACCAACAGGACGTCCCCCGGGGGAAGATGGCCGGGAGGAGAGGGAGCGTCACTGGTGCAGCACCGCCGCCCATCGGGCCGCCTTGAGGTGATCCCGTCCCGGATGGGCGCGGGAGACGCGGGTCCGCCGCCACGGATCAGGCCCCGCCCTCGCCGGACCGCCGGACATGACGGACTACGGCGCACAAGAGAGTCCGGCCTCCCCGGCCGTCGCTGACGCTGACGCACGCAACGGCAAGTGCCCCACCCCCGGGCGGGGGGTGGGGCACTCTCGGGTCCAGCGTGCGAATCGACGCCGGTCGGCTAGCCGGTGGCGTCCTGCCGCCTGCGGCGCATCCACCACATCAGGGCCGCACCGGCGGCGGCGACCGCCGCGGCGATGCCGGAGATCAGCCCGATCGGGGTGTTGGAGCCGGTGTCGGCGAGGCCGCCGTCCGGATCCGGCCTGTTCGCCGGCGGGGTCGGCTTCCCGTCGTCGCCCGGGGTGGTCGGGGTCGCCGGGTCGGTCGGCTTCGGGGCGTCCGTCGGGGTCGGAGTGGGGTCCGGGCCCGGGTCCTCGCTGCCGGACTCGACGTTGCCGCTGCCGCCGAGGTAGAGGGTGTCGGTGTCCCGGTAGGACACGTCGTCCGACTGGAGAGACGTCTTCGTCGTGCTGTCCAGGGTGCGGTGTTCGGCGTTGAACCGGGTCTGGGTGATGTTCCGCTTCGGCTGCTTGGAGAAGTCCACACCCCCGACGCCCTGGTTGAAGACCTTGCCGCCGTACTCCAGCTCGAACCACTCGATGCCGTCGCGCAGCGACTTCATGTACTTCTGGTACACGTCCTCGCGGGTCCACTTGTCGTGTGGGGCACGCAGCGGCCACGCGGAGACGTCATTGGAGTTGATGATCTTGCGGAAGTCGGTCGGCGCCTTGGCATCCTGCTGGCGGATGTACTCGGCCGCGACACGCGAGGTGTAGACGGCGCGCAGATCGGCGTAGCGCTTGTCCTTGTTGACCCGCTCCTCCATGAGGGGAACGACATTGGCGCGGACGCTCGCTTCCATCGACTTCTTCTGCGCGTCGGTCAGACCCTTGCACTCAGTGCTGCCGGGCGCTTCCCACTCGATGTCGAGCCACTGGGTGGACACCTTCAGGGGCGCGTCCAGGATGTAGATTCCGCCGTCCTGCTCGCGGACCTGGGCGGTCTTGGGCTCCGCCCAGAACCGGACTCCGGGGAAGCACGGAAGGCCGTTCTGGCGGGGGGCGTTGTCCCAGTACCGCTTGCCGCCTGCGTGCTTCTTCGGGTTGAGGGCTTCGGCGAAGTCCTCCTTCATCAGGTAGTCGGCCTCGAGCAGGACCCTGCCGGCGTCGGTCTTGCCGAACTCGGCATCCATGATCTTGTCCGGCTGGTCCGGGTTGAGGTTGACCCAGAACTTCTCCGGAGTGAGCGCGAGCCAGGTGAACAGGGCGTCGGAGGAGAGCTGCATGCGCGCCTCGCCGCCGAAGCCGGGGTTCTCGTCGGGGTCGGGCATCTGGTCGGCACGCATGGAGTACTGCATGCCCTTGCCCTTGCCAAGACCGCCGACGTACCGCAGTTCCAGGGTGGTGAAGTCGACGCCGCCCGGGCCGCCGCGCGGGAGGGTGCCGCGGGGGTCGAGCCGGCGGGCGTCGGCCTGGATCTTCCTGGCTTCTTCCAGGGTCTTCCCGGAGCCGTTGATGCGGTCGTTCAGCGGGCCGCGCGTACCGCACGAGGATGCGGCAGCGAGCTGAATCCTGCCCTGGCCGCCCTGGCAGCCCGGGGCGAACCACCGCTGGTAGTCGGAGTATCCCCGGATGGGCTTGGTCCGCGGAACGGGGTTGTAGATCCGCTGGTTACCGCGCACCTGGTTCGTCTGACCGGGCCGTAGCCGGTTGACGTACCGGTTCAGGTTGTCGATCTTCTTGCGCTGGCCCTCGGTGAACGGCTTCGCTCCGGTGAACCGGAACTTGTGGTCCGGCATGAACCGGGCGATCTTCCGGTCCTTGCCGAGCTGCTTGTTCGTCAGCTCCGAGTTCGACTTGAACTCGTTGAACTCCTTGGTCTTCTGGTTGTAGGCGTCGTACCGGCGCGTTTCGACGACGTTGCCCTGCGCGTCGATGAGCTCGACGGTGACCTCGCAGAGCCAGTCCGGCCCGACCAGGCGGAAGTCACGGACGAGCTGACGCTCGAAAGCCGAGCCCTTGTGGTTGTTGGTCTGGTTGCGGATGAACCGGTGCTCGAACCAGTGGTCGAAGCTCAGACCCTCCGTGTTGTGGAAGTACCGGGCGTAGATCTCGAACTTGCGGTCCTCCGGGTCACCGGACTTGTCCGCGGTCTTCTGCCACGCCTTGTAGTTCTTCTCGGTGTCGTTCGAGACCTTCGACAGGGCCTTGGTCTTGTCGGCGGCCGTCGGCGGCTTCACCCCGTCGTAGGCCTTGCCGGGCAGGTCGTAGTTGAAGTTCCTCGGATTGCCCTTCCAGGCCGAGAAGTTGGAGCCGGTGGGGTCGTTGGGGAACCCCGAGTTCGTCGGCGTGCTCTGGTACTGCTTGCCGAGGTTCTTCGCGTCGCAGCGCTTCGCGCCGGGCTTGATCCTGGCCGCGACGGCGCGCGGCGCCGCGGTGGCGGTGTCGATCTCGATGCCGGGCAGACCGGTCACGGTGACCGCCGAGGCGATCCCGAACACGGCCAGAACACGGCCTGCCAGACGCCACCGCTCGGGTATGCGCAGTGCTCTGTTCAAGTGTGATCTTCCCTCACGTGTGGGGCCTTGAGGGGATACGGGGCGACGCGTGAGGCCCCCGTGACATGTACGCGTCGCCCGTTCACCCTAGACCGGTCCGCCGACAGGCAGGAAACGGGTGAGACCGCGTGTCGGCATGTCAATCTGGTTACGTGTAAGGGAAGTTGAAGTGCCGTCAGCCGTTGAAGTAGAGGGCTTCCATGTGGCTGGTGGCGTGCTCGCTGTGCCGCACCCGCAACGAGGAGGCGTCCAGGTCGGCCCTCCCCCACGGGTCCGCGCCGGCGAGGCAGGCCGTGGCGAGGGCGCCCCAGTCGTTCTGGTTCGGCTCGTCGTCCAGGTCGAAGTACACGTCGAGGTCTTCGAGGACTTCCGTGGTGATCCCGAGGGCGGACATCACCGCCTGCGGGTCGCCGGTCACGACGAACGGCTCGTCACCGGGCCAGCCGCAGGCATGGAACATGGCGCCGTCCGGCAGCCACACGAGGTCTTCGGTGTGCTCGGCTCCGCAGTGCACCTCGACCCGGCCAACGATCCGGGCGTCGGGGAAGCGCTCCCGCAGCCGAGTGGCCTCCGCCAGAAGCGGCATGCCGTTGCCGTCGTCCGCGAACGCCGGATCGGAGACCGACACGAGGTTTCCCCACGCCCCAGCCTGCACGAGGTCCAGATCGGTTCTCGTGGCCACCGTGATCGTGTCGCTCTGCTTACGGGGGCCGAGATCCTCGACCACGTCGTCGATCGTGCCCAGGGAGCGAGCGAACTCCGCGGCCCGCGCGGGGTCGTTGGGCGGAAGGTCTTCGACATCGACGGTGAACGGCGGGTGCAGGACCGTCAGTTCGTAGCGGACACCGCTGCCGTGGGTTACGCGATCGGGCGGGGAGGTCCAGAAGTCGGAGTCAGACATGCCCGTCACCGTAACGGGTTCCCCATCTGGTGGGTGGGCAGTCGGCTCGGAGATCTCGGCATGGGCACAGGACGCGGGAGGCTGATGTGAGCCGCCATGCCTGCGGGCTGCTTCACGCTGCGTCGGGCCGCAGGAACGAAGGTCAGCAGCCAGGCAGGGAAAGCGGATCGACGGCCCGGCGCTCCGCGGGCGAGGATGCAGGTCTGTCCTCACCCTGCCCGGAGGTCCCGTGGGATCCAGAGACGCCGACATCGACTTCACGTTCACGTACCCGACCACCGTGTGCGCCGTTGTGGACGCCCTGACCGGGGCGGGGTGGTCTGCGGTGGCAGTGCCAGGAGGCGTCTCGTACATGATCAACGACGCGGACGACATGTACGAGTGGTACGACAGCCCGCCCGACGGCATCGGCGAGGCGCTGGCACTGCTGGACGAGCCGGGAAACCTGCCGTACACGGTGGCTCTCAACGTCTACCACCCGGAGGCGGAGACAGGCGGCATGCTCATGTTCCTGCCCGGCCGCACGGACATCTCCTTCGTGCCCACCATGGACCGTCGGCACATCCCAGCGGCCCCGGAGTTCACCGACCTCGCCTGGTACCTGCACGCCCTCGTACCCGCCCTCGTCACGGCCGGTCTCGAAGGGTACGAAGCCAGGGAGATTCGGTACTGACGAGCCGGCACAGCCGCAAGCCCGGCAACAGATGCGGCGGGTCCCGGACCGTGAGTGGGAAACGCCGCAGCACCAAGATCAAAGCCCTTGCATGCATCGTCCAGGGTGCCAGGGCGTGGCCCGCGAGCTGCCACTGCGGTTCCTGCCGCTCGACGCCCACGTCGGCGCGCTCCGGGAGCGCTACGGTCCCGTCTACACGGCGGCCACCCTGCCGGCCGGGGTGTACGGGCTGACGGAGCCGGTGGGAACCTCGGGGTCGGCAACTACCTCCTGGCACGGGCCGACGTACCGCCGGGCGCCGTACGTGACCTGCTCCAGGTAGTGTCGACCGGTGGTGCGACCTGCTGCGGGAGGTGACGGCGGGGGCCCGGCTGGGGCCCGCGGTTCGCTATCTCCACGGGTGAGGCGCCGACCAACGACCCATCTGCCCACCCATCACGGCAAACACCGTTGCAGTAGTAAGGCCCGGTAGGACGGGGTGCTGCCGCCGAGCCGGCACCCGTGGACAACCCCGAGCGCACCGGTTCGGTGTATTGAGGCAGAATCTGGGAGATCGAAGGCCTGACGGCAGGTATCAGTCCCGGCATGGCCACGGAGCACAGCAGGCGTGGGGACGGGGAATGGCCGAACCGGAAGTCCGGGACTTGGCCGCGGGCCGCTATCAGCTGAACGAGTTGATCGGACGCGGCGCCATGGGGGCGGTGTGGGCGGCCCAGGACGTGAAGCTGGGGCGTGCGGTCGCGGTCAAGGAGATCTGGGCACGCGTCGATCTCGCCCCCGAGGAGTGGCGTCGGCGCGCGGAGCGTGCGCTGCGGGAGGCCAGGGCCGCGGCACTGGTCCAGCACCGGAACGTGGTCGAGATCCACGACGTCGTCATGGACGACGGCCGGCCGTGGATCATCATGGAGCTCGTGGCGGGACGTTCCCTCGCGGAGGAACTGGCAGTCGGTCGCGTGACGGTCGGCGATGCCGCGCGCATCGCCCGTGAGGCACTGGATGGGCTGATCGCGGCCCACGCGAACGGTGTGGTGCACCGCGATGTGAAGCCGTCCAACCTTCTGCTGGCCCGGTCCGACGGGCGTACGGTCCTGACCGACTTCGGCATCGCCGCGGTGACCGGCGCGGACACCCTGACCGTGCCGGGCGCGATGATCGGCACGCTCGACTACCTGTCGCCCGAACGCGTACAGGGGCTGAGAGCCGTGCCGGCATGTGATCTGTGGTCCCTGGGAGCGACCCTCTACGAAATGGTCGAAGGGCGTTCCCCTTTCCGCCGCAACAGCGAGTTCGCCACGCTCCAGGCCGTGCTCGACGGCGCGTACGACCCGCCCCGGAACGCCGGTCGCCTCAGCGAGGTCATCGGAGGCCTGCTCATCAAGGACCCGGCGCAACGGATCACGGCCTCGGTGGCCCGGTCCCTGCTGATCGCCGCCGAGCGCCCCGAAGTACCGGCCCAGGCCGCCGCATCCGCTCGTGTCCCCGGCGACCGCCGGCGATCCGGGTCCGTGACCGGCACGGCATCCGAGGAACGCCGGACCGTCGCCCGGGCCGACCGGCACAGACCCGTCCGGCCCGAGGACACAGACCCGGCGCAGGTCACCGGCCGCGCCTCCCGCCGCTGGATCGCCCGTGCGCTCATCGGCTCGGCGGTCATCGCCCTGGTCGCCGCAGGTATCTATACCGTGCCTCCTCTGCTGGCCCGGAAGTCTCCTGATCCTTCCAGCAGCCAAGCCGCAGCGCCGGTCTCACCGGCAGCCGCCCGCCCTGGATTCCGCGCGATCAGCGATCCGGCCGGATTCACGATGGAGATCGGCAAGGACTGGACCGGTCCATATGCGGACAAGAGCCGCATTTTCTACTACTCGGCAAGCAAGGCCTACGGTCTCGGGGTCCATCTGAATCCGGCTGACGGCAAGGGGGACCCTTATGCCGAGCTCTCGGCACAGGACAACGGCGGCACCGGCACTTCGGCGGTCGGTGACTACCCGAAATACCGGCGAGTTCGCCTGGAGCGGTTCGAGCACAACGGCGCATCCGCCGCCATCTGGGAGTTCACCTGGTACGACGCCGCCTCCGGCGCTCGCCGTCGCTCGATCGATCTGCGGTACACCGAGAACGGACGGACTTACGACTTCTGGGTCGCCGGACCTGACAGCGATGTCCCAGGCATCCGGAGGTACTTCGACGCGGCTCGGGAGAGTTTCTCCCCCACGCGGCTAGAACACGGATAGACACGGGGCGCCACGTGTGGAACGCGGAGCGCCCGGTGTTCACCGCGCCGACAGCCCGGGGACCGCGCCGGGTGGCATCCGGACAACCGCGGTCCCGCCGTCGAGATCCACCGTCGTTCGGTTCGGTGGCGCCCCGTCCTCCTCGTCGTCGCGCATCAGAAGGGCGGACTGGCGCTCCTTCAGCTCGGTCTGCTTGCCCGGCGAAAGGCTCGCGTGCAGCTGCTCGAACCCGGTCGCCGAGATCTGGCCCTGCCGGGCCGCGTTCCGCCACGGCAGACGGCCGGACCTGCCCGCACGCAGCAGAAGCTGGTCGACGAAGGCCAGCAAGGTCAGCAGGATGACCAGTCCGGGCAATGTCATGAAGACGAGGAAGGCCATGCCCCAAGTATCCCGGTCCGCCCGGGAACCGTCCGGTCCCCGGGTACACGGGCACCTGCACCGGGCGGTTTCGCCGCTCTCGCCCAGGTCCGCCGCACCACTTCCACGAGCGGTCCGTACAGCGCGGGGTCGCCGCCGGTCGGCTTGATCCCGTCGACGCCCTGGGCCCTTGCGGCGGTGGCCACTGCGATCAGCCGGTGGTCCGGATCGAGGTCGGTGCCCGACTCGGTGGCCACCGCTTCCCCGGAGGGGCGGCAGCAGTAACAGCTCCGCTCGCAGCGGGAGTTCACCGCCACCCGCACCTGAGGTAAGCGCATGTCACCCATTCATCGAAACATTCGGACATCGCTGACATTCACGGGCACGGCCTTTCGGTCCCTCACCATGGTGGGCAATACGGTGAAGTGGTTCCGATGTCAGGGTTTCCGGCGTCTGAGGTCAATCACCGACATGGCCGGTATACGAAGATCCAAGGGCCGGGGTCCGAGCAGGGGTTCGGCGGACGCGGTTCGCGGGCGCGGCCCCAGTCGCCGGTGGAGCCTGGAGCACCCGGCGCTCAGCGGCGTCGCCGAAAACCCTTCGACGCGCGTTCCTGAACGCGCTTTCCTACGGGGAAATCCGGGCCCTGGAAAAGGAGCACGCGGCATGAGCCCTGACGGCTGGCACACGAGCGAGGACCTCGACGGCTTCCTTGCCCGAGCGGGTGACTTCCTGCGCTCGCGCCCCGCCCCGCACACCGTCCCGCTGACGGTGACCGAAGGGCTGCGCACACGCGGGGCGCACGCCCACGGCGCCGGAACCCCCGTCTTCGGCTGGCTGGAAAGGGAGGGGTCGGTTCACGGGGCCTACCTACGGACTCCGCCGCACCCCATGCTGCTCACCCCCCTCGCCCCCGGAGACGCGGATACCCTCACGGCCCACCTGGCCGGGCTTTGCCACGCTCTGCCCGGCGTCACCGCCGACAGCGAGACCGCGGCCGCCTTCGCCGACGCCTGGTACCGGCGCACCGGCGCGGCACCGACGCTTCACGAGCGCCAGCGCCTGTACCGGCTCGGCAGGCTCACACCGCCGGATCCGCTGCCCGATGGCCGGGCCCGGGTCGCGGACGAGCGGGACCGCGAGCTGCTCATGGTCTGGTACGAGGAGTTCACCGAAGCCGTCGGAGATCCTGCGCCCACGAACCCCGGTTCCTGGGCCGACGCGCGTATCGCTTCCGGGGGAGCCACCCTCTGGGAATCCCCGGACGGCACCCCCGTGTCGATGGCGGGCCTGACCCCGATGGTCGCGGGCCAGATCCGGGTGGCCCCCGTCTACACCCCGGCCCGGCTGCGCGGCCGGGGTTACGCGGCTGCCGCGACGGCCGCGGTGAGCCGGGCCGCGCTGGCGGCGGGAGCGGACGAGGTGCTGCTGTTCACCGACCTGGCCAACCCCACCAGCAACGCCCTCTACCAGCGGATCGGATACCGGCCGGTGAGCGATTTCGCGGTGTGGCACTTCTCCGCGACGTAGGCGCGCGGACCACGCGGCTCGCATGGGCCGCGCGGTTCACGGGGGTTGCGCGGTTCACGGGGGTTGCGCGGTTCACGGGGGTTGCGCAAGCAAAAGGTAGTTGATCGCGTAACCACGCCAATCTCCCCACCTGGGCCCCGGACTGGCGGCCCGCAGCCCGCACGGATGTAACCAACATCACTCCGGTGATTCACTTGTGGCAGGTGTGAACCGAGAGTTTTTCCACCAGTCTGGTGACCCCCGTGACACGCTCCGTTAGCCGCGGGTCCGCAAGTGTCACATGTGCCGTTTGTTTCGTTTGTGTCGATGAACTCATCCACGGAGTCAAGGTGTCCTCGGCCCCATCTGCACGGCTGGCACAACCCCTGAGCCGCACGGCGGGTACGTCGGTCGCGGCCGCACCGGCCGCGCACGAGCGGGGCCGCCGTGAATAGCCGCGGAAAGGCGGCTCTCGACCGGCATCCGGCCCGCGATGACGCCCGGCTGCGGGCTGTGGTGGAGGACGCGACGATGGGGCGCTGGGAAGGCGCCCGGGAGTTGCTGGCCGCCACGGGCGCGGACTGGGACCGGCGCATCTTCCGCCTCCAGGTGCTCGCCCGCGTCGGTGCCCGGCTGACGTTCGCGGACACCTGGGCCCAGGCGGAGCCGCGGTCCGGACACGCCCTGGCGCTGCTGGCCAACGTACGCACCCTGCGGTCCATGGCCGACGGCCGGGGGCGCGGACGCGGCGAGGCCCTGGAGGAGGCGTGGGCAACCTGTGACGCCGCCGCGGACGCGATGCCGGACGACCCGGCGCCGTATGTCGTCATGCTCGCGCTGGCGCGCTTCCACTCACCGCCCCGGGACCGCGACTGGCGGGCGACGGTGGGGCAGTTGTGGACGCAGGTGAAGCAGCGCGACCCGTGGAACCGGGAAGCGCACCACGAGCTCCTCACCTATCTGTTCCCGTCCTGGCACGGCACGGGCGGCGACATGTTCCACTGGGTGCAGGAGGAGTGCACCAAGGCGCCCGCCGGACTGCCGTTGCACGTCCTGCCGCTGGTCGCCCTGGCGGAGTCACACCGTCAGCGGCTGGAAACGGAAGAGAACCGCTACGGGCTCGCCGTGCATCCCTGGACGGACAATCCGTCGACCTGGCACGCCTGGGAGAACTGGTGGGCCCGCCGGGCCCCGCACCGTCCGCACGCCGCCTTCCACGAGGACGCCAACTACCTCGCTCACGCCCTGTCGTTCGCCAGCCGGCGCCACGAGGCCGCCGAGGTCTTCGACGCCATCGGCCCGTACGCCACCGATGTGCCGTGGAGCTACTGCGGGGACGCCGTCACGCTGTTCCACCGCCACCGCGGCTGGGCCGCGGAAGCCGCCACGCCGTAACCGCGCCCGGCCGCGGAGCCCCACCCACCCCGCTCCCCCGCCCACCCGCACCCTCTTCCCCGCACGACCCGCTCGAGTTGTTTCCCACCGTCCCCACCGCTCACCTTGACGAAGAGGTCATTCGAATGCCCTTGGACATACCGAGCGTCACATCCTCGGAAGAAGAACGCCTCGCCCAACTCGGCATCACCCAGACCCTGGACCGCTCCATGTCCGGGCGCCAGAACTTCGCCGTCTCGTTCACCATCATCAGCATCCTGTCCGGCTGCCTGACCATGTACGGCTTCGGCATGAACTCCGGCGGCCCGGCGCTGATCATGTGGGGCTGGGTCATCGTCGGCCTGATGACCCTGTTCGTCGGGCTGGCCATGGCGGAGGTGTGCTCCAGCTACCCGACGAGCGCCGGACTCTACTTCTGGGCCCACAAGCTCGCTCCCGGCAAGTCCGCCCCGGCGTGGGCCTGGTTCACCGGCTGGTTCAACACCCTCGGGCAGGTCGCGGTCACCGCGGGCATCGACTTCGGAGCGGCCTCGTTCCTGAACGCCTACCTGAACCTCCAGTTCGGGTACGCCGCGACGGCGGAGCACACGATCCTGCTCTTCGGCATCATCCTGGTGCTGCACGCCCTGGTGAACACCTTCCGCGTGCGGATCGTGGGCTTCTTCAACACGGTGAGCGTCTGGTGGCACCTGATCGGCGTGGTGGTGATCGTCGGCGCGCTGCTGCTCATTCCGGACCACCACCAGTCCCCGTCCTTCGTGTTCACCGAGTTCGTCAACAACACCGGCTGGGGTTCCGCCGTCTACGTCGCCCTGATCGGCCTGCTGATGGCCCAGTACACCTTCACCGGCTACGACGCGTCCGCCCATATGACGGAGGAGACGAAGAACGCGTCCGTGGAGGGGCCGAAGGGGATCGTCCGCTCCATCGTCGTCTCCTGGGTGGCCGGGTTCGTCCTGCTGTTCGGGCTGACCTTCGCCATCCAGTCCTACAGCGGCGCCCTCGGGTCCGAGACCGGGGTACCGCCCGCCCAGATCTTCATGGACGCCCTCGGCGCGAGCACCGGCAAGCTGATGCTGCTGATCGTGATCGGCGCCCAGCTGTTCTGCGGGATGGCCTCGGTGACCGCCAACAGCCGGATGATCTACGCCTTCTCCCGTGATGGCGCGCTGCCGTTCTCGCAGGTGTGGCACAAGCTGCACCCGGGGACCCGCACCCCGACCAACGCGGTCTGGCTCGCCGCCGGTGGTGCCTTCGTCCTGGGCCTGCCCTATCTGGTCAACATCACCGCGTACGCCGCCGTGACGTCCATCGCGACGATCGGTCTCTACATCGCCTACGTCATCCCGACGCTGCTGCGACTGCGCCAGGGCGACTCCTTCCATCGCGGCCCGTGGCACCTGGGCCGCTGGTCCAGGCCCGTGGGCGTGATCGCGGTGGCCTGGGTCGCGTTCATCACCGTGCTGTTCATGCTGCCCCAGGTCGGCCCGGTGACCGCCGAGACCTTCAACTACGCGCCCGTCGCGGTCGGTGTGGTGCTCGCCTTCTCCGGCACATGGTGGCTCGTCTCCGCCAGGCGGTGGTTCCTGAACCCGGACCACCCGAAGCACGGCGCTCCTGCCGCGCCGCCCGTGTCGCGGGAAGCGGTGCGTTAGCAGGGCCCACGGGGAGGCGACTTCCCGCAGGTCCCCCAGGTCCCCCGGTCCCGCCGGCCTCACAGCGGGTCCGTGGCGTCATCGCCCTTGCCGCCCTGGTCGTTCACTCAGGGCGGCAAGGCCGTGCGCCCCCCGCCCGTCACGGGAGCCCCCTTGTGTCCGGTACTCGCCGGGAGTCATGTCGAACTCCTTTCGGAAGGCGAGATGGAAGCCGACCTGGCTGCGATAGCCGACGCGCTGCGCGATGTCCCGCTGCGCCACGTCGGTGTCCGTCAGGAGCCGCTTGCCCTCCAGGAGCCGACGCATCGTCAGGTATCGCATCGGCGTCTCACCCACCAGTTCCCGGAACATCTGCGAGAAGACCGAGCGGGACATGCCGGCCCTGCGGGACAGCGACTCGACCGTCCAGTGCTCGGCATAGGAGCCGTGGATCGCCATCAGGGCCTTGCTGATACCCGGGTGGTAGAGCGCACGCAGCGCGGGCGACTCCTCCGCCAGCTGCTCCATCGCGATACGCAGGGACAGGACGAACACGGTCTCGAACGCCCGCAGGGTCACGAGCCGCGCCCCGGGAGCGGTGCGCCCCATCTCGAAGGGCAGCGAATCGAGCGTTCGCAGCAACAGCGGCTCGCCATGGAGCATATGGCGCCGGAGCACGATGATCCGGGGCAGCGCGCTGTAGAGGCCTGGTTCGCCGATCGCGCTGTAACGCAGGCTCGCACAGAGCATCCGCGTGCGGTAGGGCTGCGTACCGACCCTGACGATGCCGGACTCTCCCGGTCGCAAGTCGGGCACCAGGGCGGACAGAGGTGTCGTCTGCACCCCGTGCGCCGCCGCGAAGCTGTGCGCGGTGCCGTGCGGAAAGACCGCCAGGTCGCCCCTGCGCAGCTCCACCGGCGTGGAGTCGCCGCCGAAGCCGATCACGCAGCCGCCCTCGATCATGTAGTGGACGATCGCGCAGCTGTCGTCGTGGCCCCTGACGCCCCAAGTGCCCCCGGCCTGCCACATGCTGTGGTAGACGTCGATCAGCCGCAGCGGACGCAGTAACTCACTCAGCACGTCTTCACTCACGGACGATCCTTAAATCACTTCGGCTCATGATTAATTGATCGTAACCAGCGCTCCCAGAACGATGAGAGGTGAAGCCGGGCTGTTTGTCCGGTCTACGGGGTGAGTTCGGGGGAACCGTCCATGAAGATCGTCATTGCCGGTGCCGGCATCGGTGGGCTGACCGCCGCGCTGAGTCTCCATAGCGCCGGGCTGCGCGACATTCAGGTCCTTGAGGCGGTGCCGGAGATCCGGCCCCTGGGCGCCGGTGTGAATCTGCTGCCGAACGCGGTGCGCGAACTGGACGCTCTGGGGCTGGCCGAAGGCCTCGAGAAGCTGGGCGCCGACGTGACCGGGCTCGGCTACTTCAACCATCTCGGACAGCGGATCTGGCGCGAGCCCCGTGGCCGGGCGAGCGGCAGCCGATGGCCCCAGCTGGCAGTGCACCGCGGCGCCCTTCAGACGGCCCTCGCCCACAGCGTCCGCGACCGCCTGGGAAGCACCGCGATCACCACCGACGCACGCGTCACCGGATGCGCCCCACTACCGGGCGGCGGAGTCGAGGTGGACCTCGGGCATCGCGCCGGCGACCGGCTCTCCAGCCGCTTACGGGCGGACGTGCTGATCGGCGCCGACGGGCTGCGGTCCGCCGTACGGCAGGCCCTGTACCCGCAGGAAGGAGCACCGCGGTCCCACGGGGCCGCCATCTGGCGCGGTGTGACCCGCAGCGCGCCCTTTCACGGCGGTCGTTCGATGGTCGTCATGGGGAACGGGCACTGGAAGGCAGTGGTCTACCCCCTCGCCGCCCACCCGGGCCCGGACGGCCTGGTACCGGTGAACTGGGCCGTCTCACGCACCACGCCCGAGGGCCCGGAGGCCACCGGCGCCGGGTCCGACGACGGCTTCCCCGCATCGGTGTCCGGCTGGCGGTGCGGCGACCTGCGGCTGGACGCCCTCACGGCGGAGGCGGACGCGGTCGCGCCCTTCCCGATGCTCGACCGGGATCCGCTGCCCCGCTGGTCGTTCGGCGCCGTGACCCTGCTCGGGGACGCGGCGCATGCCATGGCCCCGATGGGATCGAACGCGACGACGCAGGCGGTGCTGGACGCCCGCAGCCTCGCCCACGCCCTGGCCACCCATGACGATCCGGTCATCGCTCTCGCCGCGTACGACCGGGAGCGCCGCCCCCGGATGAACCGGCTTCAGCTGCTCAACCGCGCCAACGGACCCGAGGTCGTGATCGACCTGGTCCACAAGCATGCGCCGGAGGGCTTCGGACGGATAGCGGACGTGATACCCGCCGCCCGCCTGGCCCAGGTCGCCCGGGGCTACGCCCGCGCCGCCGGATTCGATGCCGCTTCCGTCAACGAGCCTTCTCCCTACGGGCAGCCACGTCTGCCGCACACCGCGGCGTAGAGGCCGCAGCGGCCGCCCCACAGATCCTCGCCGGAGCGGCTGGTCGCCCCGAAAGCTTCTCATCACCCACTCAACGCACCCTGTGTACAGGAGAGACATGACCCGCAGCGGCCAGGAATACCTCGAATCACTGCGCGACGGCCGTGCCGTATGGCTCGACGGTGAGCAGGTCAAGGACGTCACGGAGCACCCGGCCTTCCGCAACACCGCCCGCTCCATAGCCCACCTCTACGACATGGCACGGGACCCGGAGCTGCGGGATGTCCTGACGGTGCGCCCCGACGGGCAGGACCGTTCGGTACTGCGCGCCTACCACGTGCCCCGCACCCAGACCGAACTCATCGAGCGGCGCAAGGCGTTCAAGACGTGGTCCGAAGCCAGCTTCGGTTTCCTGGGCCGCTCACCCGACTACATGGCCGCGGGCATCGCGGGCTTCGTCTCGACGCCGGAGATCTTCAAGGGCGAGGAATTCGACGGACGGGACAACCTCGCCGCCTACCACCGGCGCATGGTGGAGGGCGACCTGTACCAGTCGTTCACGATCACCAACCCGCAGATCGACCGCACCAAGGCAGCCAGCGAGCAGGAGGAGGACGACCTGTACGTGCGGGTCGTCAAGGAGCGCGACGACGGCATCGTGGTGCGCGGCGCGAAGATGATCGGCACCGGGGCGGTGTTCGGCGACGAGATCATCGTCGGCACCATCGAGCCGCTGGCCCCCCAGGACGCCCAGTACGCGCTGTGCTTCTCCATCCCCCTCAGCACACCGGGGCTGAAATTCATCTCCCGGACCTCCTACGAGGCCCAGGCCCGCAGCGTCTTCGACAACCCGCTGTCCGCCCGCTTCGACGAGAACGACGCCCTGCTGGTGTGCGACGACGTCTTCGTGCCCTGGGAGCGGGTGCTGACGTACCGGGACGTCGACACCACCTTCCGGATGTGGTGGTTCACTCCGGCCTACAACAACTTCGTCCACCAGGCGGCCACACGCTTCTGGACCAAGCTCGAGTTCCTCACCGGTCTCGCGATCCTCATCACCCGGGCCAACAACACCTACGGCCTGCCACCCGTGCAGATGCAGATCGGCCGGCTCATCGGGTGGCTCAACATCGCCAAGTCGATGGTGCTGGCGGCCGAGACGACCTGCGAGCGGGTGGCAGGCGAGGGCAGCGCCGTGCACATCAACCGGCAGATCGCCTCGGCGCACCGGGCCATGGCCGGCGACCTGTACCCGAAGGTGCTCGCCGAGATCAAGATGCTCGCCGGCGGCGGACTCATCCAGCTTCCCGCGTCCGGCTACGACCTGAGGCATCCCGAACTCGGTCCGCTGGTGGCCAAGTACGTGCGCTCCCCCGGCACCCCGGCGGAACAGCGGATCAAGCTGCTGAAGCTCGCCTGGGACGCCCTGGGTTCGGAGTTCGCCGCACGGCACGAGCAGTACGAGCGCTTCTACCACGGCGCTCCGCACGTCTATCTGCCCGGCATCGTGCGCGACGGTGACCCGGATCTGCTCGCCGCCTTCACCCAGTCCTGCCTGGACGGCTATGAGCTGGACGAGTTCCCGGACCTCGGGGCGGGTACCGATGACGGCCGCTGACCGCCGGCGGGCCCTGGCGCTGCTGGCCTGCACTCAGTTCGTGCTGATCCTGGACACGTCCATCATCAATGTGGCCGCGCCTTCCATCGGCACCAGCCTGGACATCCCGCCGGCAGCACTGTCCTGGGTGGCCAACGCCTATCTCGTCTCCTTCGGGGGGCTGCTGCTGCTCAGCGGTCGCGCCGCCGATCTGCTGGGGCAGCGCAGGGTGTTCACGGCCGGTCTCGTTGTTCTCGCGGTGGCCTCGCTGCTGGGCGCTGTCGCCGGGGACGCCACCCTGCTGATCACCGCCCGCGCCGTGCAGGGGGTGGGTGCCGCGATGGCCGCCGCCGCGGCGTTCTCCCTGGTGCTCACGCTCTTTCCGGACGGTTCCGAACGGCACCGGGCGCTGGGGGTGTTCGCCGCCATGGCCGGTGCGGGAGGTGCGGCGGGCACGGTACTCGGCGGGGTGCTCACCAGCTGGATGGGGTGGGAGTCGACCTTCGCCCTGAACGTGGTCGCCGGTGTCGCGCTGATCCTGCCCGTGCCGCGGCTGCTGCCGGCCGGTGCCTCCGGCGGGGTCGGGCGAGGTTTCGACGTGCCCGGCGCGGTGGCGGCGACCGCCGGCCTCGCCTTGCTGGCGTATGCGGTGGTCAACGCCGGCGAGGCCGGCTGGAGCTCCACGCCGACACTGGTCACGGGGTGCTCAGCCGTGGTTCTGCTCGCCGTGTTCGTCCTGGTCGAACGCCGGGTGGCGCACCCGCTGGTGCCGCTCGCCGTGCTCGGACGGCCGGCGCTGCGCCTGGCCAACATCCTCGCGATGCTGTGGCAGATGTCGCTGTTTCCGATGTTCTTCCTGGTGAGTCTGTACTTGCAGGCGGTGCTCGGGTACGAACCCGTGCTGGGCGGCCTCGCGCTGCTCCCGCTGTGCCTGGTCGTGATCACGGTCGCTTCCCTGGCGCCCCGGCTCATCGGCCGGTTCGGCCTGCGCGCGGTGATGTGCGCCGGATTCGTGCTGGTGGCCGCCGGCATGGCGTGGCAGTCCCTGCTGTCGGTGGACGGCTCCTTCGCGTGGGATGTGCTGCCACCGAGTCTCCTCCTGGGAGTCGCCCTGCCGCTGGTCGCCATCACCACCAACATCGCGGCCACCGCCGACGCCCGAGAGGAGGAGGCCGGACTGGCCTCCGGCCTGGTCAACACCAGCCTCCAGTTCGGTTCCGTCCTCGGTCTCGCCGTCCTGTCGGGAATAGCCGCCGCCCGAACCGGCGCCTCGTCCGCGGCGCACGACGCGGCACTCACCGAGGGCTTCAGCACGGCCCTGCTGGCCGGCGCGGTACCCGCGCTGCTGGCACTGCCGCTCGTCCTCCGGCTGCGGTTGCCCGCGCCGGACGTCCGGACACCGCCACCGGCGGACCCCGCCATCGAGCACCGGCGCACGGTGCCCTGATCAGAACGGCCGGCCCGCACCCGTATCCGTACGGCCTGGGCCGGCCGGCACCACTCGCCCGCGTCCGCACCACTCCGGATCGGGCCGCGCGAGCCCGCTGATTCCGAACCACCCCAAGAAAGGCATGACATGACACCACAGTCCGGCAAGCGCGTCCTCGTGACCGGTGCCAACGGTTTCCAGGGCGGAGCGGTGGCCCGGCTGCTGGCCGCCCAGGGCCACGACGTGCGTGGTCTCGTCCGGGACGAGGCGAAGGCCGCGTCCGCCCTGCCCACCGGGGTCACCCCGGTACGCGGCGACCTGGGCAGCACTGACGAGCTGCGCGCCGCCTTCCAGGGGGTCACGCACGCCGTGGTCGTGATGCCGCTGGAGTACGACCCCGACACGGTGGCGGGCTACGCCGCCAACATCGCCGAGGCGGCCCACGAGGCGGGCGTACAGCGGCTGGTCTACAACACCAACACCCCGGTCCCGGACGAGACGACACCGTACGCCGGGTTCGAGACCCGTCGCCGGGCGGAGGAGCTGCTGCGGGGCGGCCCGGTCCCCGTGGTCGTGGTCAGGCCGCCGGTCTACCTCGAGAACCTCTTCAGCCCGTGGAACGGCCCCGCGATCGTCAACGACGGGGTGCTGGCCTACCCGCTGCCCGCCGAGCAGCGCGTGGCCTGGATGTGCCACGACGACCTCGCACGCGTCGCGGTCCGGGCCCTGGACGACGACGTGCCGGCCGGGCAGGTGCTCCACGTCGGCGGTGCCGACGTGCTCACCGGCCCGGAACTGGCCGCCGTGTTCGGCCAGGCCCTGGGACTCGATATCAGCTACGTCCCGCTGGACGTCGCGCAGTTCGAGCAGGGACTCACCCAGGTGCTGGGCGCGAAGGCCGCGGCAGGCGTGGCGGGGATCTACCACTACGCCGGCTCGGGCCGTGCGGGCGACCTGCTCGCCCCGTCCCCGGACACCGTGGAGAGCGCACTCGGCGTACGGCTCACTCCGGTGATCGAGTGGGTCAAGGCACAGCCCTGGGAGCACTGGGCCCGGCCCACCGGGTGACCCACGGCCGGCTGCCCACGCACGCACGCCCGTGCGCACACGTTCCGGCAGCCGGCCATCAGTCGAGCCACAAACGGGGGAAACAATGCACCACCACAGCGATCCGCTCGATCCCGGGCGGATACCCGCGGCTGTCGCCGTGATCGGCATGGGATGCCGGCTGCCAGGCGCCCACGGCCCGGGACAGTTATGGGACCTACTCGAGTCCGGCCGGGACGCGACCCGTGCAGCGCCCCTGGACCGGTTCCCGCCAGGCACGCTGCCGCCCGCGGGCGGCAGGCGCGGCGGTTTCGTGGACGGCGCCGACGCGTTCGATGCCGGGTTCTTCGGCATCCCGGACCACGAGGCCGCCATGATGGATCCGCAGCAGCGTCTGCTGCTGCTCACGGCGTGGGAGGCCCTGGAGGACGCGGGGAGGGACCCGCGGCGGCTGTCGGGCAGCCGTACCGCGGTGTTCGTCGGGCAGTCCCACGCCGACCACTGGGAGCGGCTGCGCGCCGCCCGGGGCGGAGCGCTCGATCTGGACTGCCTGGTCGGCGGCCAGCAGCGGGCGATGCTCGCCGGCCGGCTCTCCTTCCATCTCGGGCTGCACGGAGCCAGCGTCACCGTGGACTGCGCACAGGCCTCCTCGCTGGCAGCGGTGCATCTGGCCTGCCTCAGCCTTCGCGCGGGCGAGTCCGAACTCGCCCTGGCAGGCGGCGCGAACCTGCTGTTCGACACCGCGGCCACCCGTGTCTTCGACGAGGCCGGAGTACTGTCCGGTGAGGGGCACTGCCGCTTCGGTGACGCCGGCGCGGACGGATTCGTGCGGTCCGACGGCGTCGGTGTCGTCGTGCTCAAGACCCTCGACAGGGCCGTCGCGGACGGCGACCGGATCCGTGCGGTGATCCTGGGCAGCGCCATGAGCCACGACGGCGCCGCCGAGAAGCGCATCACCGACCCTTCCACCACCGGCCAGACACTGGCCATGCGCTGGGCCTACCAGGACGCGGGGACGGTGCCGGGCGACGTCGGATACGTCGAGGCGCACGGCACCGGAACACGTATCGACGCGGTCGAACTCAGCGCCCTCACCGAGGTGCTGGCCGAGGGACGACCGCCCGGACGGCCGTGCCTGGTCGGCTCCGTCAAGAGCAACATCGGGCACTGCGAGGCCGCCGCCGGCGTGGCGGGGCTCATCAAGGCCGTGCTGTGCCTGGAGCACGGGCAGGTGCCGCCCAGCCTGCACCACGACAACCCCTCGCCGCTCGTCGACTGGGACCGGCTGCCCCTGGTGGTCCCGACGTCCCCGCAGCCGCTGCCCGCCGCCCCCGACCGGCCCGCGATCGCGGCCGTCAACGGGCAGGGCATGTCCGGGACGAACGTGCACATGGTCCTCGCCCAGTGGTCCCTCCGCGCCGTCCAGCCCCGCCGGGACGGGCCGGAGAGCTCCCCGGGCGGACCGGTGACGCCTCCGCCCCACCGGTGGCGACTGCGCCCCTATCCCCCGGCGACGGCCGCACCGGACCGGCACCAGGTCTGACCGGGCTCAGCCGGCTTCGCCCCGGGGCGAGACCAGGTCCGGCCCATCTGTCCGTCCATCGGCCCCGGCACGTTCGCATCCTTCGTTCCGCCACGTCCCCTCACCCGCCGCAGCGCGGTGCCACCGCCGTCACCGAGCGGGATCCGGCGCGCCTGTCACAGCAGGGCGCGGCGGCCGACGTCCACGACTGACACCTGTCTGGAGACACACCTTGAACAGCACCAGCACGCTCGGTATCGATCTCGGAAGTTCCCTGCGCACGGCGGCGATCCGGGAGCTGGACCCGCTCGGCGCGGACCGACTCTGCTTCGACCTGCGCAGCCACAACGAGCGCGCCGACGTCCCCGCGCTCGTGTCCGCGCTGCGCGAGCTCGTGCCCGGCCCCGACGCCGTCGCCGCGTACTCCGCGGAGGCCTGCGTGGCGGCGATGCGGGACCTCGGCATGTTCCTGGGGTCGATCAAGCGCCACGGCCCCGAGCCGATCGCCCTGGTACCGGAAGTGGTGCCCGTCCTGCTGGAACTGGGCCGTCGCACCGACATGGTCCCCCGGGACACCGTGCACCACTACACCACCTGGAACCCCACGGGCGGACGCCAGCGCATGTACACCGGGGACATCCAGGAGGCCTACCTCCAGGAGTCCGTGCGGATGGTCTTCCCGCATCTGCGCGAGGGTCTGGAACTGGCCGAGCAGCTCAGCCACGCCGACATCGACGACCCCAAGTTCCCCGTGCTCACGGATGAGCTGACCACCCATATGGAGACCATGGTCTCGTCCATCGACATGGTCGTGGCCAACGTCAGCCCCGAGTTCTTCGCGCGGGGTCTGCGCGCCTACTTCGAGGAGATCACCGTCGACGGGCGCGTGCTGCTCGGACCGGCCGCCGCGCAGGTTCCGCTGTGGCTCATCGACCAGGCGATATGGGCCGCGGACAACAGCGCGCCCGAGTACGAGGAGTTCCTGCGCGACTCGGTGCCCTACAGCCTGCCGCGCTGGCGCGAGCTGTACGACGGCTGGACGGGCGTCCCGTCCGTGGTGACCCGGCTGGTGGACGCCTTCGGCTACGACCCGGACGGCGCCGAGCGCCGTATGCCGGGCCTGCGTCCGTCCGCCGAAGCGCTCGCCAGGCTGCTGCGGGTGATCATCGTCTTCCGCGGCCGCCACCTGGGCATCGCACGCAAGGCCTACGACGCCGACCTGCGCCTGTATCCGGTGGGCAGCGGCGGGGCGAGCGTCGACCTGCTGCGCCAGATCATCGACCTCACCCGTGCCACGTCCCAGCTCACCCAGCGCCCGTCCGCGCCCGCCGCGGCGGGTCGCGCGGAGCGGAGGTCCGCATGAGCACCGTGATCGCGGGCGGCGGCATCGGCGGCCTGACCACGGCACTGAGCCTGCACGCCGCGGGTGTCGGCGGCGTACGCGTCCTGGAGGCGGTGCCGGAGATCAGGCCGCTCGGTGTGGGGCTGAACATCCTGCCCAACGCCGTCCGGGAACTGGCCGAGCTGGATCTCCTGGACGAGTTGCTGGCGGTCTCCCTCCCCACCGGCAGCCTCGGTTTCCACAACCGCCATGGACAGCTCATCTGGCGGGAGCCCCGGGGGATGGCAGCCGGGTACCGCTGGCCGCAGCTGTCCATCCACCGCGGCAGGCTCCAGGCCGTGCTGGCCGACGCGGTGCGCCGCCGGCTGGGTCCTGACGTCATCGTCACCGACGCCCGGGTCGAGGGGTTCACCCCGCGCGAGGACGGCGGGGTCGACGTGCGGGTGCACCACCCGGCCGCCGGCCGGCACAGCGAGGTGGCGGCGGACGCGCTCATCGGGGCGGACGGCATTCACTCGAAGGTCCGCGCGTGTCTGTATCCCGACGAGGGGCCGCCGCCGTGGAACGGGCTGGTGGTGTGGCGCGGCACGACCATGGCCCCGCCCTTCCTGGACGGCAGGTCGATGATCATTGCCGGGGACGACCGGAGGCGTGCCGTCGTCTACCCGATGTCCGCCGCTGACGAGCCGGGTGGCCCGGTGCTGATGAACTGGGCCGTGGCGCGAACGGCCGACGCGGAGACGGTGTTCGAGGAGGCGGACTGGAACCGGGCCGTGGCACCCGAAACGTTCCTGCACCACTTCGCCGACCTGGACTTCGACTGGCTCGACGTGCCCGCTCTGATCCGCACGGCCCGTGAGGCGTACGTGTACCCGATGGTCGACCGCGACCCGCTGCCCCGCTGGACGCACGGACCGGTCACCCTGCTCGGGGACGCCGCCCACGCCATGTATCCGATGGGTTCCAACGGTGCCACCCAGTCGATCGTCGACGCCCGTGTGCTGGCCCGTGAGCTGGCCTGCCGGGAAAGCCCCGCGGCGGCTCTGGCGTCCTACGAGGCCGAGCGCCTTCCGGTGCTGACCGGTATCCAGGCCAGCGCCAGGCGCCGCGGCCCGGAAGTGGTCATCGACCTGGCCCATGAGCGTGCGCCGGGCGGGTTCGGGGACGTGGCCGGGATCTTCGGCGACGGTGAACTGGAGTCCATCTCGGCGGAGTTCGCCCGCCTGGGCGGTTTCGACCCGGAGACGGTCAACACCCGTCCGTCACTGGCCGCCGCGACCGGCGCGGGAGGCGCGCGATGAGGATCGACATCTGGTCCGACGTGTCCTGTCCCTGGTGCTACATCACCAAGCGGACCTTCGACCTGGCGCTGTCGGCGTCCGGACGGGACGACACCCACGTGGTGCTCCACCCCTACCAGATCGACGGCGAACAGCCCGCCGAACCCGTCCCCATGCTCGAGTGGCTGGCGGGAAAGTACGGCTCCGAACGCGCCACGCGGATGAACGACGAGGTCACCGCGGCGGGCCCGCGCCACGGTATCGCCTTCCGCAACGCCACGGGCTTCGCGGTCAACACCCTGGACGCGCACCGACTGCTGTGGTGGACGGAGCGCGCTCGGGGCCGGTCCGTGCAGAGCCGGCTCGAAGAGCTGCTGTTCGCGGCGTACTTCACACAGAGTGCCGATCTGTCCGACCACGACGTACTGCTGACGTGCGCCGAAGGCGCCGGCCTCGACCGCGACCGGGCCGCCCGGCTGCTCGCCTCCGACGAGGCGGTGGCCGAGGTGCGCGCGGAGGTCCGCCGCGCCCGTGAGCAGGGCATCACCGTCGTCCCCCGCTTCGTCTTCGCCGGCAGCCATGTGGTCGAGGGTCCGCAGGAGGACCCCGAGGTCTTCCTGAAGGCCCTGACCACCGGAAGCGCCGCCGCCCCGAACCCTGGAGTACACCAGTGAGCACCCTCACCCGCCGCGGATTCGTCGGGGCCACGGCCCTGGCCGGCGCGGCCGCCGTGACCCACCCCGCCGCCGCGGCAGCGGCCGCCGCCCCGGCACGCGCCGGGGCGGCGGAGGCCGCGACCGCCGTCCGCCCCGGTGGTCCCCAGTACGCCGACCTCGCCAGAGGCGTCAACCAGCGCTGGGTCGGCACCCCGGACCTGATCGCACTGCCGCGCACCACGGAACAGGTCGTGGGCGCTGTCCAGCACGCCCTCGACTCGGGCAAGCGGGTCGCCGTCCGTGGCGGCGGCCACTGCTTCGAGAACTTCGTCGGCAGCGAGGACATCCGCGTGGTGATCGACCTCTCGGCCATGAACGCCATCACCTACGACACCCGGCGCCGGGCCGTCTCGGTGGGAGCGGGCGCCCGCCTAGGCGATGTCAACGAGCAGTTGTTCAAGCGGTGGGGTGTGGCCCTGCCTGGAGGTTCCTGCCCCACGGTCGGAGTGGGCGGCCATGTCAGCGGAGGCGGCTACGGACCGCTGAACCGGACCCTCGGCCTCACCGTGGACCACCTGTACGCGGTGGAGGTGGTCGTCGCCGACTCCTCCGGCACCGCGCACGCCGTGGTGGCGTCGCGGGACGACAAGGGGGCTCTGCGCGAGCTGTGGTGGGCTCACACCGGTGGTGGCGGCGGGACCTTCGGGGTGGTCACACGGTTCTTCTTCCGCAGCTCCGGCGCGGAGGGCGGCTCCCCGGAACGAGCCCTGCCCGCCCCGCCGTCCGAGCTGCTCGTCGGCACGGTCGTATGGCCGTGGCAGGACCTGGACCAGGGCTCCTTCATCCGCCTGCTGAAGAACTACAGCTCCTGGCACGTCGCCCACAACACCCCGGGCGATCCGGAGGCCGATCTCTACAGTCACCTGGCGGTCTTCCACCGCTCCGGCGGGGCAGTGGCGCTCAACGTCCAGCTCTCCGCCCTGGCCGGAGACCCGGAACGACGGCTGGACGCCTTCCTCGCCGCCATGGGCCGCGGTGTAGGCGCCCAGGCGCGGACCACCGAACGCAAGCGGCTGCCCTGGCTGATGGCGACCCAGTGGTCCGGCTTCGCGGACCGTCCCACCGGCAAGCGGATCAAGGGCAAGTCCGCCTACCACCGCACCGCCTTCGACGACGCACAGGCCGCGGCCCTGCACCGCCACCTGACCCGGTCGGACTACGAACACCCCGGCAGCGGGCTGCTGATCGCCCCGTACGGCGGGCAGGTGAACGCCGTCACCCCGGACGCGACGGCTCTGGCCCACCGGGACAGCGCCCTGATGCTGATGTACGTGAGCGAGTGGACCGCCGCGGCCGACGACGACCGTCACACCGGGTTCCTGCGTGAGCTCTACGAGGACGTCTACGCGGCCACCGGAGGCGCCCCGGCCCCCGGCCGCAGTACGGCGGGGGCCTACGTCAACTACGCCGACACCGACCTCAAGGACCCCCGCCGCAACCGCTCGGGGGTCTCCTGGCAGGAGCTGTACTTCGGCTCAAACTACGCCAGGCTGTCCGGAGCGAAGGGGCGTTGGGACCCGCGCGACGTGTTCCGGCACGCCCTGTCGGTGGAACCGGCGAAGCCGCGGCGGAGCCCGCGATGACGGTGCTCGACGGAATCATCGAGGGCGTACGCGAGGACCTCGCCAGGCGACGCGGCGCAGTCCCGGCGGACGAGGTGCGGGCGCGTGCCCTGGCCGCGGGCCCCGCCCCGGACGCGGTGCCGATGCTGCGCTCCGTGTCGGGACTGCGGGTGATCGCCGAGGTCAAGCGGTCCAGCCCGGCACACGGCCCGCTCGCGGGGATCGAGGACCCGGGGGCGCTGGCCGTCTCCTACGCGGCGGGAGGCGCCGCGGCGATCAGTGTGCTGACGGAGGGCCGCCGGTTCGCCGGTTCGCTCAGTGACCTGGAGAGCGTGCGATCGGCGGTGCGACTGCCCGTGCTGCGCAAGGACTTCGTCGTCGACCCCTACCAGGTGTGGGAGGCCAGGGCGCACGGAGCGGACCTGGTGCTGCTGATCGTGGCCGCCCTCGACGGTTCCCGGCTCACCGACCTGCTGGCCGTGGTGCGGGAGGCGGGACTCACCGCGCTGGTCGAGGTGCACGACGAGCCGGAGACGGAGCGGGCCGTCGCCGCCGGGGCGCGTGTGATCGGTGTCAACGCCCGGGATCTGCGCGCGCTGCGGGTCGACTCCGGCGTGTTCGGGCGGCTCGCCCACCGCATTCCCGCCGATGTGGTGCGGATCGCCGAATCGGGCGTGCGGGGCCCGCGGGATGCGGCCCGCTACGCCGCGCTCGGCGCCGACGCGATCCTGGTCGGCACCTCCCTGGTCACCGGCGGCGATCCGGGCGCGGCGGTCGCCGCGCTGGTCGACGCCGGCCGTCGCGCACCGATGCCCGGCGCACCGGACCCCGGCACGGCGGGTACCCCCGCATGAGCTGCCATGCCGGAACCCCGGTGTCCGGAAGCCTCATCAGGCTCCCGGACACCGGGGCGTCGACCCGGATCCCGCCGGATCCGGGTCGACGCCGTTCACCGGTCGGCCCGTTTGCCGGTGATGGCCGCCCAGCGCTCCAGCACACCGGCGGCGGCGCCGGAGTCGACGGCCTCGCGGGCCCGCCGCACCCCGTCCGCGAGGCGCTCGGCCAGCGGTGCCGCCGAAGGCCGCAGTGCGGCGAGGCCGGCCGCGGCCGACAGGAGCACCGCGTCGCGCACCGGTCCGTGTGCTCCGCCGAGAACCTCGCGGACCACCCGGGCATTGTCCCCGCGGTCACCTCCCCGGAGGTCTTCCGGACGCGCCGTGCGCAGACCGAGGTCACCGGGGTGGAAGACCTCTTCCGTCATCCGGCCCTCGTGCACCGTCCACACCCGGGACGTCGTCGTGACCGTGAGCTCGTCCATGCCGTCGTCGCCGCGGAACACCAGGGCGGATGTGCCGCGTCGGGCCAGCACTCCGGCCACCAGCGGAAGAGCGTCCTCGTCGGCCACACCCACGGCCTGTGCCACGGGTGCGGCAGGATTACACAGGGGGCCGAGCAGGTTGAACACGGTGCGCACCCCCAACTCACGCCGCGCAGCGGCGGCATGACGCAGCGCCGGATGGAAGACGGGAGCGAAGCAGAAGGTGATACCGGCCTCCTCGGCGATCTCCGCCACGGCGCCGACCGGCACGTCGAGCGCCACGCCCAGCTCCTCCAGCACGTCCGCGGAGCCGCACTTGGACGATGCCGAACGATTGCCGTGCTTCACCACCCGCGCCCCGGCTCCCGCCGCGACGATCGCCGACATGGTGGAGATGTTGACGCTGTGCGACCCGTCGCCGCCTGTGCCCACGATGTCGAGAGTGGGGCCGGGCACCCGCAGGGGCAGCGCGTTCCGGAGCATCGCCCGGGTGAACCCCTCGACCTCGTCGACGGACTCGCCCTTGGCCCGCAGCGCGATCAGCAGGCCGGACAGTGCCGCGGCACCCACCTCGCCCGCCATGATCCGCTCCATGGCCCATTCCGTGTCCTCGGCCGTCAGGCTCCCGCCGTCCAGCAGCGTCTCCAGCAGAGCGGGCCATTCACGAACCCTCGGCCATGCGGTCACGGGAATTCCCCTCGTCGGCACCGGATGAATGTCGCCGACCAGTGTGTGCCCGCCGCGCCGGTTCCGACAGACCAATTCCCTTCCGGAAAAGCGGTCCAAGACAAGAGGAAACGGGGGAACGAATGGCCCTGCAGTTGGCAGTGAGCATCTCCCGCGATTCAGGGGAATCCCTCACCGCCCAGATACAGAAGTTCATCAGACAGGAAGTCCAGCAGGGAATCCTGCACCCCGGCACCCGGCTGCCGGCCACCCGGCGGCTCGCCGAGGACCTCGGTGTCTCGCGCAGCGTGGTCGTCGAGGCGTACGCACAACTGTCGGCGGAGGGCTACCTGGAGGCGGCACGCGGAGCGGGAACCAGGGTCACCGGCCATCTGTCCCGTGATGCCGTGGTGCCGGCCCTGCTTGACGAGGGCCCGGTGCCCGCCGTGCGCTGGGACCTGCGCCCTGGTGGCCACAACGCCCCCGGCGTACCGCACCGGGAATGGCTGACGGCCTACCAGCGCATCCTCCAGTCCCCGCAGCCCGTCGGCACGTCCTACCCGCCGCTGGCGGGCGAGCCGGAGCTGCGGGTCGAACTCGCCCGCCACCTCGGACGGCTCCGCGGGGTACGCGCGACCCCGAGCACCGTGCTGGTGGTGGCCGGATTCGCCCAGGCGCTGGCCCTGTTGTGCGCCGCGCTGCCCGCGGCGGGCATCACGGAGCTGGCCGTGGAGGATCCGTGCCATCCGGGCCAGCGCCGCTTCGTCCAGGACGGCGGCATGCGGGTGCTACCCGTACCGGTGGACGATGAGGGCATCGACGTCGACGCGCTGGCGGCGACCACGGCGCGCGCCGTACTCGTCACACCGGCCCATCAGTTCCCCACCGGAGCCGTCCTCTCCGCCCGCCGCCGCGAGGCCCTCATCCGCTGGGCACGTGCCGTCGACGGCTGGGTGATCGAGGACGACTACGACGGCGGGCTCTGGTACGACGACCGCTCCCCGCGGCCACTCGCCCTGCAACGGACGGGATCCGACCGTGTGATCTACGCCGGTACGGCCAGCAAGCTGCTCGGCCCCGGCCTGCGGCTGGGCTGGCTCACCGCCCCCGAGGAGATCCTGCACGAGCTGCTGCGGGTCCGCGCCCGGCACGACCTGGGCAGCGAGTCGTTCACCCAGCTCGCCCTGGCGGAACTGCTGCGCAGCGGAGTGTTCGACAGGCATGTGCGCCGGCTCACCCGGAGGTGCAGCGCCCGCAGCGACGCTCTGCGGGAGGCCGTGCGCACCCAGCTGCCCGGTGCGGTGGTGCTCGGGCCCGCCGCGGGCCTGCACGCCTGTGTGCGCCTCCCGCCGCACACGGACGAGGCGGCTCTGGTGGCCGGGGCCCTGCGCCGCCGGATCCTGGTACGCGGCGGCGCGGCGTTCGCCGCCGCGCCGCGCGGTGCCGCTCCCGCACTGGTCGTCGGGCACGCCCATCTGCCGCTGTCCGGGGTGGCCGAGGCCTTCCGGGAGCTGGGCCGTGTGTTCAGCGGGCAGTGACGGGCGCCGCCGCCGTCCCGAGGAAGTTCTCGAGGATGCGCAGCCCGCCCGTGGTCATGATGCTCTCCGGATGGAACTGCACCCCGGCCACCGGCAGCGACCGGTGGCCGAGTCCCATCACATAGCCGTGGTCGACGCAGATCGCCGTGGTCACCAGCGGCTCCGGCAAGGGCTCGGCCACGACGAGCGAGTGGTACCGGGTCGCCTCCAGCGTGTTGCCGAGGCCGTCGAACAGCCCGGCGCCGTCGTGGCGTACGACGCTGGTCCGGCCGTGCATGATCTGCTGTGCCACCTCGATCCGCCCGCCGTACGCCAGGGCGATCGCCTGGTGCCCCAGGCAGACACCGAGCACGGGAACCATGCCCGCGAACCGGTGCACGAGCTCGACGTGGCCCGAGTCCGCCGGGTGGCCGGGGCCGGGCCCGAGGACCACCGCGTCAGGGGCGAGGGCGGCCAGTTCGTCCGGTGTCCTCGTCCGCGACCGCACCACCTCCGTCTCGGCGCCCAACGTGCGCAGATACTGGTCGATGATGTGCACGAAACTGTCGTACGCGTCGATCAGCAGCACCTTCACGGCAGCAGCTCCCATCCGGTGAGCGCCCAGTAGGCGGCCCCCATCTTCGCCAGCGTCTCCCGCCACTCCGCCGCGGGTTCGGACTCCGCCACCAACCCGGCAGAGCTCTGTGTGGAGTACATGTCGCCGTCGTACTCGATGGTGCGGATGCACAGCGCCAGTTCGCTCCAGCCGCGTACGTCCAGCAGGCCGACGGCGCCCGCGTACGCTCCCCTTGGCTCGCGTTCCAGCTCGTCGATGATCTCCATGGCGCGGATCTTCGGCGCACCGGTCATGGTGCCCGCGGGGAAGGTCGCCCGCACCGCGTCCCACGCGGTGACCCCGTCCGCCAGCCGGCCCTTGACCGTGGACACCAGATGGAACACGTGGGAGTAGGCCTCCACGTCCATCAGCCGGTCCACCGGCAGGGTCCCGGCCCGGCAGACCCGGCCGATGTCGTTGCGGCAAAGGTCGACGAGCATGATGTGCTCGGCACGTTCCTTGGTGCTCTCGCTCATCTCCTTGACGCGCTGCTGGTTCTCCTCGTGGTCCGCGCCACGCGGGGTGGTGCCCGCGATGGGGCGCATGGTGATCTCGTCGCCCTCGACTCGGAAGAAGAGCTCGGGGCTCGCACCGACGAGCAGGGTGCCGCCACGCGGCACGAGGTACATGTACGGGGAGGGGTTGCGGGACCGGAGCCGGCGGTACACGGCCGGGGGTTCCAACTCGGTCCGGACGTCGATGCGATGACCGACCTGGATCTGGTAGATGTCCCCGACCCCGATGTGCTCCAGACAGCGGTCCGCCCAGCGGAGGAACGTCTCCCGGTCCAGGCTGTCCCGTACCCACAGCGGCCTCGGTGCCTCAGGGACGGGCGGCGCACCCTCCCGCAGGGCGGCGCGCTCCGCCAGCCGCCGCAGGCCCGGTTCCGGCCGCTCGGGGAACTCGGCGCATTCCGCGCGCAGTTCGCTGACCGTGCCGCCGGTGCGGTCGTACCACACCGTGTGCCGGAAGAGAGTCAGCGTGATGTCCGGTCCCCGCGACGGCTTGGTCCGCTCGCCGAGGTCCTCCATGTGCCAGGTCGACTCGTAGGCCAGGCTGGTCAGGAAGCCGAAGGAATAGCCGAGAGGGGACAGGTCCGTCTCCACCGCGAACAGACCGCTGCGGGCCGCTTCGAGGAACGCCCACAGCCGCTCCGGCTCCTCTGCGGTCAGCTCGGCGCGCGGTCTGCCGTCCCACCCCGGCGCGATGGCCTGGCCCGGCTCGGCGGCCCCGACCATCCCGAGCTCGCCGGCCTGCTCCACCAAGGCGTGGACCAGCGCTGGTTCGCCCTCCACGTGAACGGTCACCGCCCGGCCGGATCCGCTCAGGACCTGGATGTCCAGCAGGCGCCCGCAGCCCACGACCGCCCGGTCGGGGTCCCGCCCGCCGCCCGAGGCGTTCTCGAGGAGGAAGACATCGTCGACCGGACGGGTGCGGCGGAGCTCCTCGTAGAGATCGAGCGGGTCGTGCGTGGGCAGCCCGGACGCCGTGACGCAAACACGGATCGGTGCGCTGCGCGCCATTGTGTGCTTCCCCTCGGTTTTCGGGCCGTTCACCATCACCGCCACCCCGCCGATTTCCGTCCGGTTGGTCCGGCACGGGCGGGGAGGTACCGGCCAACAGCGAACCAGAGGGGATACAGGGCCAGCCAGACCAATTTCGGAGCAGACACACGGTCCAATTCCAAAATCACTTGACGGGAAAAGGGGCCAGGAATTGAAGTGAATCGCGTCGGCTGAGGGAGGACGTGTGGAACGCTCGTCAGGGAACCGGAACACCACCGAGGGAGCCGGCCCGCCGCCGGAACCCGCACTCGGTGCACAACCCGGCCAGACGGGCGGGAAGTCGGCGGCCGATCAGCAGCCCGTCTGGCCGGATCCGGTGCGGTTGCGCGGCGTCACCGAGCAACTCGCCCAGGCCGCACCGCTCGTGTTCGGCGCGGAGTGCGACGCGCTGCGCTCCCGGCTGGCAGCCGTCGCCAGAGGAGAGGCGCTGCTCCTTCAGGGCGGCGACTGCGCGGAGACCTTCGCCGGCGCCACCCGGGAGTCCGTCGAAGGAAAACTGCGCACGATGCTCCAGATGGCGGTGGTCCTGATGCACGGGGCCTCCATGCCCGTCGTCAAGGTGGGCCGCATGGCAGGCCAGTTCGCCAAGCCGCGCTCCCGGTCCTTCGAGCGGCGTGGGGACACGACGCTGCCGGTGTACCGGGGGGACGCGGTGAACGGCCCGGGATTCACCGCGCGGGAGCGCACCCCCGACCCTTCGCGCATGCTGCGCATGTACGAGGCGTCGGCGACCACCCTGAACCTGGTGCGCGCGCTGACCTCGGGTGGCTTCGCCGACCTGGCGCAAGTGCACGAGTGGAACAGGGCGTTCGTCGCCGCCTCACCGAGCGGGCAGCGGTACGAGCGGCTGGCCGGCGAGATCGAGCGGGCGCTGGCGTTCCTGCGCGCGTGCGGGGGCGACGGCAGCGGGCTGGCCACCGCCGACTTCCACGTCAGTCACGAGGGCCTGGTGCTCGACTACGAGCGGGCGCTCACCCGCACGGATCCCGTGACCGGGAGGAGGTACGCCACCAGCGGCCATCTGCTGTGGATCGGGGAGCGCACACGCCGGCCGGACGGACCTCATGTCGAGTACTTCGCCGGGATCAGCAATCCCATCGCGGTCAAGCTGGGACCGGGCGCGACGGCCGACACGGTGCTGCGGTACGTGGACCTCCTGGACCCCGAACGCGAGCCCGGCCGCCTCACGTTCGTGGTGCGGATGGGGGCGGAGCGGGTGCGCGACCTGCTGCCGCTGCTCGTGGAGAAGACCGCCTCCGAGGAAGCCCCCGTCTGCTGGGTGTCCGACCCCATGCACGGCAACACCTTCGTGAGCGCGAGCGGTCACAAGACCCGGCACTTCGATGCGATCGCCGACGAGCTGAAGGGCTTCGTGGACGTGCACCGCGCTTTGGGCACCCACCCCGGGGGCGTCCATCTCGAACTCACCGGCGACGACGTGACCGAGTGCCTGGGCGGGAGCAGCGCCGTCGACCAGGCGATGCTGCCTCGTCGGTACGAATCGGCCTGCGACCCCCGTCTCAACCACTCCCAGGCCCTCGACCTGGCCTTCCAGCTCGCCGAGTGGTTCCGGGACGGCTGAGCGGCGGCGCCTCGTCCGTCCCCCCGGCCTCCTGTGGCCCCTCAGCCGCCCGGGCCCGGGCCACTGGGGCCACCTGGGCCGGGGCGCGGACGGCTTGGGCCGCTCACGACGCGCACGTCAGCTTCATCTGCGCCGCCGCATGATGCGCACCCACCTTGGCCGCGCTGCCCCAGTCCCGGCCCCGGTCGAGGAGTTGCACGGCGAAGTCGGTGCCGCCCTTCACCTCGTAGCTGCCGACGGGCACCAGGCTGCCCCGGTGGACGGTCTGGCGTACGCCGAAGCCGGTGTAGCCGGAGCCGGTGTCACCGGGGTCGGCGAGCACGCGGTAGAACGTCGGGTCGCCGGCCACATCCGTGGCACGGGTGGTGCGGGGCACGTACACCGCCAGCGAGCAGCGCTCGTACTCCTGGTCGAGCTTCCAGCTCCACACCGCCGACGCGTTCTTGTCCTGGGTCGCGCTGCCGGACATGGGTACGGCCGAGAAGCTCCCGTCGCAGGAGTCGTCGCTCCGGCCTCCGGACTTCACGGTGTACCAGGCGGCTGTGCCGTTCTCGAAGCGGCCGGTCTCGCGGTAGCCGCCGGTGGTGCAGCCGGGTCCCGCCCATCGTTCGAAGCCCTCGCCGGCCGGGTCGGGGAGCGCCGTGGGACCGATGCGGGTCGGGACGCCACGGCCCACGATGTCGTCCTCACCGGCCTGGGATCCCCCGGCACCGCCCCCTTCGTCGTCGGAACCCGTGAACAGTGCCGCTGCCGCCGCGACGAAGCAGCCGACGACCACCACGATCCCCGCCGCGAGCAGGCCCTTGCGGAAACGTTTCACCACCGGCGGCACCGCGAATCCGCACTCAGGACACGTCGTACCGGGCAGCGCGTCGAACCGTTCGCTGCCACATCTTTCGCAGGCCATAGCAGCTCACTATGCATGAACCGGATGCGCCGCGACGGACAAATCACCACACCTGGAATCACCCCGTACTCGGAGAAAACGCGTGGTCACAGGCAGTAGAGAATTGATCTTGCCTCGGAGGTTTGACCTTGCCCCTGGGGCAGGGCCCACCGTCCTCGTACCGGGCGGACACCAAGGGCACCGCAGAACAACCAACCCGAGGACCCCGCCGCCCGGTGACGGAGGATGGGACCGTGCACGATGACGACCCGCTGCTGACGATCGGAGCCTTCGCGCTCCGCGCCCGGCTGTCACCCAAGGCGCTGCGTCTCTACGACAGGCTCGGGCTGCTCGCCCCGGCCCGGGTCGACGAGGCCACCGGCTACCGCTGGTACCGCGCCGACCAGGTGGAGCGTGCCCGGCTTGTCGCGCTGCTGCGGCAGATCGACATGCCGCTCGCGCGGATCGCCGACGTGGTCGGGCTGCCCGGGGCCGACGCCGCTCAGGCGGTGGCCGCGTACTGGGCGGAAGTCGACGAGCGCCGGGCCCGGCAGGCCGCCCTCGTGGCCCACCTCCGTGACCGACTGTCGGGCAGGAGGCCCACGATGTTCGAGATCAGGACGTGCGACGTACCGGAGCAGACCGTACTCGCCGAGCGCAGACACCTTCTCGCGGACGAGCTCCCGCGCTGGATCCCGTCGGCCCTGGACCGGCTGACCGGAGCGGCAACGGAGTGCGGAGGCATCGCGGGGACCCCGTTCGTGGCGTACCACGCCGAGGTGACCCCGGACAGCGACGGCCCGGCGGAGGCCTGCGTCCCCGTCACCGACGCGCGGGCGGCGGAGGAGTGGGCGGCGGCGAACGGTCGCGGCAGCGGCGCCGTGGTGCGGGTGGAGCCCGCGCAGCGGCTCGTCTACACCCGGATCACCAAGGCGCAGGTGGCGCACCCGCAGATCCTGTCCGCGTTCGACGCCGTCGAGGACCACATCGCCCGCGAGGGACTGACCATCGCCGGGCCGTGCCGCGAGGTGTACTTCGCCGAGGACTGGGACGCGGCGTCGGCCACGGACGAGGTGTGCGACATCGCCTTCCCCGTCGGCCGGAAGTGAGCTAGGGCCTGACCCTGGGGGTCAGCTCCTCCGGGCACGGTGTCCCGCGCGGTAGCTGATACGGCGCCGCGAGACGGTACACACCCGGCCGGGGGGCGATGAGTTCGGTCCACTCGTCGCCCTCCGCGTCCTCCTCCGCCCGCGCCAGGCAGCCCGCCACGTTGACGAAGGTGCCCGCCTCCGTCTCCCGTGGCGGCTCGACCCCGCGGCCCTGCTCGTCGACAAGACCGAGCCAGGGCGAGTACGGGACCCTGATCAGCACCCGGCCCGCCGACCGCACGTGGATCGTCAGTTCGCCCGCGGCGGCCCGGTCCACCGTCGCCGGCGGGTCGGCCAGCGGCTCCGGGTCCTGGACCGCGAAGAGGCGCCAGTTCTCATCGGACCAGACGGGCCGGAGGTAGGGCTGTCCGGCATGGACCAGCTCCGCCTCCTGGCTGCCGCCCCTGTCAGGCGTGTCCTTGGGCAGCACGACGAAGTGCACCGCCCAGCGGCCGAGCCACGCGCGGTAGCTGTCCGCGTCGAGTGTGTCGTCGTAGAAGAGCGGGTTGCGCTCCATGTCGGCCTGGCGGTTCCAGCCGCGGGCGAGATTGACGTACGGCGCGAGCGCGGACGCCTCCCGGTGGCTGCTGGCCGGGACCACCTCGACCCGCCCCTTGTCAGCGCCGGCCCGCTGGAGCTGGTTCACCAGCGGGGCGAGCTCACGCGTCCAGGATGCGGCCGGGGCCGTGCGCACGATGTCCACCACGCTGTTGGCGGCGATCCAGGCGTTGAACCCGGCGAAGGCCAGCAGCACCGCGTACCACCTGCGGGTACGACGGCCGCTCCGGTATGCGTACGGCAGCGCGGCGAGCAGCACCACGCCCGCGAACAGCATGGCGAACCGCGAGACGTTCGAACCGATCTGGGAGTCGACCAGGAAGGTGAGGAGCGTGCCGGCGGCGTACACCGCGGCGGCGGTGCGGACCGTACGCCACCGCTTCGGTACGAGCACCAGGACCAGCACCCCGAAGAGGAACGGCAGCGACGTGGACGCCACCGACATCGGCTGCGTACCCGAGAACGGGAACAGCCACGCCGAGAGCCCCACCACCAGCACCGGCGGGAGCCCCAGCGCATAGGCACCCGGGCGTCGTCCGTTGAGGAAGAGCGCGGCGGCGACCACCCCGAGGAACAGCCCCGCGACGGGGCTCGACGCGGTCGCGAGCCCCGCGAGCGGGGCGGCGACGGCGGCTTTTTCCCAGCGCCTGCGGCGCCAGCGGTGGGGCCAGCAGAACACCGCCGCGACGGCACCGAGCGCGAACAGCATGCCCAGCCCGAAGGTGACCCGCCCGGACAGCGCGTTGCACAGGAGGGCGATGACGGCGGCGAGCGAGCAGGACAGCGGATTGCGGACGGCCGGGACCCGGACGAGGATCAGCGCGGTCAGGGTGGCCGACAGGGTGCCGACCACCATCATCGTGGTCCGCACCCCGAGCAGGGACATCAGATACGGGGACACCACGCTGTAGGAGACGGGGTGCATTCCGCCGTACCAGGCGAGGTTGTACGCGGAGTCCGGGTGCCGCCCCACGAACTCCGCCCAGGCGTCCTGGGCGGCGAGGTCCCCGCCGCTGTTGGCGAGGACGAGGAACCACCCGATGTGCAGCACGGCGGCCGTGAGGGCCGCCGCCGCGACGGGGTGCCCGAGCAGCCGCCATGACCGCCGCCGCAGCCCCGCGGGGGCGTGCGGCGCGGACTCCTGCTGGTCTGCGGCGTACGACGGCGTCGGCGTCGGCGTCGGCGTCGGCGTCGGCGTCGGCTCAGTGGTGGTCACTTCGCTACTTCCCGTCGGTGCCAACGGCCCTGGTACGAGGTCGTCCTCCCGTACCAGGGCCGTGCGCACATCGTCGGCTCAGCTGACGCGGGTCAGCTTCTCCCCCGCACCAGGCTCCGCCAGATCCGACTGCAGGACGACCGGCACCTTCACCTGGCTCGCGCCCTCGCCGACGGCCAGCGTACCGACGGCCGTACCCGCCTTCGCCACGTGCGGCACCGTCTTGCCGCCGTCCGTCAGCTTCAGCTTCACGGTCAGGCCAGACCAGCCCACCGCCGTCACGTCCTTGGTCGCGACGACCGGGACCGAACCGCCGAGACCGTCCTCGACCGCCCCGACGACCTGGCCCTTCTTGACGATGGTCGCGTTCTTCAGCGCCTCCTGGGTGGCGAGCATGACCTCCTTGCTCGCGTTGATCGCCGTGCCGAGGATCGGGACGTCGTGCTGGGAGAGCACGGCACCGACGATGAACTGGTCCGTGTCGCCGACCATCTTGTGGGCGGCGAAGAGCAGATTGCCGCCCGCCTTGGTGGTGCTGCCGGTCTTGATGCCGAGCGCGCCGTCGTACGGGACCAGATCGTTGTAGTTCCGCCACTCCTTGCCGGTGTGGTCCTTCCACTTGGGCAGCTTGGTGATATCCATCAGGGCCGGGATCTCCACCAGCTTCAGGCCCAGCTTGACCTGGTCCTCGGCGGTGCTGACCGTCGTCGCCTGAAGACCGGAGGGGTCCGTGTACGTCGTGTTGGTCATGCCGAGTTCCCCGGCCGCGGCGTTCATCTTCTCGACGAACGCAGCCTCGGAGCCGGAGTCCCAGCGAGCGAGCTGACGCGCGATGTTGTTCGCGGACGGGATCATGATGGCCGACAGCGCGTCCCTCAGGCTGATCTTGTCGCCTTGCTTGACGGTGTTGAGCGTCGACTCGTTGTCCGTCTTGTCGAGCTGGCCCTCCTGCTCGCCCTTGGCGTCGATTTCGATCATCGGACCGTCCTCACCGCGCTTGAGCGGGTGCTTTTCGAGGATCACGTACGCCGTCATCGCCTTGGTCACGCTCGCGATGGGCACCGGCTTCTGCTCCCCGGACGTGCCGAGTGAGCCGAGCCCGGACGCGGTCACGGCCGCCTGCCCCCTCGCGGGCCAGGGGAGCTGCGGAGCCGAGCCCTCGAAGGTGTAGGACGACTTCGCGGTCAGCGCGAGCGTCGGGGTCGGAAGCGGGCGCACCATCTGCACGATCGCGAAGACGATCAGCAGCAGCACGACCAGCGGCGTCCAGATCCGGACCCGCCGCAGCGTGGTACGCAACGGGGTCTGCGGGGGCGGCGGGGTGTTCGTCAGCTCGGCGAGCAGGTCGAGCGGCGGCCTCGGCGGCAGGGGCTGCTGCTTGGTCCGCTCGGGCTCGGTGAGGGAGACGGGGGTCCGGGCAGGGGAGGCAGGAGGCGCGGTGGTGGACGCGGCCGGGGCGGCGGGCGCCGGCGGTCCCGGGGCCGGTGCTGATGGCCGTGCCGGGGCCGGTGCCGGCGGCGAGGCCGGCGAACCGTCACGGCGCAGCGGCACGAACCTGCTGGTGCGCTCGCTCTCCGGCTCGGGCTTCGACTCCGGCTTCGTGATCTTGAGCGCGGTCGTGGGCTGGTCCACGCGCCGCCGCGGAGGCACCTTGAACACGGCGGTCGCCTGGTCCACCGGCGCGTCGGGCCGGCTGCCCTTCGGGGCGGGGGCCGGGTCATCGTCGGCGGAACCGTCGCCCGACCCGGTGCTGTCCGCGGCTTCGGCGACCTCCGCGCCCTCGCCCGGTTCACCCGACTCATCCGACTCATCCGACTCGTCAGGCGCATCGGAGGCATCGGACTCATCCGCCTCGTCGGTCTCATCGTGCGCATCGGACTCGTCGTCCGTACCGGCGCCTTCGGCGGCCGCCTCGGCGTCCTCCGACTGCTCGGCGACGGGCTCGTCGTCCGCGGGAGTGCTCTCCTCCGCGTGCTCGGCGGCCGGCTCGTCGTCGGCCTCGGGCTCCTCCGCCTGCTCGGCGACGGGCCCGGCGTCCTTGGAGGTGCTCTCCTCCGCCGCCTCGGCGTCCTCCTCCGCCGCCGACACCCAGCTGGCCACGGCATTCCGCAGCCGGGCGTCGTCACCGTCGTCGGCGGTGTCCGCATCGGTGTCAGCGGGTCCGTCGGACTCCTCGGACCCCTGGGGGCCTTCCGGTTTCTCGCGCTCCTGCCGCTCCTCCGGCTCCCCGGGCTCTTCGGCGGAGGTCTGGGAACCGGATGCCGCCTTCGCGTCGTCCTCGCCCTCGGTCCCTGTCTCGTCGACCTCGGCGTCGACGGCGTTCTCAGGCCCGGCCTCGTTCCCGAGCGCCGGCGGAACCCTGAACACCGCCGTCGCCTGGTCGGCACGCCCCTCCGCTCGCGGCGGATCCCCCGCCGCACGGATCATGGCAAGCCTCGGATCACGCTCGCTCGAAGCCGTCTCCCCCGACGACTTCTGCTGCTCCGACTTGTCAGGGGACTCGCCCGCCACCGTGCCTCCTCCGTGCCTGTTCGCCGTACCGCGACGGCTGTCCGAACCATCTACCAGTGTCCCGTGTGAGCCCTTGGCCCCCCTGCTAGACGAGAACGACATACCTACTGGTTCCAGTACGAAGCACCCAGGCACTCTCGACAGACCAATGTGAGAGGCGTCACCCTGTCATTCATCCACGCGGGGAGGCATGGATGGGCAGGAGCCGCAGAACAATTCCGGAAGAGCTTCTGTTGCTCGCTCTGGACCCGACCACGGGTACCACAGCGCAGCCGCAGTCGCTCGACCTCGGCCTTGCCGGAGCACAGCTAGTGGAGCTGGCCCTGGCAGGACGGATAGCCCCAGACGGGGATCGTATCGCCGTGGTGATGCCACGGCCGACAGGAGATCCGACACTGGACTCCGCACTGGAGCTGCTGCGCAGACGTGGCAGCCCGGTTCGGGCTGTCCACTGGATCGGCGGACCCCGGCTGGGGCTCCGCCAGACGTACCTCTCGCATCTGGAGCGCTGCGGCATGGTGCATGCCGTGGAGGGCCAGATGTGCGGGGTGCTGCCGACGACTCGCTACCAGGCGACGGACACGGCCATCAGCCGGGAGATCAGGTCCCGGCTGGACAGCGCGATCCGCACCGGCGTACCGCCGGACCCGCGCACGGCCGCGCTCGCCGCACTGGCGCACGCGGTCGGCCTCGGCAAGCACCTCTACCCGGGGAACGAAGGGCGCTCATCGCGCTCTCGGCTCCGGGACCTGATCAGGCACGACCCGATGGGCGGACTGGTGGCGCACGCCGTCATGGACGTCCAGAACGGTGCGGCCGCACAGCCGCGCCGCAGTTCCGCCGGGGGCAGCCGCCAGCCGGCCGCCACCGTGCCGTCGCGCCGGGGAGGCATGGCCCGCGCCGCCGTGCACTGACCTCGGCCTCGACACCACCGCACGTCTGCACCACACCGCACCACAACACGCGCCACACACACCGAACCACGTCAACATCACGCAGCCAGGACCCGGTTCGGGAGCCGCAGTGAACGCGCGGGGAAGTCATGATGACTACCCCGCGCGTTCGCATGGCCCCACGCGTGTCGTCATTGTCGTCGTTCTCCAGCGCAGCTACCAGAACTGGTGGCAGTCTGCTGAGAGTTAGATACGCACAGCAACGCATGGCAACGTACAGCAGCATCAGCAGCCGGAGGTGCAGTTCTCGTGGCGTCCAATATCAACCCCACCGTCAGACGCCGCCGCTTGGGTCAAGAGCTGCGCAGGCTCCGCGAGCTCAGGGGAATGACCGCGGAGGAGGTGGCGGAGCGCCTGCTCGTGTCGCAGTCGAAGATCAGCCGCCTTGAGAACGGCCGCCGCTCCATCAGCCAGCGCGACGTCCGCGACCTCTGCGGGGTGTACGAAGTCGAGGACCAGCGGATGGTCGATTCGCTCATGCAGATGGCCAAGGACTCACGCCAGCAGGGCTGGTGGCATGCCTTCGGCGACATCCCCTACAGCGTCTACATCGGTCTGGAGACCGACGCGGCCTCGCTGCGCGTCTACGAGCCGCAGGTGGTGCCCGGGCTGCTCCAGAGCCGGCAGTACGCCGAGGCCCTGATCCGCGGGGCCCTGCCCGAGTCTCCGGTCAGCGACGTCGAGAAGCGGGTGCAGGTCAGGCTGCGCCGGCAGGAGCGCATCACGGCACCCGAGAGTCCCCTACGGCTGTGGGCCGTCGTGGACGAGTCGGCGCTGCGCCGGGTGGTGGGCAACGAGCAGGTGATGCGGGACCAGCTCGAGTACCTGGTGGAGCAGTCGCATCTGCCGCATGTCACGGTGCAGGTGCTGCCGTTCAGCATGGGCGCGCACCCGGGGATCACCGGCCACTACGCCGTGCTCGAATTCCCGGACGCCGCGGACTCCAGCGTGGTCTACATCGAGGGCGTCACCAGCGATCTGTACCTCGAAAAGGCGAATGACGTGCACAAGTACACGATGATGTACGAGCACTTGCGCGCCCAGGCGCTGAACGTCGAGCAGAGCCGGGACTTCATCTCGGACGCCGCCAAGAAGTACGCGAGATGACGGATGACCTCCGCAGGGAGACGTCGTCCGCTCGGAGGCACCATCAGGCTGGGAGCGTCTGTCCCGGCGGCGAGACCGCGGGGGCGGGCACGGTACACGGTGGAGGCCTTTTCCCGTAAGCGCATCCTTGAATATGCCATCCGGTCGGGTGAAGGGTCATTCTCAGCCTCTGAGCCCGCCAGTAGCGTCCTGATCACGCCGTCACGCAGCATCCGGAACCATCGACGGCGCCGACCGACCTGGAACCGGAGATACACACATGGCTATTCGCAAGGGCGCCCTGGACACCTGGACCAAGTCCTCCTACTCCGGAGGAAACGGCGCGTGCATCGAGGTCAAGTCCCCTGTGGTGGAGGCGATTGCGGTGCGGGACTCCAAGGTCCCCGCCGGCCCTTCCCTCACCTTCGTCCCGGACTCGTGGAACGCGTTCGTCCATGAGGTGAGCAAGGGAGCGCTCTAAGCTCCCGAAGCTGCCGAGAGACACAGAGACAGAGCCCCCTCGACTGGTCCGCCGTCCCGGCCGAGGGGGCTCGGCCTGTGCTCTAGCGCAGCTCGTCCACATAGCGGTCCGTGCCGGGTACCGTCGGAATGAACGGCGCCACCAGCTCGGTCCGCCCCAGCCTCCCCGACTCCCCTGCCCCTCCCGCATCGAGAGCAGCCGTACCGGCGAAGTGCTCGTCCCAGCACTCCCGCGGGTCCCGCTCCAGGAACCAGAGCAGTGTCAGCCTCGTGTCGACGCCCTCCACCTGCCTGACATAGGTCATCCGCTCCAGCGGCAGCGGTGTCGGCCGGAAGACCGTCACCATCGCCGCCGGAGAGCCCGCGAGCCGCCTGGGCAGTTCGCTGGTACGCAGCCACTCCAGCAGCTCGCTCCGCTGCCGCGGCCCCTCCGCGTCGATGACCTCGACCACCAGCCCCCTGTAGGGGTGGTCGAGCGCGTGGTGGTCGCGTGGACCGGCGGCCCCGTCCCGGTAGACGGTCGCCGCGTGGTCCTGGAAGGCCGTGAAGACATGGGTACGGGCCTGGTGGACCCGGCTGTCGCGGTTCAGCCGCTTGTTGATGGCGACGGTCCACTTCATGTGGTCGTCGTAGCGGCCCTCGGTGATCCAGTACGTGGAGATGTAGCAGCCCGTGGTCACCGGCTGGGCGACCGCCGACTTCTCCGGATATCTGAGCAGTTGCAGGTCACGGGTCGCCACCCAGCGCCTGCCGGCGAAGATCCAGGGCATCGCCATCGCGCCCGCGTAGTAGTGGTCGTCCTCGTACCAGCGGTTGTAGGCGTACTCATGGCCGGGGTGCGGCTCGACCATGGTGATCAGGGCGTGGCCGGGGTGGACTCCATAAGGGCCGACGGCCGCCAGTTCCGCGTAGACCCCGGGCCGGGTGTCCTCGCTCATGAGGCTCGCTCCCCTCCTCCCTCTTCCTTCCTGTGCCGGACGGACCTACTCTGACGCTCCGTCAGATGGATGACCAGAGCCGGGAGCCGTCGGAATGCTGCTTCAGGGGAAGACCGTCATCGTGTCCGGCGTCGGGGCCGGGCTCGGGCACCAGGTCGCCGCGACCGCCGTCAGGGACGGCGGGAACGCCGTACTGGGTGCGCGCACGGAGGCGAACCTCGCCAAGTCCGCCGCGCAGATCGACCCTTCGGGGACCCGCACCGCACACCGCCCCACCGACATCACCGACGAGGCGCAGTGCGATGCGCTGGCGGGGCTTGCCGTCGAGCGCTTCGGGGGAATCGACGCGGTGGTCCATGTGGCCGCCTGGGACAGCTACTTCGGGGGCCTGGAGGACGCCGACTTCTCGACCTGGCAGCAGGTCGTCGATGTGAATCTGCTGGGAACGCTGCGGATGACCCGGGCCTGCCTCCCCGCACTGAAGGAACGCGGTGGCTCCGTCGTCATCATCGGCACGCAGTCGGCGGTGGCCGCGCCTTCACAGGTGCGGCAGGCGGCGTACGCGGCGTCCAAGGGCGCGCTCACCTCGGCGATGTACTCGCTGGCCCAGGAGCTGGGCCCGTACCGGATCCGGGTCAACACCGTGCTGCCGGGCTGGATGTGGGGGCCGCCGGTGGAGGCGTACGTCAACTTCGCCGCGCACACCGAGGGGCTGCCGGAGTCCGAGGTGCTCGACCGGCTGAAGGCGCGGATGGCGCTGCCGGAGCTGGCCACGGACGGGGATGTCGCCGACGCGGTGGCATTCCTGGCCTCCGACCGGGCCAGGTCGATCACGGGACAGTCGCTGCTGGTGAACGCGGGTGAGCTGATGCGCTGAGGGCTCCCCGCGGCCGCGCCCGGGAGAACCCGCCCGTTCCCCTCCGGTCAGCCGCGCGGGTAGCGCAGCAGCCAGCCCTGGGAAGACACGGTCGGGCCGTGCAGGGCCGGGCCCTGGGTCATCTCCATCGCGAAGTCGTCGGCGAGCTCGAGCAGCGTCGACCTGCCCTCGAGCTCCGTGAGCCAGGCCGGGGGCAGCGCCGTCTCCCCGTGCATGACCCCGAGCAGGGCGCCGCAGAGCGCGCCCGTGATGTGCGAGGGGCCGTCGTGGTTCACGGCGAGACGCAGCCCATGGCGGACGTCCTCGCTGACGAGCGTGCAGTAGACGGCCACGGCGAGGGCGTCCTCGGCGTGCTCCGGGTTGCCGAGCGCGGCCACCCGGGCGTGGCTGGGGATGCCCTGGCGCACGGCACCCAGCGCCTCCTTGAGGGCATCGGTGACCGGCTGGTGGCCGGGGCGTGAGGCGAGCAGGGCCAGCGCGCGCTGGACGCAGGCGTCGACGGTCTCACCGCGTGCCAGCCCGTGCACGATCACGGCGAAGGCGCCGGCCGAGAGGTAGGCCGTGGGATGCCCGTGGGTCTGGGTCGCGCACTCCACGGCGAGCTGGCAGACGAGCTGCGGCTCCCAGCCCACCAGCAGTCCGAAGGGCGCCGAGCGGATGACCGCGCCCGCGTCGCGGGCCGTGGGGTTCCTGGGCTTGTCGAGGGTGCCGAGGACCTCGTCGGCCAGCCCGCTGAGGGTGGCCGCCTGGGGGTCGCGGCGGGTGTAGAGCCATTCCTCGCGGGCGAGCCAGCCGTTGTCCTTGCGGCGCTCGTCCGGGCCCCAGTCGCGCTGGGTGGCCGCCCAGCGCAGATACGCCCGGTGCACATCGGTGGGCGGGTGCCAGGCGCCCGTGTCCTTGCGCACCTGGGCCCGTATCAGCCCGTCGACGGTGAACAGGGTGAGCTGGGTGGCCGCGGTGACCGCGCCGCGCCGGCCGTACGCGGGCAGGAAGTCGCCCGCCCCGTCGGCTCCGTGTGCTTCGCGTATCTCGTCGACGGTCCGTGCGGCGATCCCGGCGCCGAGTGCGTCCCCGATGGCGCCGCCGAGCAGGCAGCCGCGTACCCGGGCACGGAAATCCTGCTGCTCGGCCCGGCCCCAGACGGCGGCTGCTGTGGTCACGCGGTGTTCCCTCCTCACTTGTGCGCAGCACTGTAATCGACCAGGAGAAATCACTACATGGGCGCAATCAAGCCGGAACCGTGCGTGACCGATCTTCGTCCGCATAGGTTCTGATCACGGGTTGCCTGCCCGTGTGACACATCCGCCCAGGCCGGACAACGGCCGGATACCGACTCCCGGCACCGGACACCGGCACCGCACACCGGCCCCCTGGCCGCCCGGCTCAGTCCGTCAGCACCGGAAGCAGCTCCGGCAGATGTCCGTCCGATGCCTCCGCCGCCGCGATCCGCTCCCCGGGCACCTCGCCGTACAGCGTGGTCCGCGGCCTGGCAGGACGTCCGGCGGCCTCGGCGATCGCGACCAGGTCCCTGACCGAGCGGTACGAACCGTAACCGGAGCCCGCCATCCGCGAGATGGTCTCCTCCATCAGGGTGCCGCCCAGGTCGTTAGCCCCGGAGCGGAGCATCTCCGCGGCACCCTCCGCACCCAGCTTGACCCAGCTTGTCTGGATGTTCGGGATATGCGGGTGGAGCAGCAGCCGGGCCATCGCCGTCACGGCCCGGTTGTCCCGGGTGGTCGGACCCGGCCTGGCGATTCCGGCGAGATAGACCGGTGCGTTGGTGTGGATGAACGGCAGAGTGACGAACTCGGTGAAACCACCCGTTTCCTGCTGGATACGGGCGAGGGTGCGGAAGTGCCCGAGCCAGTGCCTGGGCTGGTCGACGTGTCCGTACATCATCGTGGAGCTGGAGCGGATGCCCAGCTCGTGCGCGGTGCTGACGACCTCGATCCAGGTGGCCGTGGGCAGCTTGCCCTTGGTCAGCACCCAGCGCACCTCGTCGTCGAGGATCTCCGCCGCCGTGCCCGGGATCGAGTCGAGCCCGGCGTCCTTCGCGGCCGCCAGCCACTCACGGATCGGCATCCCTGTCCTGGTGGCGCCGTTGACCACCTCCATCGGTGAGAAGGCGTGCACATGCATCCCGGGGACGCGTTCCTTCACGGCACGCGCGATGTCGAAGTAGGCGGTACCCGGCAGGTCGGGGTGGATCCCGCCCTGCATGCAGACCTCGACCGCGCCGACGTCCCAGGCCTGCTGCGCGCGGTCCGCGACCTGGCTCAGCGACAGCGTGTAGGCGTCGGCGTCCGTGCGGCGCTGGGCGAAGGCACAGAAACGGCAGCCGGTGTAGCAGACATTGGTGAAGTTGATGTTGCGCGTGACGATGTACGTGACGTCGTCGCCGACGGCCGCCCTGCGGACGTCGTCCGCGATACGGGTCAGCGCGTCCAGCGCCGGGCCGTCCGCGTGCAGCAGCGCCAGCGCCTCGGCGTCGGTCAGCCTGGTGGGGTCGTCCGCGGCCGTCGCGAGGGCGGAGCGCACGTCGGTGTCGATCCGGGACGGCACCATGCCGGGCGCGGCGGCCTCGCGCAGCGCCTCCCAGTCCCCGTACACCGCGTCGAAGTCGTCCCTCCGGTCGCCGGTGCGCCCTTCGGTGTCGATGGTGCGGTGCAGATCGGTGCGGCCGGACTGGGTGAACGCCTCCTCGGGCTCCTGCCAGGGCAGCCCGGCCGGCATCGCACGCTCGTCGGCCAGTCCCGTCTCCGGGTCGGCCAGCGCCCGCACATGCGGCAGCAGCCGCGGGTCGAGCCAGGGCTCGCCGCGCTGGACGAACTCCGGGTACACCGCGAGCCGTTCCCTCAGCCGGAAGCCGGCAGCGGCCGAACGCCCGGCGAGGGTGTCGATCTCCGGCCAGGGCCGCTCCGGGTTGACGTGGTCGGGTGTCAGCGGCGACACCCCGCCCCAGTCGTCGATCCCCGCCGCGATCAGCCGCCCGAACTCGTCGTCCACCAGGTTCGGCGGCGCCTGGAGACAGCCCGACGGGCCCATGATGTGCCGGGCCACCGCGATCGTCGCGACCAGGTCGTCCAGCTCGGCGTCCGGCATCCCGCGCATCGCCGTGTCCGGCTTGGCGCGGAAGTTCTGGATGATCAGCTCCTGGATGCCGTGGTACGCCCGCGCCACGCGGCGCAGCGCGAACAGCGAGTCCGCGCGCTCCTCGTAGGTCTCGCCGATCCCGATCAGCAGCCCGCTGGTGAACGGCACCGAGCTGCGCCCGGCGTCCTCCAGCACCCGCAGCCGCACGGCGGGTTCCTTGTCGGGCGAGCCGTAGTGCGGACCACCGGGCTCGCTCCACAGCCGCTCCGCCGTGGTCTCCAGCATCATCCCCATCGACGGCGCGACCGGCTTGAGCCGCTGGAAGTCGGTCCAGCTCATCACCCCGGGGTTGAGGTGGGGCAGCAGCCCGGTCTCCTCCAGGATGCGGATCGCCATGGCGCGTACGTACGCGATGGTGTCGTCGTACCCCTCGGCCTCCAGCCACTCCCGCGCCTCGGGCCAGCGGTCCTCGGGCTTGTCCCCGAGGGTGATCAGCGCTTCCTTGCAGCCCAGCGCGGCGCCCCGGCGGGCGATGTCCAGCACCTCGTCCGGCGACATGAACGCCCCCAGGCTCCGCCTGGGAGGTGCCCCCTCCGTCGCCCGCGCCCGGCGCAGCTTCCCCGGCACGGTCGCGAAGGTGCAGTAGTGGCACCTGTCGCGGCAGAGCCGGGTCAGCGGGATGAACACGCTCTTCGAGTAGGTGAGCACCCCCGGGCGGCCCGCCGCGGCCAGCCCGGCGTCCCGCACGCGTGCGGCGGAAGCGCACAGGTCGTCGAGATCCGCCCCGCGTGCCTGCAACAGCACGGCGGCCTCGGCGACATCGAGCGCGACGCCGTCGCGTGCTCGCTTGAGGGCGCGCCGCATCGCGTTCTCGGTGGGACGTCCGGGCTGGTGAGCAGTCATGGTCCGAGCATACGAGCGCGTACCGGCAGCTCGACCCGGGCGGCATCTGTCATACGTCTCATACGTCTCCTGTGTCAGCCGCCGGAACCAGCGGTGCTCTGCCGCCACCGGGTCAGCACGAGGTGGGCCGTCACACCGAACACCAGCCCCCAGAAGGCGGATCCGACACCGAAGAGGGTGACCCCCGAGGCGGTGGTCAGGAAGGTGATCAGCGCGGCCTCCCGGTCCTTCTCCTCGGCGACCGCACCGGTGAGCCCCCCGGCCAGCGCGCCGAAGAGGGCGACTCCCGCGATGGCGGCGACCAGTTCCTTCGGCAGCCCCGCGAAGAACACCACCAGGGTGGTGCCGAAGGCCCCGATCAGCAGGTAGAACGCCCCGCACGCGACACCGGCGACATAGCGGCGCCGGGGGTCGCGGTGGGACTCCGGTCCGGTGCAGATCGCCGCGGTGATGGCCGCGAGGTTGATGGCGTGGGAGCCGAACGGCGCGAGCGCCGTGGACACCAGGCCGGTCGAGCCGATCAGCAGCCGGTCCTTCGGCTGGTACCCGGAGGCGGTGAGCACCGCCATGCCCGGGGCGTTCTGTGAGGCCAGGGTGGCCAGGATCATCGGCACGGCGATCCCGATGAGCGAGGCCACCGAGAACTCGGGGGCGGTGAACACCGGCCGGGCCAGCTCGATCCCGTCCAGCCTGATGTGCAGCCGCGAGGTGGCCGCGCTGGACGCCACACCGGCCACGAGCGCGATGAGCACCGCGTACCGGGGCAGCCAGCGCTTGCCGAGCAGATAGGCCACGAGAACGGCCCCGGCGATCCACGGCGCGGTCTTCAGCGAGGTGAAGACCCCGGTACCGAAGTTGAAGAGGATGCCCGCGAGCATGGCGGCGACCACGGCGGTGGGCACCTGCCGCATCAGCCGTCCGAACACACCGGTCAGCCCGACCACGGTGATCACCACACCGGTGACGATGAACGCTCCGATGGCCTCCGCGTACGAGTACGCCCCCAGGCTGGTCACCAGCAGCGCGGCACCGGGCGTGGACCAGGCCGTGATCACCGGCATCCTCGTGCGCAGGCTGAGCCCGATACAGGTCAGACCGCTGCCGATGGATATCGCCCACACCCAGGAGCCGGTCTGCGCCTTGTCGAGGTGACCGGCCGCCGCGGCGGCGAGCACGATGACCAGGGGGCCCGAGTACGACACCACGACGGCGACGAACCCGGCGAGCACGGCGGACAGCGAGGCGTCACGGAACAGACGGGGGCGGCCTTCTGGTGGGTCCACCCGGTCCGCTCCGGCCGGCTGGCCCACCTGGTCCGCCTCGGTCGTGCCGGTGGCCTTGCCGGTCGTGCCGGTGGTGTCGCCGGGGCTGCTCGCCTCGCTCGTGGTGCTGGTGTTGCGGGTGTCGCTCACGCTATGTCCTTCGCAGCCCGTTCCAGTGCCTGCTCCAGGTCGGCCACGAGGTCGGCCGGGTCCTCGAGGCCGATGGACAGGCGGAGCATGTCCTTGGGTGAAGTGCTGTCCGGCCCCTCGAATGTGTACCGGTGTTCGATCAGGCTTTCCACCCCGCCCAGGGATGTGGCGCGAATGAACAGCTCGCAGTGCTCGGCCGCGCGCAGGGAGCGCTGCCAGTCCCCCGCGACGTGCAGCGACAGCATTCCGCTGTAGCCGCCCGACATCTGCCGGGAGGCGACCTTGTGCCCCGGGTCGGTCGGCAGGCCCGGGTATGCCACCCGGGTCACCAGCGGATGGCTGGAAAAGTGCTCGGCGACCGACATGGCGGATGCGGAGATCTGCCGCATCCGCGGGTAGAGCGTCCGTATGCCGCGCATCAGGAGATACGCCTCCCACGGCCCCAGGATGGGCCCGGTCAGCCGGCGGTGCAGACGCAGCCGCTCCCAGATGGCCTGGCGCTGCCCGGACATGGCGCCGTCGCGCTCGTCGGTGCCGTCGGGAGCGACCACGAGGAGACCCGCGACCACGTCGTTGTGTCCGTTGAGGTACTTCGTACCGGAGTGCATGACCAGGTCGGCGCCCAGCTCGAAGGGCCGGGTGTGGACCGGGGTGGGCACGGTGTTGTCCACACCGAACAGGGCACCGGCCCGGTGCGCGATCTCGGCGCAGGCCGCCAGGTCGGTCACCAGCCAGGTGGGGTTGGCCGGTGACTCCGCCCACAGCAGGGCGGTGGGAGCCGCGTTCACCGCCTCGCTCACGGCGTCCAGGTCGTCCATGGGGACGCGTACGAACTCGAGCCCGCGCTGCCCGCCGAACTCGAGCAGCCACTTGGTGAGCCCGAAGTACATGGTCTGCGGCACCACCACGCGGGAGCCCGCGGGCAGGACCTGGAACACGGCGGTGGCGGCGGCCATCCCGGAGGCGAAGACCAGTGCGTCGGAGCCGCCTTCGAGGCCGGCCACGACGTCCTCCACCTGCTCGTAGCCGGGCGTGCCCTGGTCGCGGAGGTAGGCGAGCCCGGCAGGCGTGCGGTACTGCTCGTCGCGGGCGAAGGTGGCGCCCATGCTGACGGGCGGCGGCACCGCTCCCGTGGTGGGGCAGCGCCAGCCGTCGCCCTGGGCGGCCCGGGTCTCGGCGCCGTACTCCTTGGTCCAGGGGGTGTAGGTCTTCCGGTTGCTCATGCTGTCCTCTGGTTCGTGGTGTGAAGGGCTGGCAGTGCGGTGCGCAGGGCCAGTTCGGCGTCCTGGAGCGCACGGGAAGGCGCACCGGGCGACGGCACGTAGTGGTTGTAGTAGCTGGACCCCTCGGTGTGCGGGCCGAGGAAGAACAGCGTGGGCTGCACGTCACCGGCGGGGCCGATGCCGCGCCCCTCGCGGGTCACCCGGAGTCCTGCGGCCCGTCTGCCCTGCCCCGTGAGCGTGGAGGCGCGGCCCGCCGCGACGAGTCGGCCGAGCAGCGAGGCGGGCAGCCGGTCCGCGCTGGGCTCGGCGAGATACGCGTGCACGACCCAGTCGGTCTCGGCGCTCTCCGGCCGTGCCAGGCATGTGGACTCCAGGCGCCAACGCCCCTGCCCGGACGGGGCGATGACCTTGGGGCGCGGTCCCGGTCCCAGCCGGAGCACCCCGGCGTCCAGCAGCGACAGCAGCTCGGCCGAACGCTCCAGCTGCGGACCGATCACCAGGCGGTTGACGGTGGCGGTGAACTCCCCGAAGAAGTAGTCCAGGGACGCCGCGTCGAGACCGGGATCGTCGACCACCGCCCGCAGTGCGTCGCGCTGGTCCCGCAGCACCTCCAGGGCTTCCTTGACCGGGCTGACGCCGAGCCCCTCCCGGGCCTGCGCCAGGTCCTCGCCCATCTGGGCCGTGAACCATGCGGCGTACTCGTCCTGGTCGCGCCACTGCCGGTCGGCGGGCTGCGCGGTCAGCAGCCCGTGCAGGGGATACGGCCCGTGCTGCTCGCGTGCGGTGGCCAGCGCCCGCTCCCAGCCCGATGTGCGCGACCGAAGGGCGAACTCGGCACCCGCGCCCTCCGGGTCGCCGGTCTCGCGGGCCAGCACGGCCCGGTGGTAGGCGAGTTCCATCTCGGCCTCGACCAACGGCAGCACGTCCGCGCGGAAGTCGAGCCTGCCGCCTTCGCGTCCGCGGCGCAGGTCCCGGATCCGCTCCGGTGTCAGGACGAGGGGCGCGAAGCGGATCCGTCCGGGGTTGAGCCGAGGACGGCTGCGCGACGGCACACCGGAGCGGGTGGCGAGGACGATCCGCGGCTCCCGGCCGCTCGGCACGTACCGCAGACCCCCGCCGTGGCCGCCGCCCTCGGGCAGCGGCTCATGGCGTCCCCCGCGCCCCAGGGTGAGGCCGGCGACGACGTCCATGGCGGTCAGTCCCATGCCCAGGACGGCGACCTCGTCGCCGGGGGCGATGCCGTCGAGAGCCCCGGGCAGCGGATACGGGCGGCTGATCGACCGCGACCCGTCCGCCTCCGTGTCAGGGTCGACCGGCAGATAGAGGGAGTGGTGCCCGACGGTGACGAACACCGCGTCCGCCGTCACGCAGGTCCCGTCGGCCAGGAGGACCCTCTCCCCGCCGTCCGGGCCCCGCTGGATGTCGGTGGCCGTCGTGTGGTGCCGTATCAGGGCGAAGCCGGCCGGAGCCGCGGCGATGACGCGTTCCGCGGCCCAGGCGAGGTACTCGCTGAGCAGCCGGCGCGGCAGGAAGTCGTTCGGCCGGATCTCCCGTCCGTCCTCCGCGCGGACGGTGTATCCGTCGGCCGCGACCCGCAGGTCCCGTTCCCGGCACCACTCGTAGAGGGACGGCCCCCGCACCTCGGCGGGCCCCTCCACCATCTCCTCGTCGGCGAACGCGGTGACCTGCCCGCACACCGTGTTCAGCAGGAGGTGGTCGGGCTGGTCCGCGCGGTGGAATCCGGGGCCGAGCGGCTGGGTGTCCACGAGGTGCACGGTGATCGGGAACGGGGCCGCGAGGCAGTGGCTGACGAGGCGCTCCACGATGCCGAGGCCGCGTGACCCGGCTCCCACGACGGCGATCACATGTTCGCGTGTCACCATCGGCTGGTCTCCCCGAAGAAGTTGGGGACCGTAATGGCCGACCCTTCGGCGCGCGCCTGCTCCAGTACGTACGCGCCGACGGCGAGGTCGAGCACTCCGAGGCCGAACGGGGAGAAGATCACGGGCCGCTCGCCGGTCAGGGTCACCTCGCCGTTCAGGACCCCGGCGAGGGTGCCGGTGACGAAGTCGCGCGAGCCGGTGAGTTGCTCGGCCAGGTGGGGCGAGGTGTTGGCCTTCAGGCAGTGGTCGACGTCATCGAGGATGTTGTCGGCCGCGAGCACCGTCTCGGGCGTGAGGTCGCGCAGGGACACGTTCAGCACGAGCTGCCCCGGCCTGAACCGCGTGCTGACGTAGGGTTCGAGCGCGGTGGTGGCGAAGACCACCGTCTCGGCCTCCAGCGCGTCGGCGAGATCGGGCGTGAACGACGCGGTCCGCCCATGGGTGCCACGCAGATGCCCGACGAGGGCCTCGCCGGACTCCTTGTGCAGGTCGTGTACGACATACGACTCCGGGGCGCAGCCGGCGGCCTCGAGGTAGTCGGAGATGTTGCGGGCGATGACGCCACCGCCGACGACCGCGATGCGGGTGCCGTCGAAGCCCGTGGGCCGCAGTGTGCGCGCCGCGAGTGCGGCGGACGCGGCGGTCCGGGCGGCGCTGATGTTCGCCGCCTCCAGGCAGGCGACCGGATAGCCGGTCTCGTAGTCGTTGAGCACCAGCACGGCGGAGGCACGGGGCCTGCCGGACGCGGTGTTCCTGGGGAAGCTGGCGATCCACTTGATGCCGGCGAGCTGTACGTCGTCGCCGAGGTACGCGGGCAGCGCGATGATGCGGGAGTCGGGCTTCTCGGGGAACCGGAGGAAGTAGCTGTCGGGGTTGACACTCCGGCCTGCTTCATGGGTGCGGTACGCCTCGCGCACGATATCGAGCACTTCGGACCGCTTGCCGCTCAGCACTTCGCGCACGGTCTCGCCCGCGACCACATGGAATTCGGGCATGGATAACATCGGCACACCTCTTGTTGATTGTTCAGGTGGGAAAGCGGTCTTTCAGGCCGGGATCTGCGGCGTGTCGATGACTTCCGGCCATCTGCCGGTCACCCAGGCATCGTCGTAGATGGTCTCCAGATAGCGCTCGCCCAGGTCGGCGGAGATGGCGACCACCACACTCCCGAAGGGAATGTCCTTGGCCTTCTCCTCAACTGCGGCGAGCACGGTGCCGGTTGATCCACCGAGTAACAGTCCGCGCTCCCCCGCGAATATCCGGCACATCTTCACGGCGTCCGCCTCGGGAATGATGACGACCTCGTCGACCTTGCTCTCGTCGAGGATTTCCGGGCGCCTGCTGGTCCCCAGCCCTGGAATGTGCCGACGTGCCGGAGTCCCTCCGAAGGAGACCGACCCCACGGAGTCGACGGCGACGATCCTGGTGGCCGGGCTGTGCTGTCTGAAGAACTCCGCGCAGCCCATCAGCGTGCCGGTGGTCCCGGCCCCGATGAACACGTAGTCGACATGCCCGATGGCATCCAGGACGGCGCGTGCCGTGCGCTCCCGGTGCGCCCTGGGCCCGGCCGGGTTCGCGTACTGGTTCAGCCAGTGGGTGCGGCCCGGTTCGGCGGCGAGGCGGTCGTGGATGTAGTCGATGCGGGATTGCAGATAGCCGCCGTTCGCGTCGCGGACGTCGATCACGACGACTTCCGCGCCCAGCGCCTTCATCATCCGCACCGACTGCGGGTTGGCGTTGGGGTCCGTGACACAGGTCAGCCGGTAGCCCTTGGCCGAGCAGACCATGGCGAGCGCGACACCGAGGTTGCCGGACGTGGATTCGATGAGGCGGGTACCCGGCAGGCGCAGTCCGGATTCCTCCGCCTGGGCCACCAGCGCGATGGCGGTCTTGAGTTTGACCGAGCCTGCCGGATTCAGGCCCTCGAGTTTGAGGAAGACATTGCTTCCCGGTACCAGATGGTCGGCCCGGATGAATAAGTCGTCCAGGACGAGATCGTAAACTTCTTCCGCTATCACTGAAGTCCCAATTTGATCGCGTACGGGCGCACTTACGCGCGGCGACGGCACATGACCGGAGCGCGAAAGTGTTGGATGTGATGGCTGCGCGGAGATATCGCGCACAGATGCAGAAGGTTGATTCCCCCGTTCGTCGCCTAGGTGCCCCCGAGACCTTGGCAATTTCATGATGGCACAACACCCGATGCTCGTCCAAGGACATCTCGGCAGGCGGGACGCCCGCCAGAACGTTGGGAATTGAACATTCCGAACGGTGTCCCGCATTCCACTTCGCAGAGGCACCGAACGGCGCTGGTGCGGGACGGGTATCTGCGGACGACGCCGTTCCGGTCCGTGAAAGCGCTGTGTTCTTCGCAACCATTCACGTCACTGACAGTGCGAACTGACGTACGGTGAGTGGGTAAGGGCCAGGCGCATACACCAACGCGAACGGGGCTGCACCAGCATGGAGTTGGCCGAGGAGATAGCCGCCGCGCGCGAGGGTCGCGGCGATCCGGGGCGGCTGCTGGGCGAGTTCCGCCGCGCCGCCGTGCTCGTACCGGTGGTCGACGGTGGACTGATGTCCGGCCGGCACGGCGGCATCCGCTGGATCCACGCCTTCACGGACGAGTCGGCCCTCGCCCGCTTCGCCCAGGCCCGGGACGGCGGCCCGCGAACCGGCGGCGGAACGGCGGAGTGGGAGTACCTGTCGATCCTCGGAGCCCGCCTGCTGGACGCCGTGATCCCCGCGCTCGACGGACCGACGGGTGTCGCCGTCAACACCGCGGACGAGGACGGCTCGATGCTGTTCCCGCCGGTGTCCGGGATCGTGCCGGACGCCGTCGCGGTCGACACGGCGGAGGCCGCCCGGTGAGCGGGGACAGGGACCTCGAGGTCGACCCGGCCGCGATCAAGAAGATCACGGAGGGACTGCGCGGCGCCATCGCCGAGCTGCGCGAGATCGGCGCGGCCGGCGATGCCTCGCGCGGCGCCGGATTCAGCGACCTGACCATGACCGGGCGGGAGTCGGGGCATCACGGACTCGCCACCGCCTTCGGGGACTTCAGCGAGGGCTGGGAGTGGGGAGTTCGGGCGCTGGTCCAGGACGTCAGCGCGCTGTGCGCGGTGACCGGCATCGCGGCCGGAACCCTCTGGGAGGAAGACCAGTACATGCAGGGCTCGTTCAAGGTCGCGGTGAACTCGGCCGTCGGCGATCCGCAGGCCGCCGAGGACGACATCGAGAAGAAGGCCTGGGGAGACGTCTTCTCGACCGACGCCTACAAGCCGGACTACAGCGCCGAGTCCCGCCAGAAAGCACTCCAGGACGTGCGGGAGACCTGGAGCAGGACGGGCGACCAGCTGACGGACGAGGGCCTCTACAAGTACTCCCGGGCACCCCTGGACGCCGCCGAGGAGATCGCTGACCGATGAGCTGGCGTGACTTCGTACCCGACTCCGTCGAGGACGCGGGCAAGGCGGTGAGCTCGGCGGCGGGCGAAGCCGTCGAATGGGTCGGCGACAAGTCCGCGGACCTGGTCGAGGAGGCGGGCTGGAACGGCGGCGCCGACTGGATCCGCGAGGAGAGCCGCGCCACCGCCAACTACCTTGGCGCGGACGTGGCCGAGCTGGAGCTGGGCCAGACCGAGGACCCCACGAAACTGGTCTACGGCAGCGTGGACAAGCTCCGTGACACCGCCACTCACCTGAAGAAGCTCCAGTCCTCGTTCGACAAGGTCGGCGAGGGCCTCAAGGGCGTGGGGGCCGACGGATTCCAGGGCGAGGCCGCGACGGCCTTCCGGAAGTCCTCCGCGCAGCAGCCCCCCAAGTGGTTCGCCGCCGCCGACACCTTCGAGACGGTGGCCGCCGCGCTGGACAGCTTCGCCGCGACGGTGGCGTGGGCGCAGGCCCAGGCGAAGGAGGCCGTCGAGGAGCACAAAGCGGCCCGCCGGCTGTCCGATGACGCCCGTACCGCGCACGACCAGCGCGTCACCGCATACGCCGCCGCGGTGGACGCGGGCAGGGAATCGCTCCCACCGCGCCCGGGGGACTTCCAGGAGCCCGAATCCGCCAAGGAGACGGCAAGGGCCGCCCAGGACAAGCTGGACAGTGCCCGCCGTCAGCGCGACGAGGCCGCCGAGTCCGTCACCGCGGTCCTCCGCACGGCACGTGAGGCGGCGCCACCCGAGCCCTCCTTCAAGGACCGGTTCAAGGACGGCCTGCTGTCCCACGCCGTCAACTACAACCACTTCTTCGGCGGCGTGATCAAGGGCACGGCGGGGATGCTGTCCTTCGCCCGCTCGGTCGACCCGTCGAACCCGTACAACCTCCTCCACCCGGCCGAGTACATGATGAACCTGAACTCGACCACCGCCGGGCTGCTGACATCGCTCAACAATCCCGTCGGCACGGCGTCGACCATGATCGACGACTTCATGAAGGACCCGGCGGAAGGCACCGGCAAGCTCGTCCCCGAACTCGCGGGCACCAAAGGCATCACAAGCCCCCTCAAGAGGTTCAAGGACTTCGCCGGCCTCGCCAAACGCGCTCCCGAAGCGAAGAAGCCGGGACCGGCACGGACTGAGCTGAACGAACCCGACGGCCAGCCCGACAAGTCACGCAACTCCAGGACCGACAAGGTGTGCGACGGCGACCCGGTCGACATGGCGACCGGCCGCGTGATCCTTCCGCAGACCGACGTGACGCTCCCGGGTTCACTGCCGCTGGTCTTCGCCCGCACCTACGAGTCCTCCTACCGGGCGGGCCGCTGGTTCGGCCCGTCGTGGTCCTGCACCGTCGACCAGCGGCTGGAGATCGACGCCGAGGGAGTCGTGTTCGTCCGCGAGGACGGCAGCCTGCTCGACTACCCGCACCCCGCGCCCGGCGTACCGGTGCTCCCGAGGCACGGCAACCGCTGGCCTCTGGCACGGCAGCCGGACGGCTACACCGTCACGGATCCGGTGACCGGCCACGTCCGGCACTTCGTGGACCGCCCGGACGGCGACACGGCCCTGCTGACGCAGATCGACGACCGCAACGGAGCCTGGGTCTCCTTCGAGTACACGGCGGACGGGACCCCGCTGTCCGCCTCCCACAGCGGCGGCCACGGACTGCGCTTCACGTCCGCGGAGGGGCGCGTCACCTCGCTCTCCCTCGCCGACGGCACCAGGATCCTCGACTACGGCTACACCGACGGACAGCTGACCGAGGTGGTCAACTCCTCCGGACGACCCCTGCGCTTCGGCTACGACGAGCACAGCCGTATCACCTCGTGGACCGACACCAACGGCAGCCACTACGACTACGTCTACGACGACCGCCACCGCTGCGTGGCGCAGTCCGGTGCCAACGGGCACCTGGGCTCGCGCTTCACCTACGACGACGGTGTCACGACGCTGACCGACGCCGCGGGGCACGAGCGCCGGTACGTGGTCAACGACCGGCTCCAGATCATCGCCGAGACCGACGCGACGGGCGCCACCACGCACTTCGAGCGGGACGCTTACAACCGGCTGCTGTCCCGCACCGATCCGCTGGGGCGCACCACCCGCATCACCTACGACGACGACGGCCGCGTGCTGTCCGTGGCCCGCCCGGACGGCAGGCGGAGCAAGGTCGAATACGGCGGCCCCGGGTTTCCGGTGAAGGTGACCGGCGCTGACGGCAGGGTGACCCGGCAGACCTTCGACGAACGCGGCAACCGCACCTCGGTGACCGACCCGTCCGGCACGACGGCCCGTTTCGCGTACGACGAGCGCGGCCATCTGGCGTCGGTGACCGATGCCCTGGGCCACACCAGCACGGTGCGCTGCGACCGGGCGGGCCTGCCGGTCGAGATCACCGACCCGCTGGGCGGGGTCACACGCTACGCACGGGACTCCTTCGGCCGCCCCGTCGCCGTCACCGATCCGCTCGGCGCCGTCACGCGCCTGGAGTGGACGGTCGAGGGCAAGCTGGCACGCCGCGTGGAGGCCGACGGCTCGGAGCAGTCGTGGGCGTACGACGGCGAGGGCAACTGCGTCCGGCACACCGACGCGATGGGCGGTGTCTCGACGTACGAGTACACGGACTTCGACCTGCTGACGGCCAGGACCGGTCCGGACGGCGTGCGGTACGAGTTCAGCCACGACATGGACCTCCGGCTGACCCGGGTCACCAACCCGCAGGGCCTGACCTGGGACTACACCTACGACCCGGCGGGCCGGCTCCTGTCGGAGACCGACTTCGACAACCGCACCCTGACCTACGCGTACGACGTCGCGGGCCGGCTCGCCGCCCGGACGAACGGTCTCGGCGAGACCGTCCGCTACGAGCACGACGAGCTCGACCGGATCATCCGCAAGGACGCCGGGGGCGCCGTCACCACGTACGAGTACGACGTCTTCGGCGAACTGGCGGTCGCGGCGGCCCCGGACGCCATGCTCACCCGGCTGCGGGACCGCTTCGGCCGCCTCAGGTCCGAGACGGTGGACGGCCGTGAGTTGTCCTTCTCCTACGACACCCTGGGCCGCCGCACCGGCCGCACGACACCGGGCGGCGCGGCGAGCACGTGGTCGTACGACGCGGCGGGCCGCCGCACCGAACTCACCACGTCCGGGCGCACCCTCACCTTCGAACACGACGCCGCAGGCCGGGAACTGGCCCGCCACATCGGTGACACGGTCACCCTGCGGCACGCCTTCGACCCGATGGGCCGCCTCACCGACCAGCACGTCGTCGGTGCGGACCGCTCGCTCCAGCGCCGCGGCTACACCTACCGCGCCGACGGCAACCTCACCGGCATCGACGACCAGCTCGGTGGCGCACGCACCTTCGACCTGGACGCGACGGGCCGGGTCACGGCCGTCCACGCCGCCGACTGGTCCGAGCGCTACGCCTACGACGCGGCGGGCAACCAGACCGAGGCGTCCTGGCCCACGGCCCACCCCGGCCAGGAGGCGGTGGGCGCGCGTACGTACACGGGCACCCGCATCACCCGCGCGGGCAACGTCCGCTACGAACACGACGCCCAGGGCCGTGTCACCCTCCGCCAGAAGACCCGCCTCTCACGCAAGCCCGACACCTGGCGCTACGCCTGGGACGCCGAAGACCGCCTCATATCGGTGACCACACCGGACGGCACGGTCTGGCGCTACCAGTACGACGCCCTGGGCCGCCGCACCGCGAAGCAACGCATCGGTGACGACGGCGAGACGGTCGTGGAGCAGGTGACGTTCACCTGGGACGGCACGACCCTGTGCGAACAGACCGCCGAGGGCCCGGGCCTCCCCCACCCGGTCGCGACGACCTGGGACCACCGCGGCCTGCACCCGCTCGCGCAGACGGAACGCCTGCTGTCGGCGGACACCCCGCAGGAGGCGATAGACGACCGCTTCTTCGCCATCGTCACGGACCTCGTGGGCACCCCGACGGAGCTCATCGACGAGTCGGGCGACCTCGCGTGGCACACGCGCAGCACACTGTGGGGGACCACGACGTGGGCGAAGTCCAGCACGGCGTACACGCCGTTGCGGTTCCCGGGCCAGTACTTCGACCCCGAAACGGGGCTGCACTACAACTACTTCCGGCACTACGACCCGGAGACGGCGCGGTACCTGAGCGCGGACCCACTCGGGCTGGCTCCTGCCGCCAATCCCACTGCGTACGTCGACAACCCTCACACGTGGTTTGACCCACTGGGACTCGCTGCGTGCCCCGCGCAGGGAACAAGGCCCCATGACGGAAAACCGATGGACTCCTTCACGGCTGCCGGAGCCACGGTTCGGCACACCGAGACGGCAACGGCAATCGGCGACGATGCCAACACCCTTCAAAATATTTTCCGTTCAAAAGGCACTGCGGGCCACGACGTCATCGTTCACGGAGACCCGAGTGGGGACTTCCTAGTCGACGGTATGATCACCCACCCACAGCAGATCGCCGACGCCATCCTCGAGAACCCCCACTACAGAGGAGGACCTATTCAGCTCGTCGTATGTTACGGGGCAGGCGGAGCAGCCCGGGAACTCGCCGAGATCTTGGGGGTGGAAGTCCGAAACGCCAGCCACCACATGGTGGACATCGACCCGCGGACAGGCCTAGTCCGCGAGTGGCCCCATGGAGCACTAGGTGATCCAATTGTGAAATAGGAACTTCACCAAGCAATGCCAACCAAGGAGAATAAGAAATGAAACCCGTCCGGCCGCTAGGAATCCTGAGCCACCTTGAAGGCCAGCAATTCTACGCGCACCGGAAAGCCGAAATGATTGACCAGGCGAATTCTCTGTCATCAGAGGAGCGTCATCTCATCGCTTCCTACATGAGAAAGGGGAGCGTCGTTCTGGCTATCATGGAGCATACGACCGATATCGTGGACTCTCGGTTCGAGAGGCCCGGCGGGAGCGGCATCTTCACCGACGGAGAGTTCTACTGGCGCGGTGACGCCGCTGACTACGTGGAAGCGTACGGTGTATCCCCCGGCCAGAATTTCATTCACCATGTCCACGAAAGGAACGGCGAGCCCCCTACCCTGACCCTGGACGAGATCATCGAAATCGACGACTACTTCGTCGCCATGCGTCGCAGCGGAGGAAAGTGATGAGAGTCAAAGGTTCCTCCTTTCACGGAATGTCACAGTTCTGCGTTGCACAATCAAAAATACAACGACCCTGATCGACCACCTCTGAAGGTAATCTGAACTGACCACAGGCGACCTGGGGCCGCGACTAACGTTCTCGCGCAGACGGAGTGCCTGCTGTCGGCGGACACCCCGCAGGAGGCGATAGACGACCGCTTCTTCGCCATCGTCACGGACCTCGTGGGCACCCCGACGGAGCTCATCGACGAGTCGGGCGACCTGGCATGGCACACGCGGAGCACGCTGTGGGGGACCACGACGTGGGCGAAGTCCAGCACGGCGTACACGCCGTTGCGGTTCCCGGGCCAGTACTTCGACCCCGAAACGGGGCTGCACTACAACTACTTCCGGCACTACGACCCGGAGACGGCGCGGTACCTGAGCGCGGACCCACTCGGACTCGCCCCTGCTCCCAACCCCGCGGGCTATATCCTCACACGTGGGTCGACCCCATGGGGTTGTCAGGCTGCCCAGAATTGAATGCGGGGACGACTCTAGGGGACACTAACAAGATCCACGGATGGATTCCCAAGTCCATCCCCGAAGAATCCATGCAAGTCCTTCGGGACATGGAGAATCACAACTTCGGCTGGTGGGGAGGACCGGGCTTCCACGGGCCAAAGTGGTGGACTGAGACATTTGAAAATAGCGGCAAAAAAGGCGGCTATCAACTCCCCATGCACGAACCGTCAGGCAAGCCGATCACATACCAAGAATACGGAAGATACCCGTCGCCAGACAATCCTAATCCCCGGCGGGGAGCGCTGGGTATTCGGCAGCGACGGGTCCGCCTACTACACACCGACCCACTACCAAACATACATTGTGGGCAGAAGTCCTAGATGGGTGGATTAATGAAAGAGGAAGCAAAGGAAATTCACATCTCACCTTGGATGCATATCACCGGGACAGGTGTCGGCTTGCATCCGGATGTAATTCTACCCACATCCGGCCACGTTTACGTGGCACGCCTCAATGGCTACGACATGCCCGACGAGTCATCAGCATTCCAGCAGTTTTGGGAAATTCTGAAGTTTCCTGAATATTTCGGATGGAACTGGCACGCCTTCTATGATTGCCTTAGCGACCTCCATTGGCTTTCATCGGACTATCACATCCTGATCATCAAATCCGCAGACCTTGCCCTTTCGAAGGATGTCGCAGCTCGCGATGAGTTCTTCAGATCCCTATGGCGTGCCGGACAGCGATGGTCTTACATCAAGCGGCCGGAAGGTGTGACGCTCAGCAAACTCTCTGTCATTTTGTCATGCGACAAGGAAGCCACATCCAGCCTCGCGGAACGCCTTAGCCTCGCGATTTCACGAAGTGGGCCGTCAATTGCTTGACCACCGGACACCCGCGCCGCCGCCATGACCGCGACGTGGACCAATTAAGGCTATCCGGAAATTTCGTCACCTGGCCCACGGTTTACCGGCGCTTCGACCAGTGGAGCCGGGACCGCGTCTGGGCCAGGCTCCACCGCGTCATCCTCGACCAACTCGTCACCCGGGGCGAGCTGGACTGGTCCAGATGCGCGATCGACTCCGTGAGCATGAGGGCGACAAAGGGGGCCGCTGACGGGACCGAATTCCGACCGATCGCGGCAAACGCGGATCATGGGAGAATTTCCTTGGAGACGGGCCCTACACCAATATCCAACCCCGAACAGGCCTACCAGATGCCGACCGTCTCGTATCGGCCGATGGACAACGGAGCATCAGACTTGGTAATCACGATGAACAGCAAACCCACAAAATTCCATTTCCACATGGAAACCTGGACCTTCCATTCACCAACAAACACGTGGATTGTGGACAATACAATGGTGCGGGTTCCATTGGGGTTGAAATAATGCAAATTAGAATCGAAGAAATTTTCAACCGGGAGCTCAAGACCGTAGGATTCGATGGGCCAGCAGGCAGGGCCTGGGGCCACTGGAGAGGAGATGGGGATCCCCAACTGGGCACCTACGACGTAGAGTTCGATATTCCAGATCCACTTGCCTCCTGGAGCGTCTCCGAGGCTGGAAAGCACATAACTGTAGGGAAGTATTCCACCAATACAGTTACAATCCGCGGAACAATCCAAGCCTTCGACGACGATCAAGTTGTGACGATTAGAGTTCTAGACGACATCATCCTCGTCGAAGTAGCAGCTACAATCACGCCACTCCCTATCGGAACTTCAGTTGAATTCACCACCTCAGACCTGCAAATTTACCCGTACTTCATGTGAGTCTCTAAATTTCACACATTAGGTTGGTCCGCAAGGGTATTCCTTATGGTCGCCAGAGGCGCTGGCAGAAGCGGTGTCCTGGCTAGCCGGCTGCCGTCGGCTCCACCGCCGCTACGAGCGCAAGGCCGAACACTTCCTCGCCTTCGTCGGCATAGCCGCCGCTCTCACCTGCCAACGCCGATTGAACATGTGAGGGCGGTTTGCTAGGAAGTCAGCTGACGCGCAGCGCACAGCCAACCAGGGCTTCCAACTGCGAGAGAAGCCCTGGCGTGAGATATTCAGGACCGCGGTCTTGGTCCGGCACCACGATCGCTGCCCCGGGCCCCACGCTGACCTCGCAAGTGCGTGCAGGCAGAAACTCCAGCAGCCAGAACGTGATCTTTGACGCCTGCTCTTCACTGAGCTCGACGGTGTCATCCTGCGCAACGAGTCGGATCATCCCGACACAGTAGAACGACGACGAAGCACACACCCGAGGGACAATTGTGCCCTCAGGCCCGAGGCTACTCGGGCCTCATCCCGCGCACGCTGCGCACCCTGCCATGCCTCCATCCAAACGAAACGGCGTCTTTAATACACGTGCCCGACCAGGGCGCACTGGCAGAATCGCCGGATGCTCGGAGACCGCATCATCCATCGCGTCGCGGACGGGGTCCGCATACCCGGTACCTGGCGGCACGCCTTCATCTGCAACGGCGGGCGCTACTTCCTCACCGACCTGGCCATCTACGCCGACGGGCTCATCGACTGCTGGGGCCTGGTCACGCTCGAGGGCTTCGAGGAGAAGCTGCGCAGCGGCTGGGTCGCGACCACGCTGCCGGACGGTGCCGAGGCCTCGGCGCATGACCTGGCCATGTGGAAGTTCAGCGAGCCGCAGGTCTGGATCGAGCCCGAGTGGCTGCTGGCCGAGGTGCGGGACACGATCGAGAGCCTGAACGGGCGCCCGGACTCGACGGAGCGGTGCATGGAGGCCGTTGAGGTGTTCCTCGCCGACCGGACCGAGGAGAACCGGGACACGGCCCGCGAGGCGTACCTCGCCATCCCGGTGTCGAAGCGCCTCTACGCGCTCGGCGACATGGACCACAAGGACTGGCCGCTCCAGGTGCTAGTGGCGGGGCCGGGTGGCACGTTGGAGAGCCGGCCGGACGAGACCATAAGCCAGAAGGCCTACGACTCCGCCCTCACCTACTTCGAGGAACGGGCCCAGAGCATCGCCGCGCACCGCTCCCGGGTGCCCGCCGACGGGCCGGTGACTTCGCACGCACCGGCGGTGCATCTGTACCAGGGCTTCCCCAGGAAGTCCGAGGACGACCCGGGTATGAAGGGGCTTCGCAACGACTACCCGGCCCCCCTCGACATCGACGGTGTCACATACACATCCGTCGCCCACGCCTACTGGGGCCTGTCCGTCGCCGACCCCGAGACACGGACGGCCATCGCCACCGCGGAGCATGCCTTCGCCGCGCGGCAGCTCGCGTCCGAGGCAGACCGCCGTGAGGGCTGGGAACAGGCACGCACCGCCGTCATGACCGGACTGCTGCGTATCAAGTACGCGCAGCACCCCGACCTGGCGGAGATCCTCCTGGCCACCGACGACGCGACCCTGGTCTACGACGAGCTGGACTCCGGCTACTGGGGCGACAACGGCGGACGGGGGCGCAACTGGACCGGCCGCCTTCTCGAACTCGTACGCTCCGAACTGCACGCAGGGCGAGCAGGGATCGGACTTCCGGGTTAGGACAGCGGCAGTTCGGCCCACACCGTCTTGCCGATGACGCGCTGCGTCGTGCCCCAGTCCGACGCGAGCGCGTCCACCAGCAGGAGCCCCCGTCCCGTCTCCGCGTCGGCGGCCGGCTGCCCGGCCATGGCCGGGGCGCGCTCGCCACGGGTGTCGGAGACCTCGATGCGCAGGACACCCGACCCGAGGAGCAGACTCAGCTCGAAGTCCCGGCCCACGACCCGGCCGTGAGTCACCGCGTTCGCGGCGAGCTCGGCCACGATCAGGGCAGCGGTTTCGGAGAGTTCACTGCCGTACGGGATGCCCCACGCGTCGATGCGGTGCACCGCCAGGTGGCGGGCCAGCCGGGCGCCTCGTCTGGTGGAGCTGAGGCGCTGCGTGAACTCATCCTTGAGGGTCGCGATTTCGGTCTTCATGTCACCGAGCGTGGCTGGTCGTGCGTACCCTTTCCAGTAGTGACGGCGCGACGGAGCGTAGCTGTACGGGTACAGCACCGGCTCTGTGCGAGGCGTCGACCGTGACCACTGCGGCGGGCAAGGGCGGTACGGGGTATGGGCAACGCGGAGCGTGAGGAGCGGCCGGCACGGCCCGTCGAGGTCGATGGCACGGCACTCCTGTTCAGTTCGCTGGGCAAGCAGATCAAGGCGCTGCGCGAGGCCGCCGGGCTCAGTCAGAAGGAGCTGGCCACGGCGACCCACTGCGGGGAGTCGCTGGTCTCCGCGATGGAACGGGCCGTCCGCACTCCCCAGCCGGAGTTCCTGGTGCGCGCGGAACCCGTGCTGGATGCGCGCGGAGTGCTGACGGCGGCGATTCCGGATGTCGAGAAGGCCTTGGCGAAGGCGCGGGTGCGGCATCCGGACTGGTTCCGGGACTTCGCCGAAGCGGAGGCGAACGCCGTCGCGTTGCACTACTACGCGAACCAGTCCATTCCCGGTCTGCTTCAGACCCCGGATTATGCGCGAGCGATCTTCGCCCGACGACGGCCGCTGCTGGACGAGGAGACCATCGACAAGCGCGTGGCCGACCGCCTGGCCCGGCAGGGGATCTTCGATCACTGGCCCGCACCGACCTTCAGCTTCGTATTGGAGGAAGTCGTGCTCCAGCGGTCGATCGGCGGACAGCCCGTTCTCAAATACCAGTTGCAGCGACTGCTGGAAGCAGGGCAGCGGAGAACGGTCCAGCTCCAGGTGTTGCCGACCACTTGTGAGGAACACCCGAGCATGGACGGCGCGTTCACCCTGTTGACTCCGAAGGGTCGTCAGCAGGTCGCGTACACCGAGAACTACGGTTACCCACGGCTGATCTCTGACCTGGAGGAAGTCCGCTACTTCAGCGAACGCTATGGGATCATGCGGGCACTGGCTCTCACTCCGCGGGAGTCGCTGGCCCTGATCGAGAAGTTGCTGGGAGAGCGATGAACACCACACAACTCGACTGGTTCAAGAGCAGCTACAGCGGTCAGGAAGGCGGTAACTGCATCGAAGTCGCCTGCGAGTGGCGCAAGTCCAGCTACAGCGGTGGCGAAGGCGGCGAGTGCCTCGAAGTCGCCGCCTGTCCCACCACCATCCACGTCCGGGACTCCAAGAACCCCACCGGCCCCCGGATCGACCTCGCCCCCGCCCCCTGGGCCGCCTTCGTCTCCTACGCCGCCCAGGCGCAGCCGTAGCCGCAGCCCTCGGGAGGCCTTGCCAGCCTCACCGGGACCGCGCCACCACCGATGCCGCGTCCGCGACGAGGGCGTCGTTCCACTCGGCGTCCTCGCGGTCGCGGGTCGACATGACGGCCATGACGATGGGCTTCGCGCCGCCGCCGGGCCACACCACGGCGATGTTGTTGCGTGTGGCGTAGCGACCGCCGCCGCTCTTGTCCGCGACGGTCCAGCCCTTGGGGACGCCTGCCTGGATCAGCTTGGAGCCGGTGGTGTTGGTGCGCATCCACTGGGTCAGCTGTGCCCGCTCTTCCTTCTTGAGTGCCTTGCCGAGCACGAAGGCGCGCAGGTCCCGGGCGAGTTGGCGCGGGGTGCTGGTGTCGCGGGGGTCGCCGGGGGTCGCCTCGTTGAGTTCCGTCTCGTAGCGGTCCATCTGGGTCACCTTGTCCCCGAGGTGCTTCTCGAGGATGGAGTCCAGTTGCTTGGGGCCGCCGAGTGCGTCGAACAGAAGGTTCGCGGCGGTGTTGTCGCTGTAGCGGAGGGCGGCGTCGCAGAGTTCGCGCAGCGTCATACCGGTGCCGGTGTGCTTCTCCGTGACGGGCGAGTGGTCGACCAGGTCGTCCTGCCCGTACCGGATCAGCTTGTCGAGCCGGCTGCCGTTGCCGTACGCACGGAGCACGGCACCGGCGATCAGGGCCTTGGATGTGGAGGCGTACGCGAAGCGTTCGTCCGGCCGGTAGGTGACCTCGCGGCCCGTGGCGGTGTCGATGGCGTACACGCCGAGTCGTGCGTCGTACTTCCGCTCAAGCCCCTTGAACGACTCGAACGGCTTGGCCGCCTCCGACGACGACACCGTCGACATGGAGGAGGTGTCGGCCGTCTGGCCGCAGGCGGTGAGCGGGACGAGGGCGAGCGTGACGAGCGCGCCGAGGGCGGCGCGGCGGGCGGGGGTCTGGTGGCGCATGGTGCGAACCTCCGTAGGTCTCGTGTGGGCTCACCCTCGCCCACCTGGACATATGCGGTCCAAGACGGGAATGCGTGGTTCCATGCCGTTTCGGCATAGGGTCGGAGGCCATGGATGTCGTCGCAGCGTGCCGCGCCTTCGTCAGCGTCAGCGAGCGCGGGAGCTTCACCGTGGGGGCGGCTGCCGCGCGGATGTCGCAGTCCGTCGCCAGCCGTAGGGTCGCCGCGCTGGAGAAGCACTTCGGGGAGCAGCTCTTCGAGCGGACGCCGAGGCGGGCGACGCTCACGCCGTTCGGGCGGGACATGCTCCCGGTGGCGCGGCGGCTCGTGACGACCGCCGACGCCCTGGAACGTGAGGCGGAGACCGCCAAGCGCAAGCCGGTGCGGCTCGCCGTGCCCGATCTCGGCTCGACCGGGGGCCTCGCCCGGCTGGTCGCCGATGCCCGCGAGGTGGACGTATCGCTGGAGCCGCATGTCGCGGAGCCGGTGGAGCGGGCCGCGCTCGCCCGCTCCGGTGAGGTCCGCGCGGCGCTCGTGGCCGTACCGTCGGACCAGGCCGTGTGGTCCGTACCGCTGGGACTCGCCGGGGCGCGGGCGTCGCGGGCGAGACGTACGTACCTGGACTCGCTGCGGGTCGGACGGACCGACTCCGGTCCCCCGCGCCGGGTCTGGATGCAGCCGGAGGACGCTGTGGCGCATGTCCGCGATCCGCTGACGCGGCAGTGCGACGCGCTCGGGCTGCGGCCCGCTCAGCTCGTCGTGGCACCGAGTCTGACCCTCGCGGTGGCGGAGGTGCTGCGCGGGGCGGATCTGCTGCTGTGCTCGGCGGCGCAGGCGGCGGAGCTCGCGCTGCACTGGCGGCCCATCGGGGAGACCAGCCTGGTGCGGGGGTACGCGGTCGCGGCGACGGCGGCCGGGGATCCGGAGCGTCTGCGTACGCGGCTCGGGGAGGCACTCGGGCGCTGCCTGGGCGCGGAAGGCAAGGAGGCTGCATGAACAGCGGTGGCGAGAGGCTGCTGGCGGACCTGCGCGACGAGCTGAACGACGGCGGGCTCGCCGGCTCGTTCCTCGTACGGGACCTGCGCACGGGCGATGAACTCGCCATCGACCCGGACATCGAGCGGCCGGTGGCCTCCCTCGTCAAGATCCCGCTCGCGCTGGCCACGCTGGAACGCATCCGGCGCGGCGAACTCGACGGATCGACCGCTCTCGACGTCGAGCCGGGCGGTGTCACCACCCCCGGGCCGACCGGGCTGAGCCGCTTCCGCCATCCGGCCCGGGTCGCGGTCGACGATCTGCTGTACCTCAGCACTTCGCTGAGCGACAGTACGGCGGCCGACGCGCTGTTCTCGCTCACCCCGCCCGAGCAGGTGGCGGGAATCCTCCGCGAACTGGGGCTGCATCGCGGCCTCACGGTCCGCCACCCCATGCGCGAGCTGACCGACACCCCCGCGGAGCGCCTGGACCCGGCGCACGGGCATCTCGCCCAGACACTGGCGATCGACGCGGGCACGGGCGGCGGCGGCCACCGGCTGCCGCAGCTCGATGTGACCCGGGCCAACACGGGCACGGCGCGTGCCTTCGCGGATCTGCTGCAAGCCCTGTGGACGACACCGTCGCCGGTCGACCCCGGCACGGCCGCACGGACCAGGACCCTCCTGGCTGACAACGTCCTGCGGCACCGGCTGGCACCGGACTTCAGCTCCGACGCCTCGACCTGGTCGTCCAAGACGGGCACGCTGCTGAACCTCCGCCACGAGGTGGGCGTGGTCGAACACGCCGACGGCCAGGCCTTCGCCGTGGCCGTGCTGACCGAGTCCCGTGTCCCGGCGAGCAGCCAGCCGGGGGCGGAGGCGCTGATGGCGCAGGTGGCACGGAGGCTGCGGGACGAACTGCGGCGGTGGTGAGGCACCCGTATCCCATCCCAGGGGGTGGTGCCGGGTGTTGGGCTTCGAGCTGTGGGCTGGATCGGAGAGCGGCTCCCGCCGGGGGGCGGGAGCCGCAGAGGCGTCAGATGTGTGTCCGGCGCCGGTTTGTGTGTCCGGCTTCGTGAAGGCCGAGCCGCATGAGGGCGAGGACACTGTCGAGGTCGTCGCCTTGGTGAGGGTCGTCGGCCATGCGGTTGCGACGGCGGGTGCCGCAGCCGGTGCACTGGTGGACGATCATGTAGCCCTTGGCGGAGTGGTGCTCGACGGCGACCGGGCGCATGAGCGCGCGGCAGTCGTTGGCACGGTCTCCGGGCGAGATGTCCACGTGCAGCGAGTGCAGGCAGTGCGGGCAGTGGTTGCGGTAGCTTCCGTTGACCACCGGCGCGACCGCCCTGCCGCAGTTTCCGCAGGTGAAGCCGGTGTTTTCGGTTGTTCTGCTGATGATGCCGCTCCTCAGCGAGTCGAAGGGGTCTTCAACTCGGAGGCGCAGGGTTCCGTTCGTTCTCCCCCTGCCGGAGCAGGGGTCGCAGGCTTGACTGGGGAGTGACGCGGTTCACCGCCGCTCAAGGCGGGCGATTACTTCCGGCTCCAGCTTCACCAGAGTGCGTTCGCAGCTCTGGATCCGGACCACGACTGGGTTTGTGTGTTTGTCCCAGCCACTGTCACGCGGGGGTACCACGTGCCGCCGGTAGGTGTCCGTCCAGTCTCACTGCCGTGGGCGCCGTCCCCCGTCAGGCAGCGTCAGCAGCGGCATGCTTCATCGTGATCACGCCACCTCCTTGGCTGTGGGTTCTCCGTGGCCTGTCCGTGTGGCCGCGGAGGCTCTTCCCATGCTAATCGTGAGCCGGCAGCAGTCTGGAAGAGCGCTGGTCAGGGCGCTGACGAAGCCGTGCGGGCAGCCGAGCGTCGACGGCCGGGCATCCCGGCGAGCAGCCGGCCGTGGCGGAGGCCCTGCATCCAGCCGAGTGACCTGACGGCCTCGGGGCCGGCCCGGCTTCCCGGACAGGGTTGGCGCGGCCCGACCGCTTCAATGTACGAAGTGGTCGTCCGGCGCTGCGCGGGTGTGCGAGCGGTTGAACGCCGTACGCGAGGCAGACGAGGACGACCTGTGCGTCCTCTGCGACGCCGAGCCTCCACGGGAGTGGAACATCAGCACACGCGTGGTGCGGGGAGAGACAGAATGAGCCAGTACTTCGACTTGGGTGACGAGACGCTGTGGAACCCGGCCACCGGGGTCGCCCGGGTGTTTCTTCGCCATGTGGCTCTCTTCGAGGACGAGTTGGGGATCGCGTCCGGTATCGGACCGATGGTCGCCGACGAGTGCCAGGTCGACCCGGTGGCCTACGGGGCCTTTGCGAACGCCCTGCTGGCATGGCACCGCGCGCACGGCCACACCGTGCTGGTGGCACTCTCCGAGGGCTTCGTGGCCACGGCCCTCGCCCTGGCCGAGCGTGCCCGGATCGAGGTGCGTTGGGACGCCCTCGATCACGCACTCCGGGAGGATCCCGCGACCTGGCAGGCGGAACTACGCGAGAAGGTGGCGGCCCTGATGCCTGCTGTATCGCCCTGACCGGCCGGATCCCGCGTTTCCGAAGTCAAGAGTTTCCATACTCTGCGTAGTCGAATGGTGCCCAACGATGGGGGTCCGCGCGGCGTCGCGCCCGCGATGACCCCACCCCTGCCACCCCGCCCGGGCCCTGCCTCCCCGCCGATCCGGCCAAACCCCTGACCCCGCATGCCCCTTCCGGCTACTGTGACCCACCTCACATAGAGACGTAGGTGGAGGGGGACCCATGCACCCGTACAACCCCAACCCCAACCCCAACCCCGGACCGATACCCCCCGGCTTTCCCCCGATGCCGCCCCAGGCCCGGTCGCGCCTGGTCTCCCGGCCCGCGTTCTGGGTCGCCATCGCCGCCACGGCTTTCCTGGCAGGGAGTTGCGGGATCGGTATCGCGGGCGCCGGGGAGGGTTCCGCAAGCGACAAGAAGGCCCTCGCGGCGGCGGACGCACGGCCCACGGCGACCGTGACGACCACCGCGACAGCCACCGTCACGGCCACTCCGCCCGCCGCGAAGGCGGTGCCGAAGGCGACCGTCACCAAGAACGTGCGGGTGGAGGTCACGGTGACGGAGAGCGTCGCCGAGCAGGACGGCGCCGGATCCGGAGACGGGGGTGACTCCGACGACAACGCCTACTACCGGAACTGCGATGCCGCCAGGGCCGCCGGTGCCGCGCCCGTTCGTGTCGGGGACCCGGGCTACGGCCGCCATCTCGACCGGGACGGCGACGGCGTCGCCTGCGAGTGAGGACGGCCGGGGACGGATCCGGAGGACGGCCACGTGGTCACCATGACCGCGTGGGCGCCCGGCCCTGACGGTGTGCGGTTCGGTCTCGGCGAGGTCACCGGGCGCGTGGTCCCGGCGCTCCGGCCTGATGCCACAGCGGCCTCAGCCGAGGTACCCCGCGTAGTCGTCCAGCACCCGCAGCACCTTGCCGTCCCCCGCCGAGGGCAGTTGGAGCACGACCTCCTCGCACCCCAGCTCCGCGTAGTACTCCAGCTTCCCCGCCGACGGCAGCACCGCGTACGGGACGATCTGGAGGGCGCCCGGGTCGCGGCCCGCCTTCTCCCAGGTCTCGCGGAGCACCGGGACCGTCTCCGAGAGCCCGCGACCGCCGATCGGCAGCCAGCCGTCCGCGTAGTCGGCGATGTGGGCGAACAGCTTCGGGCCGGCGCCGCCGCCCACGAGGGTGCGGGGGGCACCGCCGGAGTAGGGCTTGGGGTGGGCGTACGAGGCGTGGACCGAGGCGAAGTCGCCTTTGTATGCGACGGGTTCGTCGGACCACAACGCACGCATCAGGTGCATCCGGTCGCGGCCCAGCTCGCGCCGCGTGCGCCACTCGACGCCGTGGTCGGCCGCCTCCTCCTTGTTCCAGCCGAAGCCGACACCGAGGGTGAGACGGCCGGCGCTGAGGTGGTCCAGGGTCGCGATCTGCTTGGCGAGGGCGATCGGGTCGTGCTGGGCGACGAGGGTGACGCCCGTGCCGAGGCCGAGGGTCGTGGTGACGGCCGCGGCCTGGCCGAGAGCGACGAAGGGGTCGAGCGTGCGGCCGTATTCGGCCGGGAGTTCACCGCCCGCGGGATAGGGGGTGGTCCGTTCGGCGGGGATGTGGGTGTGCTCGGGCAGGTACAGCCCGGCGAAGCCGCGCTCCTCCAGCTCCCGGGCCAGGCGTACGGGCGTGATCGTCTCGTCCGTGAGGAAGATCGTGGTCGAGATCCGCATGTGCGTCCTCCGTCAGCTCTCAAGGCTCCGTCGGCACTTCGGTGGCAGCCCAAGGTATGCCGTACGGTGCCCGGTTTCGAGAGCGCCGCGATACCCCTTGCCGTCGCGTTCACGCATCGGTACCAGTGGTAGCGCACCACTCCTGTCCCTCTCACCACCGGGAGCCGACGGCATGTGCGACTCGAACCACTCGAACCACTCGATCAGCAGACGCGGACTGTTCGTGACGGGCGGCGCCGCCGCCCTTACCTTGGGCGGTGTGAGCTTCGCCGAGGCAGCGGGAGCAGCAGCGGACGGCACGGGCCCCACCACCAAGGTGGTGCGCGGCACCCTGCCGCCCGGGTCGCCGGACTACGTGTACCTGCCCGTGGAGGTCCCGCGCGGGGTGTGCGGGATCAAGGTCTCGTACGTGTACGAGAAGCCGCAGGTCCCGCCCGGCACCCAGGGAAACGCCCTGGACATCGGCATCTTCGACGAGCGGGGCACGGAGCTCGGCGGTGAGGGTTTCCGGGGCTGGTCGGGCGGAGCGCGCGGGGAGTTCTTCATCCGGGGGGACGAAGCGACACCGGGCTATGTCGCCGGGCCGGTACGCGCCGGGACCTGGCATGTCGCGCTCGGACCGTACACCGTCGCACCGCAGGGCCTCGCCTACGAAGTGACCGTCACGCTCACATACGGCCCCACGGCCAGGACCCCCAGGACGGTTCACCCGCCCGAGCGGGCCAGGGGGCGGGGGCGGGCCTGGTACCGCGGTGACTGCCATCTGCACTCCTGGCACTCGGACGGCAGGCGCACCCCCGCCGAGATCGCGGCGCTCGCCCGCGCCGCAGGGCTCGACTTCGTCAACAGCAGCGAGCACAACACCCATGCGGGACACGGCGCGTGGGCGGACGCCGCGGGTGACGACCTGCTCGTGCTGCTCGGTGAGGAGGTCACCACACGCAACGGGCATGTCGTCGCGATCGGCACCGACCCGGGCACCTTCGTCGACTGGCGCTACCGGGCGCGCGACAACCGGTTCGGCCACTTCGCCCGCGAGATCCGGCGCGCGGGCGGGCTGGTCGTCCCGGCCCATCCGCACTCCAACTGCATCGGCTGCGCATGGAAGTTCGGATTCGGCGAGGCGGACGCGATCGAGGTGTGGAACGGTCCCTACACCCCGGACGACGAGGTGTCGCTCATGGACTGGGACAGCACCCTCCGTACAGGTGGCAGAGCGCGCTGGACTCCCGCGATGGGCAGCAGCGACGCCCACCGCGACCCGGACGCGGTGGGCACCCCGCAGACGGTGGTGCTCGCGGACGACCTGACCCGTGAGGCGATCCTCGACGGCATCCGCGCGGGGCGCTCGTACGTCGCCGAGTCGTCGGCCGTTTCGCTGTCCTTCGGCGCGGTGGACGGCCGGGGCCGCCGCGCGGGCATCGGCGAACGCCTGCGGGTCGGTGCCGACGAACCCGTGACGGTCCGGCTGGAGGTCGCGGGCGCCCCCGGCCTCACGGCCCGCATCGTCACCGACCAGGGTGTGCTGCACACGGTGACGCTGCCGACGGACGGTCCGGGCGCGGTGGAGTGGCGGACAACGGCGGCGTACGCGGCGTATGTACGGGCCGAGGTGCGCCACCCGCCGGTGGTGCCGATCCCGGGCCTCCCGGGGCCCCTGGCGGCGTTCACCAATCCCGTGTTCCTTGGGTAGGGCCCTACTTCGGTCAGGGTCCGGAGCACTGCGGACCACATCACGTGCCGCGGTGGGCCCAGGTGTGCGGGCGCGCCTCAGCCGGCGTCGCCGACCAGGCGACGCATGATCGTCATGAGTTCGTCGGGCGGGGAGATGCTCATCGTCCCGCTCTCCTGGTCGAAGTGCGTGATCGATGTCAGGGTGCCGGCGCGCCACCAGAAGACCCGGGGGGAGAGGCGTCCGGGGCCGTCTTCGTAGGCGCCCTGCCCGAACTGTGCCAAGGCGTTGACGGCCTCGGGCACGTGTCTGTCGGTGAGCGGGTAGAAGGCGAGGTTGTGCCGGTTCGGGACGACCAGCAGCGCACCCTCGTCCGGTATCCCGGGGCCGCCGCCTGCCCGCACCGCCTCGTCGAAGACGAGCACCTTGCTGGCCGCGAACACCGACTCCGGGTGGCCGAGGATGTGGAGGACCGCGCCACCGGGGAGCTCGAAGTTGTCGTAGTCGACCGGCTCGCTGAGCAAGTTGGCACGCGCGGCGGCCGCGAGGGTGTCCCGCTCGACGAGGGCCACGTCGGCGTCGCTGAGGACGCGGACGTTGTCAGGGGTGTCGAGGACGAAACCCGCCAGGAGGTCCGTGGCCAGCGGTCGCAGGTAGCTGAACTGCCCTCGTGCCTCCTCGGGTATCGATTCCTCGGCGACCAGCCGCAGGTACACGCCGCGCAGGGGGTCCTGGGCACTGCTGTGGTCGGTGCGGGCTGACGGGTCGCTCATACGCGGTTCCTTGGGGTGTGCGGCCTCGGCGGGGCGCCGGGCACAGCTGGTGGGTGGTCCGTCGGACGGCTCACGACAAGGGCTCCTCTTCCTTGCTCTGCCGCATCCACCGCCCGATGACGCTCGGGACCACATAGATCAGGGCGAGCATGCCGAAGAGGACGGGAATGTTCAGGAGTCCGATCACGGCCCCTGCCGCGTTTTCAAGGAAGGTCGTCGTGCGGCCTTCCTTGAGATAGGCGGTGGTGGACACGTCATCGCTGAACCCGCTGGCCGAGAAGAAGCCCAGGACGGTGAAGAAACCCAGCGTCAGCCAGTAGGCCTGGTTCTGCGCGAACCACCTCGCCCGGTTCTGCCAGCTGCGCTCCGTCGTCAGCCAGACGGCCGCACCGACGAGACCGGACACCCCGAGCAGCCGCACCCAGGTCAGGAAGGTGGGCAGGGTCAGCGCGGCCAGGAAGGCGCTGAGCCCGAGGGGGACGAGCCAGGCCAGCCCGATGAGCGGCCGGCCGAGGATGCCTTCGTGGATCCAGGGGCCGGGTTCGGGCTGGGGGACCTTGCCCCGCCAGCCCTGTCCGCCCTGCGAACCCGCAGGGGTGGGTGGGCCGGTGTGCGGCGGAGGGGTGCGGGGCGAGGTCGACGGCGGCGGGGTGCGCGGTGGCGGAGGGCCTTGCGTAGGCCCCTGGGTGCGTGCGTCATGGAAGCCCGCGCGCTCGGCCTTCGGGTCCGCCTCGGTACGGGGCGGAGTCCCGTGGTGCGCCGACCGCGCATCGCGGTCGTCCCGTGCCTCCAGGTTGAGCAGTTCCTCGGAGGTCCGGGCGATGAGGAACGCCACCGGAGCGGGCAGCCAGGTGTCGGCCGTCGAGTCCTGCGCTCGTGTCCGGACGGCGAGTTGGGCGCCGGTTGGCCTGCGGTCGGGGTCCGGGTCGAGGCAGTGCTGGATCAGTGTGAGCAGCGCCCGGTCCACATCGGGGAGCTGCCCGACCAGCGTGCCCCGGTGCGGGACCTGCCCGCTGGCCGCGAAGGCCAGCGTCAGCCCGTAGCTGTAGATGTCGCTGGCGGCCGTGACCCGCTCGCCGTACGCCTGCTCGGGCGACATGTAGGCAGGGGTCCCGATACGGGCGCCGCTGACGGTCAGTGCCGTGTCCAGAGCCACGTGCACGATGCCGAAGTCGATGAGCCGGGGGCGCGCGGTCGCGAGCAGCACGTTGGAGGGCTTGAGATCGCGGTGGACGAGGCCCTTTCCGTGGACGTGCTCCAGGGTCTCGGCGAGATCGGCGGCGAACCGCCACAAGGCGTCGGCCGGCAACGGCCCGTAGCTGTCCACGGCGTGCTGGAGCGAGGGGCCCGGCACGTACTCCGACGCGTACCAGGGATGCAGCTCGTCCACCCCGGCGTCGACCACCGGCACCGTGCCCGCCCCGGCAGCGCTCCGCACGGCCTCCACCTCGCGCCGGAAGCGGTCACGGAAGCCGGGTACCGCCGCCATGTCGGTGTGGATCAGCTTGAGTGCGACGGACCGCCCACCCGCGTTGCGCGCGAAGTAGACCCGGCCCATGCCGCCTTCACCGAGCCGCCCCAGTACGCGGTAGCCACCCACCGCGCGCGGGTCCTGCGCGTCCAGCGCCTCCATCGACCGCCCCCGTCCGCGTCACACGAATCAACAGTCACCTAGGGCGACTTGGCATTCTCGCACGCGTGATCATCACAGGGGCAAGCCTGTGCGCGCGGGGCAGTCCGGGGCCCCGCCGCAATAGCGCCGATTTTCCCTTGTCCACAGGATGTCCACAGGCTAGGGTCACCCGGGCATTTATGGGGGGATCACGGCAGGTGGGGGACATGGCAGGGGAAAACGGCGTGCCCGGGCAAAGACCGGGCACGAAGGAAGCGACCGCGAACGGGTGGGGACAGGCCATAGCGGCCTTGGTCGTGGTGGGCGCGCTCACCGGCGCCCTGTTCCTGTCCCAGCAGGCGTCGTCCGCGGACAGCGCCCCCGCGCGGTCGCCCGGCACCTGCCTGCCCGAGAGGCCCGAGGAGCCCGAGAAGGCGTCTTCGCGTGTTTCCGGGGCGGAACTCTGCGAGACGCTGAACCGGCCCGATCTCGCCGCACTGCTGGGCACGCCGGGGGAATCCCCGACGAAGGCGAACGGGAGCGACAGCGCCGTCGGGAAGATCGCCATTCCCGAAGGCCAGGTCGAGTTCGCGACGTATTCCGTGAATCTGTCAGCCACCTACGACGGCGAGCCGGTGGCCGGGTCCAGTGACTTTCTGCGGAACGCCGCCCAGCACAGGACGTTTCTGGGCCGCCCGGCGGTCCTCTATTCGACCCAGACCATAAAAATCAGCTTCAATCTCGGCGGAAGTGGCGGAAGTGGCGGAAGCAGCGGAGGCGGCGGAAGTCCCAGTCTCCCCGCCCGCACTCTCACCGTCGCCCAGGACGCGAAGGACGGCGGCGGCTCCTTCGACGTCACCCTGTGGCGCACCGACGGCTCGGTGCCCGATGACGCGACACTCCTCCGCGTCGCCGAAACGGTGCTGCCGACGATCCCGGGCTGGGACGCGGAGGGGCCGCTACGCTGAGCCCGGGAGCCCCTGGAGGACGCGGTGAACGACATGACCCCCGACCAGATTCGGCGCATGCACGAGGTGGTCGAGCACCTCTCCGCATACGCCGAACAGCTTGAGAAGGGCTGGAAGGTCGAAACGACGGACGGGGAAGTCAAGCTCGTGATGATGAGCCCGAATCTGCCCCACACCACCAATGTGGACGCTTTTCGGGACCAGATCAGAGAGCAGACCCCGGGCATCTCCGCCGTCAACGACACCGATATGACCGATCCGGCCACCGGCCTGAAGAAGGTCCCCGATCTGATGGCGTTCCCGACGGAGGACATCGACCCGCAGGCCGAATCCGTCGACCCGCGCGCCGTGCTGCTCGTCATCGAGATCGTGTCGAAGAGCAACCCGAAGAACGACCTCGTCACCAAGCTGGAGGACTACCCCCGGATGGGTGTCCCCCTCTACGTCGTCGTGGACCCCCGGGACGGCACCCTCGCCGTCCACTCGGCGCCCAAGCAGGGTCCCGACGGGCTGAGATACCGCTCCTCCGTCCCGTATGTCTTCGGAGACACCGTGCCGGCCGGGCGCTGGACCTTCGACACCAGCGGTCTCGTCCGCTACCGCTGAACTTCCCCGCCGCTGACGGGCCGTGCGGGTCCGCGCGCCAGGGTCACGGGGCGGCGGCGAGCATCACGCACGCCTCGACCCCGTTGACTCGTCTCACTCCATGGACAAATGACTGCAACCCGCACCGTCAGCGCCACGCCGTAATCGGCCAACGGACGGCTCCACGGTCAGCGGCATCGGCCGGGACAAGGCCCTTCAGATCTGGTACAAGGCGCTGACGACGTACTTCACGTCGAGCACCAACCACAAGTCGGCCCGCACCGGCACCCTGTCGGCGGCGTCCACCCTGTACGGCTCCGGCAGCACGGAGTACAAGGCGGTGGCCGCGGCCTGGTCGGCGGTCAACGTCAGCTGACCGCCGTGCGGCAGCTGTGAACACGGCGATACCCGGGACCCAGGTGCCCCGGGTATCGCCCTACTCTTGTGACCCATGCCCCAGGCACTCTTCACCTACGAACCCGTCGGCGCGACTCGCGACGACCTGGCCTTCTGCCCACCCGGCTTCCACCCGATGTACGGACGCACCCGACTCGGCGAGGGCATGGAGGTGTTCCGCCTGGCGGCCGAAGCGGTGCTCACCTGGGAACTGCACCGCGCCATGGGCGTCGGCATAGACGCCACCGCCGACCGCGCGGCCCCCGGCGTGGATGTCACCGTCACTCTCGGCGGCCTGATCAAGGCTCCCTGCCGCGTCGTGTGGACGGTCGAGGAACCCCGCCGCGCCGGCTGGGCCTCCGGCACCCTCGCGGGCCACCCCGAGTGCGGCGAGGAGGCCTACATGGTCGACCGCACGGGCGACGGCACGGTCTGGCTGACCGTGGCCGCGTTCAGCCGCGCCCAGAAGTGGTACGCCCGCGCGGGCGGACTGGCGACGCGCGGGCTCCAGCACGCGTACGCACGCAGGTGCGGGTCCGTTCTGCGCAAGCTCTGCGAGTCGGCCGCGGAGTAGGCACCGTACGGGCGGTCTTCGCGGATCGGGCCGCAGCGCCGAATGCCCGGGGGCGCCGCACGCCGCAGCTGTCCTCGCGCTGCCCGGGACGATCGACCGGACAGGGCCTGTTCCCAGCCGCGGCAGGAGGAGCAGCGACGGCACGAGCGCGAGTGGGACCCCCTCAGCCGCCCGGCCAGACGATCGCCTGCGTCTCGCTGTACGCGTGCAGCGCGTACGAGCCCACGTCCCTGCCCACCCCGCTCATCTTGAAGCCGCCGAACGGCGCCTCCATGTTCCGCCCGATCGTGTTGATCCCGACGCCACCGGCCCGCAGCCGCCGGGCCACCCGGAAGGCGCGTGCCGCGTCGCCGGACCAGACGTAGTCGATCAGGCCGTAGTCGCTGTCGTTGGCCAGCGCGACACCCTCCTCCTCGTCGTCGAAGGGGACCACGACCACCACCGGGCCGAAGATCTCCTCGCGTACGATCCGCATCTCGCTGGTGCAGTCAGCGAACAGCGCCGGGGTCACGTAGAAGCCCTTGGCGAGGCCGGGGCGTTCGCCTCCCGCGACCAGACGGGCGCCTTCCTTCCTGCCGAGTTCGACGTAGGACTCGACCCGGTCGCGGTGGGCGGCGGAGATCAACGGGCCGACCACCGTGCCGGGGGCGGCCGGATCGCCGAGCTTCAGGTAGCCCATGTAGGCCGTGAGCTTCTCGATCAGACGGTCGTGGACGGCGCGCTGGGCGATCACCCGGGTCGGCGCGGTGCAGATCTGGCCGCTGTAGAACGAGAAGGTGGTGCCGATGCCCATGACCGCCGCGTCCAGGTCGGCGTCGTCGAAGACCAGCGCCGCACCCTTGCCGCCCAGTTCCATCAGCTGCCGCTTCATGCCGCGTCCGCACACCTCGCCGATGCGCCGGCCGACGGATGTGGAGCCGGTGAAGCTGACCATGTCGACGTCCGGCGAGTCGACGCCCGCCTCGCCGACCTCCGTCCGGGAGCCGCTCACCACGTTCACGACTCCGGGCGGGGCGCCCGCCTCCTCGAGGGCCTCGGCCAGGGCTTCCGCCATCCGGTAGACGGACAGCGGATCCTGCGGCGCCGGCTTCACCACGACCGTGTTGCCCATGGCCAGGGCGGGGGCGACCTTGCCCGCAGGGTTGGCCCAGGGGTTGTTGTACGAGGTGATGCAGGTGACCACACCGACCGGGCGGCGGGCGGCGAGTGCGCCGAAGATCCCCGCCCTGCCCATCGGGCCGGCCTCGTTGATCTGTGGGGGCAGGCCCTGTTCGACGGGTTCAAGAGCGCCCTTGGCGTACCGGCGGAAGCGGGACACCCCCACCGCGACCTGCATTCCGCGGGCCGTTCCGGTCGTGGCGCCGGTCTCGGCGCGGGCGAGTTCCGCGTAGGCGTCGAACTCGCGCTGGATCATGTCGGCGGCCCGGTCGAGGATCGCCGCACGCTGCTCGGGCGGTGTACGGGACCAGGGCTCGAAGGCCGCCCGGGCCGCTGCCGTCGCCTCGTACACCTGGTCGCGGCTCGCCTCGGGGGCGAGGCCGACGACCTCCTCGGTGGCCGGGTCGATCACCTCGTAGTGACCGCCGTCCGGCTCGGTCCACTCGCCGCCGACGTACAGCCGCTGGGCGTTGCCACGGGTGTTCACCGGGTGCTCACCGTCCTCGTGTCACGGCCCGAGCGCAGCACCTTGCCGGGGATCGCGCCGGTCACCCGGTCGTCGCGGATGGTCTCGACGCCGTTGACGCGTACGGACACGATGCCGACGGCCCGTGAGTCGAGGCGGGGGCTGTCGCCAGGCAGGTCGTGGACGAGGGTGGCGGGGCCGGCGTCGATCCGCTGCGGGTCGAAGAGCACCAGGTCGGCGTGGTGGCCTTCGGTGATCCGGCCGCGTTCACGCAGGCCGAAGAGCTGCGCTGGATCGTCGGTGAGCATCTTCACGGCCTGCTCCAGCGGGAGGAGTTTCCGCCCGCGCAGGCAGTCGCCGAGGAAGCGGGTGGTGTAGGGGGCTCCGCACATCCGGTCCAGGTGTGCGCCCGCGTCGGACCCGCCGAGCATGACGTCCTCGTGCTGCCAGGTCTCGGCGCGCAGCGCCCACGACGCCTGGTCGTTGTCGGACGGCATGGGCCACAGCACGGTGCGAAGTTCGTCGTTGGCGCAGATCTCGACCAGGCACTGGAAGGCGTCCTGGCCGCGCTCCGCGGCGATGTCGCGCACCACCCGGCCGGTGAGTCCCGCGTTCTCCGGGGAGTACGTGTCGCCGATGACGTAACGCTCGAAGTGGGCGAGGCGGCGGAAGACCCCGGCCTCCTTGGAGGAGGCGCGGCGCAGCATTTCCGCCCGTACGCCGGGGTCGCGGAGTTTCGCGATCCGCTCGGGTACGGGCAGGCCGAGGATCTCGCCCCAGCCGGGGATGAGGTTGAGGGCGCAGAAGGTGCCGAGCGACATGTTCATGGGCGTGAGGATCGGCATGGTGAGCGCGACGATCCGGCCGCCCGCCTTGCGTGCGCGTTCGCTCGGCAGGAGCTGGCGCGGCACCCGCTCGGGTACGGCGGCGTCGATGGTGAGCACGTTCCAGTTGAGCGGGCGGCCCGCGGCGGCGCTCATCTCCACGAACAGGTCGATCTCGTCGTCGTCGAACTGGTCGAGGCAGCCCGCCACGATCGCTTCGAGCTGGGTGCCCTCGTGGTCGGCGACGGCACGCGCGAGTGCGAGCAGCTCGGCGGGCCCGGCGTGGCGGGAGGCGACGGGGTGGCCGTCGCCGTCGGAGTGGGTGGACGACTGCGTGGTGGAGAGGCCCCAGGCGCCCGCGTCCATCGCCTCGTGGAAAAGCCGGAGCATGGCGCCGAGTTGGGCGGGGCTCGGCTGCCCGCCCGTCGCGTCCGGACCCATCACGTGGCGGCGCAGCGCGCAGTGGCCCACCATGAAGCCGGCGTTGACGGCGATGCGGCCTTCGAGCGCGTCGAGGTACTCACCGAAGGTGTGCCAGTTCCAGGGTGCGCCTTGTTCGAGCGCGACCAGGGACATGCCCTCGACCCTGGACATCATCCGGCGTGTGTAGTCGGCGTCTTCGGGGCGCTCGGGGTTGAGCGGGGCGAGGGTGAATCCGCAGTTGCCGCCCGCGACGGTGGTCACACCGTGGTTCATGGAGGGGGTGGCGTACGGGTCCCAGAAGAGCTGGGCGTCGTAGTGGGTGTGCGGGTCGACGAAGCCGGGGGTGAGGACGAGCCCGGTCGCGTCCTCGCTGGTCCCGGTCTCCTCGGTGAGGCTGCCCGGTTCGGCGATGACGGCGATGCGGCCGTCTCGTATGCCGACGTCCGCGGTGTAGGCGGGGGCGCCGGTCCCGTCGACGACGGTGGCTCCCCTGATCAGGTGGTCGAGCATGACCGCGTCCCTTCTGGCATGCCTCGTGGGGTCTTGTGGATGTGGCCCGGCCGGAGGGCGTCGCGGCCGGCCGCGACCGCGTTGCCCTCCGGCCGGGCCGGATGCGGGTGGCGGTCCGGGAAGCCACCGCCCGCGGTCTCCACAGGGAGTGCTCCCTGTCAGGCGGCTGCTTCGCGGAGGCGGGTCGTGCGGTGCACGGGGTCGGTGTCGATCTTCGGGATGACGTGCTCGCCGATCAGCTTGATCGACGTCATCGTGTCCTCGTAAGAGATGCCGATGGGCAGCCCGAACGACAGCTGGTCGGCTCCCGCCTGGTCCCAGCGCTTGCACTGGGCGAGCACCTCGTCCGGGTCGCCGCAGATCATCAGCTCCTCGGCGATGAGGAGTTCGATGATCTCGGCGCTGTACTCGGGCAGCAGCTCGGGCCACTCGGGGATGCCCTCGGGGCGCGGGAAGGTGTCGTGGTAGCGGAAGAGCAGGGACTGGAGGTAGTTGAGCCCGCCGCCGACCGCGATCTCGACCGCCTTGTCGTGGGTCTCCGCGCAGATCGCCGTGGAGGTCACCATGACGTTGTCGTTGACGAAACCGCCCACCGGACGGGCGTCCTTGACCGCCGTCTTGTACGACTCGACGACCCACTCCATGTCGGAGACCTTCTGCACGCTGAAGCCGAGCACCCCGAGGCCCTTCTGGCCCGCCATGGCGTACGAGGACGGCGACCCGGCCGCGTACCACATCGCGGGATGGGACTTTCCGTACGGCTTGGGGAGCACCTTGCGCGGCGGCAGGGACCAGTGTTTGCCCTGGAATCCGGGGTACTCGTCCCGGAGCCACATCTTGGGGAACTCGGCGATGGTCTCTTCCCAGATCTCCTTGGTGTGGTTCATGTCGGTGATGCCCGGCATGAAGCCGAGGATCTCGTGGGAACCAGCGCCACGACCGGAGCCGAACTCGAATCGGCCTTCGGAGAGATGGTCGAGCATGGCGACCTTCTCGGCGACCTTCACGGGGTGGTTGACGGGCGCGAGCGGGTTGAAGATCCCGGAGCCGAGGTGGATTCGCTCCGTGGCGTGGGCGAGGTAGCCGAGGAACACGTCGTTGGCGGAGAGGTGCGAGTACTCCTCCAGGAAGTGGTGCTCGGAGGCCCAGGCGTACTTGAAGCCGGACTTGTCGGCCTGGATGACGTACTCGGTCTCCTCCATCAGCGCCTTGTGCTCGGCGAGCGGGTCGGTCTCGGCGCGCTTGCCGAGGTATCCCTGTACGAACAGTCCGAACTCCATGGAACCCACCACCGTCCCGTGCCCGCGTGTCTGGGGCGTTGTTTCTGACACTCCGTCAGTTCTGGATGCCCCCGACTGTTCCACCGAGCCCCTGGCGCGTCAATACCTGACGATGCGTCAGAACAGGTTCACCCCGGCCAGCCAGCCCCCGTCGATGACGAACGGCTGCCCGGTGATGTACGAGGAGTCCTCGCTGGTCAGGAACAGCGCCAGCCTGGCCACCTCCTCGGGCTGCCCGACCCGCCCCAGCGGCACCAGCTTCCGGTACACCGCGTCGAGCGCCGCCGCGTCCGCGCCCCCCGGGTTGCTCATCGGGGTGTCCACCGCCCCAGGGCACACGGCGTTGACGCGGATCCGCTTGGCCGCGAGCTCCATCGCCGCGACCCGCGTCAGCCCGAGGATGGCGTGCTTGGTCGCCGCGTACGCCCCCACGCAGTGCATACCGGTGAGCGCGGTGTACGAGGCGGTGTTCACGATCGTGCCGCCACCGGCCGCCTCGATCTCGGGCGCTACGGACTTGATGCCGAGGAACGCGCCTATCTGGTTGACCTGGATGATCTGCTGGAACTCCTCCAGCGGTGTGCTCACCAGCTCGTTGAAACGCAGGATGCCCGCGTTGTTGACGAGGCCGTCGATCCGCCCGAAGGCCTCCCGGGCGGCGGCGACGGCGCCGGCCCAGTCGTCCTCCCGGCCGACGTCCAGACGCACATAGCGGGCGACGCTCTCACCGAGCTCCTTGGCGAGCGCCTCGCCCTGGTCGTCCAGGACGTCGGCGAGTACCACCTTCGCCCCCTCGGCGGCGAACAGCCGGGCCTCCTGCTCGCCCTGGCCGCGCGCGGCGCCGGTGATGAGCACGACGCGTCCGTCCAGCTTCCCCATACCCGTACTCCTATACATCGAGGTGTGGCGCCACTTCGGCGGAGAACGCCGCCATCTGGTCAATGAGTTCGCTGCGGCTCCGGCTGCGGAACCGCACCTGGATCTGGTCCACGCCCATCGCGCCGTACGCACGCAGCGACTCGGCGACGGCCTCCGGCTTCCCGGTCAGGGTGCGGCGCCCGACCTCCCAGGCCGCGTCGCCCACGTACAGCGGCTCGGTGATCGCGCCGATGACGATGGGCCGCCCGATCCCCGCCTCCGCGCGCAGCTCCCGGATCCTCGCGATCTGCGCGGGCAGCCGGTCACGCGGATCCCCCTGCGGCAGCCAGCCGTCTCCCTTGAGCGCGGCGCGGCGCACGGCGGCGGGCGACGAGCCGCCGACCCAGAGCGGTATCTCGGACTGGGCGGGCCGGGGCTGCTGCCCGAGCCCGTCGAAAGCGAGGTGTTCGCCCCTGAAGCTGGGGAACTCCTCGGGCCCGAGGGCGGCCCTGAGCGCACCGATCGTCTCGTCGAGCACGGCACCACGCCGCTCGAAATCGACGCCCAGCACCTCGAACTCCTCCCGCACGTGCCCCGCGCCGACCCCGAGGATCAGCCGCCCGGATGAGAGGTGGTCCAGCGTCGCGTACTGCTTGGCGGTCAGCAGCGGATGCCGCAGCCCGACGACGGCCACATGACTGAGCAGCCGCACCCGCTCGGTGGCGGCGGCGAGGAAGGAGAGCGTGGCGACCGGGTCGTACCAGACGGTGGACATGGCCCCGGCGAGCCTTCGCGGGATGGCGACGTGGTCGCAGCTCGCGATGTAGTCGAACCCGGCACGGTCAGCGGCACGGGCGATCGCGACGAGGTCGCCCGGGCTTGCGGAGACCTCCCAGGTCTCCGCGTAGATGGTGCTCTGCGACTGGACTGGGAGCTGCATCCCGTAGACCACCATGACCGGTCCCTTCGCCGCGGATGACGGAATCCTGAACTGACGCACCGTCATATTCGATGGGTCACCATGGTCTTGGCTGGCGCCCCGACGGGCAAGGGGGGTGTGCGCGATCGCGGAGCGGAAGGCAGACGGCCGCGGGTGCGCACGGATAGCGTGCACACCATGATCGATCCATACGGGGAACCTGACGACACCGCAGTGGCCGTGGCGGCCGTACGTGCCGGGGCGGACATGGTGCGTGCCATGTACGGCCGGCGGCTCGACCGCATCGACAAGGGCGCGGGGGACTTCGCCACCACCGCCGACGTGGCGGCGGAACGGGCGATCCTCGAGGTCATCCGTGCCGCCCGGCCCGGCGACGCGGTGCTCGGCGAGGAGGGCGGACAGCAGGGGGCCTCCGGTGCGGTGCGGCGGTGGCTGGTCGACCCGCTGTGCGGCACGCTGAACTACGCCGTCGGCAACATGCTGGTGGCCGTCAACGTGGCGCTGCGCGGCGGGGCGGCGGCGGTGGCGGACCCGTTCAGTGGAGAGGTCTTCTTCACCGACGGCGAGACCGCGTGGGTGCGCGGCGACGGCGGCGACACACGGCTCGCGCCCACGGCCGCGACCCGGTTGGTGGACGTGAACCTGGATCCGCCGTTCCCGAACGCGCCCGGATTCCGGGCCGTGGACATGCTGGCCGACGAGGAGTTCGTGGGGCGCTTCCGGCCCCGGGTCGTCTCGACGACGCTGGCGCTGGCCTGGGTCGCGGCCGGCAAGCGGGCCGCATACGTGACCGACGGCGGCGATCTGTCGGGGAGCGTGCACTTCGCCGCCGGTATCGCGCTGTGCCGGGCCGCGGGCTGCGTCGTCACCGGGGTCGACGGTGGCCCGATCGGGGCGACGGGACGCGGACTCGTGGTGGCCGCGGACGCGGACTCCCATGGGCGGTTGATGTCGGTCATCCGAGGCCGGCAGTAGGCCGGGGCCGGCTCCGTTCGGACACCCGGTACGTGACCGCTGATCGGCCGGCTCGGCCGAAGCGTCATGTCGCGTTCGTGCCAGCGCTGACGGTCCCGCTCCCAGGAGAGTGAGTGGTGGCTCGCATTCCTGATCGCGGGTCCGTCCGTCCGGCACTCGGCGAAAGGCGCAGCGCATGCATGTCGTCCCTGGGCTCAAAGTCCTCTACTTCGGGACCCCGGTGGTGCTGATCAGTTCACTCAACGAGGACGGCACGCCGAACCTGGCGCCGATGTCCTCCGCGTGGTGGTTGGGCCAGTCATGCATGCTCGGTCTCGGCGACAGCGCCCAGACCACGGCGAACCTGCTGCGGGAGCGCGAATGCGTGCTCAACCTGCCCTCGTCGGCCATGGTCGGTGCCGTTGACCGGATCGCACTCACCACCGGCAAGCCGGTGGTTCCGGACCACAAGGCGAAGCAGGGCTACCGGTACGAGCCCGACAAGTTCTCCGCCGCCCGGCTGACCGAGCAGGCAGCGGAGCTGGTCCGGGCGCCCAGGGTCGCGGAATGCCCGGTCCAGCTGGAGTGCCGGGTCGTCTCGGCCCATCCCTTCGGCAGTCCCGCTCCACATGCCACCGCCTTCCAGGTGGAGGTCCTCCGGGCCCATGTCGAGGAGGAACTGGTCATCCCCGGAACGTCCTACGTGGACCCGCACGGATGGGATCCGCTGATCATGAAGTTCTGCGAGTTCTTCGGCGGTGCGCAGCACATGCACTCGTCGAGGCTTGCCCAGGGGTGGGAGATGCCGCACCCGCGCCGGCCGGCGGCCGTCCGAGCCGTGACCTCAAGCCCGGACTACCCGGCGGTTCAGGCAGCCGCGGCGACCTCGGCGTCCAGCGCCGCGCGGAGCCAGTCGTCGGCGGCGCCGAAGGTCGGGTCGGCGGGGTCGGACAGTTCGGCGGCGAGGTTCCAGTAGCGGGCGATCACCGGGTCCGCGATCCGGTCCAGAAGGTGACTGAGCTGGCGACGGAACTCAGGAGTGTCGTGCATGCCGCGTGACGCGGCGTACGCGCAGACATAGGCGTCGAGCGCGTCGCCGGCGGCTGGGGGCCTCCCGGCCCGTACGTCCGCCACGACCAGGTCGTACGCCTCCCCCAGGCCCTCATAGAGCACGGCCGGGCGGCAGTTGCGGTCGGGCTGGCGCGGGACGGGGCGGCAGAAGTCGGTGACGGGGCGGGGGCCGGTGGCGAGGGCGTGCATCCGGGCGAAGGTCAGCACCTGGGACGGCGTCGGGTCGGACGGAAGCTGCGGGACGGCTCCGTCGAGGATGGCCGAGACCAGCCGGGCCGGGAGCCTGGGGGGCAGCACGCCACGCCAGAACCGCGCCAGCGCGGCCGTGGTGGGCGGCGCGGACACGGCGCCGACCAGGCGGAGCCGCTCGGCGCGCTCCTCGGCGGTGCAGTCCCGCAGGAGATGCAGGGCGGCCTCGCGCCAGCGCAGGGCGGCCAGCCGTGGGCCGATCTCCGCCAACTGGCCTGCAATGACGTCCTCCAGGGCGGCCTCATGCTCCAGGACCCGGCCCACCTCAGGGACCGGCAGGTCCAGGGTGCGCAGCGAGCGGATCAGACGGAGCCGGTCGAGGGCCCCCGGGCCGTAGCGGCGATGACCTCCGGTACTCCGGGCGGTCTCGGGCAGCAGGCCCCGGTCCGTGTAGAAGCGGACGGTCTTGACGGTGACGCCCGCGTGCTGGGCGAGCTCGCCGATGCTCCACATGCCGTCCGGCGCATCGGGGTTCACGGGGCGATCCGGTGCCATGGCTTGAACCTCCCTCAGGGGGAGTTCCTACGGTACCCGCGAGCGCGGCCGGCCACGGGGGTACGGCCGCGCCGGACCTGCGCGTATGAGGAGGCGTTCATGACGGGGTTCGTTCTGGTGCCGGAGATCCACACCGGCGGCTGGATCTGGCAGGACGTGGCCGAGCGGCTGGGGGCAGCAGGGGCGGGCGCGTATCCGGTGACGCTCACCGGGCTCGGAGAGCGGCGCGAATCGGCCGGGCCCGGCACAGACCTGGAGACACACATCGAGGATGTGCTGCGGATCGTCGACCGGGCGGAGGAAGCCGAGTTGGTGGTCGTCGGGCATGGCGGGGGTGTCGCCGCCGCGGTGGGCGCGGCGGCGCGGCGCCCCCGGCGGGTCGTGCGGGTCGTCTGTATCGACGCTCCCCCGGCCCGGCACGGTGAACCGGCCCTGGCGCTGCTGGCGGATCAGGCACTGCGGGAGAGCCTGTCGGGCAGGGGCGGGCCGGGTCCGGACGACTGGCGGGTCCGCCCGCCTGAGGCGGGCGAGTGGCACCGCCTGGGCAGTGTGGACGGGGTACCGGCGGACGTGTTGGCGCTGTTGCACGAGCGGGCGGCGCCACAGCCACGGGCGACCCTCACCCAGCCGCTCCTCCTGCCGGACGGGGACGGGTTCGGCGGCCTACCGACGACGGGAGTGCTGTGCACGGCCAACGGGCCGGGCATCGAGATGGTCGAGGCGATGGTGCGACTCGGGGACCCTCGCCTGAAGGGACTCGTCGACCAGCAGGTCACTCTCTTCGAACTCGGTACCGGGCATTGGCCGATGCTCTCGTGTCCCGCCGAACTGGCCCAGGTGCTCATGCGGTCCGCTGCCGGCGAGGGTCACCGGCTGTCGGACGCCGTGACGAGCGAGCAGCCCGCACATCTGAAGCCGTTCCTGATGGATGTGCCCGAGCGGCGACGCGAGCGCACGGGGCGCGTCGATCTGTACCTGCCCGACGACGGCACCGGAGCCGAAGGGCCGCGCCCCGCTGTTGTGTTCGTCCACGGCGGCCCGGTCCCCGCCGAGGCACGGCCCGCGCCCCGCGACTGGCCGGCCTTCACCGGCTACGGCCGGTACGTCGCGGGCTCGGGCGCGGTCGGTGCGACCGTGGAACACCGGTTGCACAGCCTCGGGGACTACGCGCGGGCTGCCGATGACGTCGCCGAGGCCGTCGCACTCGTACGCGACGATCCGCGGGTGGACGGCGACCGTGTCGCGTTGTGGTTCTTCTCGGCGGGCGGGCTGCTGGCGGCGGACTGGCTTGCGGCGCCGCCGCCGTGGTTGCGGTGCCTGGCCGCGACCTATCCGGCGCTCGCGCCGCTGCCCAACTGGGGGCTCGCCGACACGCGATTCAACCCAGCCCGCACCATCGCCGAGGCGCGACGGCCGTCGCCGCCGATCGTGCTCACCCGGGTGGGGCAGGACTGGCCGCAGCTCGCGTCGACGGTCGACGAGTTCCTGATCGCCGCCGGGGAGTGCGGGGCAGACGTCGAGATCATCGACGTGCCCCACGCGCATCACGCCTTCGAGACGATCGACCACACCTCCGAGGCACGCGAGGCGGTGGAGCGTGCGGTGCGGTCCGTGCTCGGGCGGCTGCGGGAGTGAGCGCGATCGGGTGTCATCGCGTAGTACCGCGGTTCACCGACGGCGGCGGAGTGCCGCAGCGCGCCTTCGGCTGTCGCTGTGGGCACGACACTCGACGCCGGGTGGCGCCCGCACGGGGGCCATGTGGAAGACCTGTGGTGCCAGGCATGTCCATGGCGGTCATCTGCTAACTTCCTGACGGTTGTGACCTGGGCGCGACTTCCCCGCGCGGGAATTGCGTTCGGTCAGACCGCAGGAGACGGGGGAAAGAGCCGTGGACGGCTACCAGGTCGGGCACAAGGGCATGTCAGGACAGGCCGGCGAACTGGACGGGTCCGGCGACGACGTGGGCAAGATCCGCAAGGCCATCACCAACGCCATGTGCTACCCGCAGGACACCCTGGGCGGCTGCGACACCGGACCCGCGTTCGAGGCGTTCTCGGCCGCCTGGGAAGCCGAGACCAAGGTCCTCGAAGCGGCCCTGCACGAACTCGCGGACAAGATCCGCCTCTCCAGCCAGGCGTACCGCGACCCCGACATCGACGTGCGCAGGGGAACCAGCTCCATCGCCGTCGACTCGGCGGGCGAGCGGGGCGACGCGGCCGGGAAGTCCGACGAGGGCATCAGCACCATGCCGGTCTACGCACAGCGCCCGTCGGCGCTGGGCAGCTACTGACGGGTCCTACGTCCATGACGGAATCCACCAACGACCGCAGGCAGAAGCTCAACGGCCTGCGCGGGCGCATCTCCTCGGCCGGCAGCAAGAACGATCTGATCGACGCGATCCAGGACGCCCTCGCCGTCTCGGCACCGGTCGGCGACCCGAAGGTGATCGAGTCCCTGGGCAAGCGCTACACCGGCCAGACCGACGAGGCCGACAAGGTGGGCGACCGGATCGACGGCGTCGCCCGCAAGGGACTGCCGCAGGTCTGGGTCGGCGACACGAGTGTGCTCGCCTCCGACGTGGTGAGCGCCGCCGCCGGCGACGCCCGCCAGATGATCGAGGCGTTCCAGTGCGGCGGCAAGGCCCTCATCGCGCTGTCCGACGCGCTGGAGACCGCGCAGACGAAGGACGGCAACGGCCGCAGCATGCTGCGTGACGCCCGCACTCTGCTGGGCGGCAGGGACGGCTTCTTCGACGACTGGCACGAGGACGACGGCGAGGAGGAGGTCCGGCTGCGGGCACGCTCGCTGGCCTCGGTCGGCGTCGACGCGCTGCACGAGGCAGCCGCCGAAGCCGACGAAGCCGCCCGCATCGCGTCCCGTGACCTGAACAAGATGGCCGCCGAGGCCCGCGCCGGCCAGATGGATACCGACGAGCTCACCGCCGCCGACCGCCTCGCACTGGCCGACACCAGCAACCCCGGCTACAGCGAAATGAACGAGATCCTCACCGCCAACGACCTCGAACGTGCGGGCCGCGCCATGGAGAAGCTCTCCACCGCCGACCAAACGCGGATGGAAATCCTCCTGGTGAGCGCATCCACCCCGCAGGAGAAGGCGTACCTCATGAAGGCCCTCGCCGCGGGCTACGGCATCGGCGAGGTCGAGGAGTTCGGCGGGAAGATCCACGGCAAGGACCCGGGGTGGCTCCAGCAGCACCTGACGCCGATCAGCACCGGCATGCCCCCGGGGCAGAAGGGGAAGGAGGAGCACAAGTACGGCGACAAGCTCTGGGACCAGGACGGTCCCACCTGCGTACCGTCCTCGACGGTCACTGCGCGGGCGCTGGTCGACCCGGTCTACGCCCTCGAACTCACCGGCGGCCCCGACGGCAAGGACGACGACCCCGATCGCTTCCTCGAGCGCCTGCGCGACGAGCAGCTCCGGATGTACGAGGAGGGCGACGGCGACTACGAAGGCTGGTGGTGGGACCGCCAGATGGCCGGCATGGACTCCGACGGGCAGGAGAAGATCTCGAACAACGAGATCGGCCCGCACACCGGCGACAAGTACGACACGCAGGACATGGACGGCGCCGACGACCGGCGCGATGTGCTGCCCGACATCGAGAAGTCCGTGGCCGAGGGCAAGCCCGTCCCCATCAACGTCTCCCGCAAGGACGAGGACGGCGACTGGGTCGGCCACAGCCTGGTGATCGTCGGGCAGGAGGACGGGATGCTCCAGGTCTACAACCCCTGGGGAACCACGGCGTGGGTGAGTGAGGACGACTTCATCAAGGGCGATCTGAGCGCGGCCACCAACGAGCGCTACTCCAAGGGCCACGGCGGCGATCTCGACACCGTCTACATCGAGCGGGACTGAGGATGTCGATGCGGTCTTCCCTGCGTACGGTGCCCGTGCTGGCCGTCCTGCTTCTCGCCCTCACCGGCTGCGGCGACGCCGAGTACGAGACCGACGAGCGGACCATCACGGTCGAGAGCGGTGAGAAGTTCTCGCTGGATGTCCCAGCCTGGGCGCCTCTCGGCCAGAACTGGTACCTGGCGGACCCGGCGCCGGACCCGGAGGTCCTGGAGTACCGGGGCAACCGCGAGCGCGACGTCTCCGACAGAGACGGATCCGAGCTCTTCGACTTCACCGCGCTCTCGCCCGGGAAGACGACGGTGAAGCTGCTGTTCTGCCCCTACGGCCGTTGCAGCAGCGCCGAGGAGGTCGCGGCATCGCCGGTCCCGACGGCCACCGGCACACCGACGGACTCGGACCACGACGCCGCCTACTACGTCTACACGATCACCGTCCGCTGAGCCGGACCGGAACGGAAACGACGATGAGCCACGACCCCTCCCCGCGCACCGACGACGAGATGCTCGCCGACACCGATATCGAGGTGCTGCTGCGCCACGGCCTCAGCCGCGACGCCTTCCGCACCATGCTCTTCGGAGACGGTGCGATCGCCGCCGCCGTCACCCTCGACCGGCTCGGCGTGCTGCCGCGCTCGGTGAGGTACGTCGCGAAGATCGTCCGGGCCGGGGGCCTCACGTACGCCGCCGGGCTGGCCGAACCCCTGCCGTCAGGGTCCGCGTCCGCATGCCTGCGGGACTGGCTGGAGGCCGCCGCGCAGGTCGGCGGGGCACCGGATGCCGAAGCCCGCGCGGCACGTTGGCTGGACACGGTGGCCGACCTCATCGGCCTGCGCCGCGGCAGCCGGGCCGTGCCGGCGGGGCCCGGTCCGGCCTGATCCAGGTGCCCGGTCCGGCCTGGTCCTGTCTGATCCGGACGACCGGTCCGGCCTCCGGTCAGCCGAGCAGCGCGTACACCGTCGACGCACGGGCGGCCGGCTCCTCCTCGCCCTCCGCCGTCATCGTGATCTCCACGAACGCCATCCGCTTCCCCAGCTTGGAGATACGGGCCTCGACCAGCACATCCGCGTCCGTCACCGCCCGCTGGAAGGTGGTCGACTGCTGGACCGTCGTCATCGGTACGAAGCCGCCACGCGCCGAGGACACGGCGATCACCGTCGCCGTGTCGGCCGCCGCCATCAGGGCCTGGCCGCTGAGCGCCCCGCCCTCCCGGGCGAGCCGGTCGGACCACGGCAGGCGCAGCACGGCATGGCGCTCCCCCGTCTCGGCCACGGAGAGACCGAGGTCGAGCACCCACGGGGCGAAGTTGTCGGACAGGACCTTGTCTGCTGCGGCGAGCGAGAGCGTCATACGCCGATGGTGCCGGGTCGGAGCGCCCATGGGTACGGGGCACCCGCGTGTCGCCCCACCGATACGGCACCCGGGCGCCGATGCGGCACCAAACCTGCCTGCAACGCACAAGCCGCCCTCATACAGGACACCGACGGGCCCCGAAGGGAGCGCGGTCTTCGCCTCGGGATACGGTCGGTCGCGCGGATTCGCATAACCGAATTTGCGCAACCAAGTCGTACTGCAAGGGAATTGAAAGTGATGAACGGGAAGTACAGGAAGAACCCATGGGTGCGCGCCGCCGCGCCCGTTGCCGTCCTGGCCCTGGCGCTGACCGCCTGCAACGGTGGTGACGACGCGGCCGGCACCGGCAAGGAGTCCGCCGGCCCGGGCAAGAGCAGTGCTCCCGCCAAGGGCAGCACGGGCGAGTTGGAGGACGGCGGGTCCGACGACCTCCAACTGGGCGCGGGCGAGAGCGCGAAGGCCGCCTTCAAGGAGGACGACGGCTCCATCACGTACTCCGTCGCCGCGCAGAAGGTGAACATCGGCACGGAGGAGGACACCAAGAAGCTCGTCTCGGACCCCGCGAAGGCCAAGGGCTTCGTGCCCGCCGTCGCGTACGTGAAGTACACGAACGAGGGCGGCGGCACGGTGGCCTCCTACCCCGATGTCGGCGACAACGTCGAGGTCTACGCCGACGGCAACCGCGGCAGCATCCTCATCGGTGCCTCGGAGGACGCGCCCGGCTGTGAGTCGGACAGTGACATCGAGAACTGGGGCAAGGGCCAGAGCCACGTCATCTGCCAGACGTACATGATCCCCAAGGGGTCGAAGGAAGTGGCCGTGCACTGGGCGTCCGACGAGGACAGCAACAAGCCGTACGTCTGGACGTTCAAGGCCTCCTGAGCCCGGACCGGTTCGCCCGTGAGGGATGACTGTCATGCCCCTGACATAGACTGACAGCAGCACCACACCACCCCCGCCGCCCCCCGCCGCCGCCCAGGACTCGCCCCTGAAGGGTCCCGGGACAGCAGCGGGGGCGGGCGCGGCTCCGCGCGGCGTCACGCGCCCGGCCACAGCCCCTCGGGGGTGAGCCCCAGCAGTTCGATCGCGTTGCCCCGTACGATCCGCTCCACCACATCCGCCGCCAGGTGCCCCATCTGCGCTTCGCCGACCTCCCGCGACTTGGGCCAGGTCGAGTCCGAGTGCGGGTAGTCCGTCTCGTACAGCACGTTGCCGGCGCCGATGGCGTCCAGATTCCGCAGCCCGAAGGCGTCGTCGAAGAAGCAGCCGTACACGTGCTCGGCGAACAGCTCCGACGGCGGCCGCAGCACCTTGCCGGCGACGCCGCCCCACCCGCGGTTCTCCTCCCACACCACGTCGGCGCGCTCCAGGACGTAGGGGATCCAGCCGATCTGGCCCTCCGCGTACATGATCCTGAGGTTCGGAAAGCGCTCGAACTTGCCGCTCATCAGCCAGTCGACCATCGAGAAGCAGCAGTTGGCGAAGGTGATGGTGGAGCCGACGGCGGGCGGGGCGTCGGCCGAGGTGGAGGGCATCCTCGATGAGGAGCCGATGTGCATCGCGATGACCGTGCCGGTCTCGTCGCAGGCGGCGAGGAAGGGGTCCCATTCGTCGGTGTGGACGGACGGCAGCCCCAGGTGCGGAGGTATCTCGGAGAACGCCACCGCGCGCACCCCGCGGGCCGCGTTGCGGCGGACCTCGGCCGCGGCGAGTCCGGCGTCCCAGAGCGGGATGAGGGTGAGCGGGATCAGCCGGCCGCAGGCGTCAGGACCGCACCACTCCTCCACCATCCAGTCGTTGTACGCCCGCACTCCGAGCAGCCCCAGCTCGCGGTCCCTGGCCTCGGTGAAGGTCTGGCCGCAGAATCGCGGGAAGGTGGGGAAGCAGAGCGCGGACTGGACATGGTTGACGTCCATGTCGGCCAGCCGGTCGGGCACGGAGAACGAACCGGGCCGCATCTGGTCGTAGGTGATGACCTCCAGCCTGATCTCGTCCCTGTCGTGGCCGACGGCGGTGTCGAGCCGGGTGAGCGGGCGGTGCAGGTCCTCGTACACCCACCAGTCACCGATCGGGCCGTCGTCCCCGGGAGCGCCCATGACCGGGGCGAACTTGCCGCCGAGGAAGGTCATTTCCTTCAGAGGGGCGCGGACGACGCGCGGACCGGCGTCCTGGTACTTCGACGGCAGCCGGTCCCGCCAGACATGTGGGGGCTCCACCGTGTGATCGTCGACCGAGATGATCTTCGGGAAGTTCTCCATACGGTTCACGGTAGCGTCTATCTGACGATGCGTCAGCACTCTTTTCCCTGCCGTGCACGCTGCGGGGTTTCGAGTCGGTACCGCTATTGCCACGGAACTGTGCGGCGGGTCACCCCTTGCTGACGAGGCGGCCCGCACAAGGCAGACTGTCTTGGGGCGACACCGGCGGGACCGGCGGCATGAACGGCATGAAGCGGTACGAGCAGGGAGCAGCTATGGACCGAGGGGACAGGTCCTCCGCGCAGCAGGCGGGTGTGCCAGAGCAGGACGTTCCGGAGCACGTTGCTCCGGTTCAAGCGGGCGGCGGCAGCGGCGGTGACAGCGGTCTGCGCTTCAGCGTGCTCGGACCCGTACGCGCCTGGGGCGAAGGCCAGGCCCTCCCCTCCGGTTCACCGCAGCAGCGTGCCGTGCTCGCCGCGCTGCTGATGCGCGAGGGGCGCATGGCCACGGCGGCCGAGCTGATCGACGCGATCTGGGGCGACGAGCCGCCCTCGCAGGCACTCGCGGCCGTACGCACCTACGCCTCCCGGCTGCGCAAGGCACTGGGACCCGGCGCGCTGGTCAGCGAGTCCGGCGGCTACGCCATCCGCACCCCACCCGAGGCGCTCGACCTCCATATCGCCCAGGAGCTGGTCGCCGAGGCCGAGAAGGCGCGCGAAGGCGGCGACCGCGCCCAGGCCCGGGCGCTGACCAGCAAGGTGCTGGGCATGTGGGACGGTGAGGCACTCGCCTCCGTGCCCGGGCCCTACGCCGAGTCCCAGCGGGTGCGCCTGGAGGAGTGGCGGCTGCAACTCCTCGAGGCACGGCTGGAGATGGATCTGGATGCCGGCCACCACGCGGAGGCGGTGTCCGAGCTGACCGCCCTGACGGCCGCGCACCCGCTGCGGGAGCGTCTGCGCGAGCTGCTGATGCTGGCGCTGTACCGCAGCGGACGGCAGGCGGAGGCGCTGGCGGTGTACGCGGACACCCGGCGACTGCTCGCCGATGAGCTGGGCGTCGATCCCCGACCCGAACTCTCCAGGCTCCAACAGCGGATCCTCCAGGCGGACGAGGACCTGGCCTGCCCCGCACAGGACTCACATCCGGGCACCACTGGATTCCTCAAGCCCGCCCAGCTGCCGGCGACCGTACCCGACTTCACCGGACGAGCCGCCCTCGTACGGGAACTGAGCGAGCAACTCGGCACCTCCGAAGGCTCGTTGCTGGCGGGGTCGGTGATGGCGGTGTCCGCGCTCGCGGGCATCGGCGGCGTCGGGAAGACCACGCTGGCCGTGCACGTGGCGCACGCCGCGCGACCCCAGTTCCCGGACGGTCAGCTCTACGTCGATCTCCAGGGCGCCGGGCACCGGTCCGCCGAACCGGAGGCGGTGCTCGGGGCGTTCCTGCGGGCGCTCGGCACGGCCGACACGGCGATCCCCGACACGCTGGACGAGCGGGCGGCGCTCTACCGCTCCACACTCGACGGCCGCCGCGTGCTCGTCCTGCTGGACAACGCCCGCGACGCGGCCCAGGTCCGCCCGCTGCTGCCGGGCACCGCGGGCTGCGCGGCCCTGGTGACCAGCCGCATCCGCATGGTCGACCTTGCGGGGGCACACCTGGTGGACCTGGATGTGATGTCGCCGGAGGAGGCACTCCAGCTCTTCACCCGGATCGTGGGTGAAGAGCGGGTCTGCGCCGAGCGCGAAGCGGCACTCGATGTGGTCGCCGCCTGCGGCTTCCTGCCGCTCGCGATCCGTATCGCCGCTTCCCGTCTCGCCGCCCGCCGCACCTGGACGGTCTCGGTGCTCGCGGCCAAGCTCGCCGACGAGCGCCGCCGCCTGGACGAACTCCAGGCGGGCGACCTCGCGGTCAAGGCCACCTTCGAACTCGGCTACGGCCAGCTCGAGCCCGCCCAGGCCCGCGCCTTCCGCCTGCTGGGCCTCGCCGACGGCCCGGACATCTCGCTCGCCGCCGCCGCCGCCGTCCTCGATCTGCCGCCGCACGAGTCGGAGGATCTGCTGGAGGCCCTTGTCGACACCTCGCTGGTGGAGTCGGCGGCGCCCGGGCGCTACCGCTTCCACGATCTGGTGCGGCTCTACGCGCGTGCGTGCGCGGAGCGGGACGAGCGGCCGGCGGAGGGACAGGAGGCGGCACTGTCGCGCCTGATGGACTTCTACCTGGCCACAGCGGCAGGGGTGTTCGCGCTTGAGCGGCCGGGCGAACGGCTGGTGGCGCATCTGGCGACGACGACGTACGAGGGCCTCTCGTTCACCGAACGGCAGGAAGCGCTGGACTGGTTGTACGCCGAGGCGAATTGCTTGCTGGCATGTGCACGCCAGTCGCTGGCGGGTGGGCGGCTGCGACGCGCGGTGGATCTGCTCTGGGCCACGAAGGACCTGGGCGAGTCCGGTGCCAACTCCAAGCAGTACGCCGCCATCGTGCTCGCCGCCCGCGACGCGGCCGGGACGGCGGGCGACCCCCACGCCGAGGGCCGCGCACGCACCGCCCTCACCAACGTCCACCTGGTCGCCGGGCGGTACGCCGAGGCCGACGAGGAAGCCCGCAGCGCAAGGGCACTGGCCGTGCGGACGGGGGACACCGCACCGGTGTACTGGGCGGACAACGACCGCGGGATCATCGCCCTGAACCAGGGCAGGCACGCGGAGGCGGAGGAGCACCTGATCCAGGCCATGGCGGGCTCCTCCGCCGACGGGAACCTGCCGGGCGAGGCAAGCGCCCTGTGCAACCTTTCGCGCCTGCACGAGATCACCGGCCGCACCAAGAGCGCGGTGGACTACGCCCGCCAGGGGATCGAGGTCTACGCCCGCATGGGAAGCACACTTCGGCTCGCCAACGGCCACTACGCCCTGGGGGTGGCCCTCACCGGAACCCAGCCCTCGGAAGCCCTCAAGGTGCTGGCAGAGGCCCTGCACACGTTCAAGCAGGACCGCCAGCGCCTGTGGGAGGGAACAACCCACTACCGCATCGCCTTGGCCCACCTTCAGGACAGGCGACCCGGACAAGCCGCGCAACACGCCGAACAAGCCCTGGCCACAGGATGTATCGGTGGTGAGAAGATGAGGGGCAACGTCCTGAAGGTACTGGGCAGCGCTCTCGACGCGCTCGGGCAGACGGACCGCGCCCGGGCATGCTGGCGCGAGTCACTCAGTCTGTACGAGCAACTGGGAGCCGCGGAGGCCGAGGACGTCCGGCGCCTGCTGACTCCCCTCGCAGCCGCCTGAGTCTGCTGCTGACAGGCGCGTTCAGCGTTTGTTTATGTCCATCCGACACTCTCAAGTGGGCGGTCCGGGTACACCGGGGGCGGGCGGACTGTCGGGGCTCATCGCTAAGGTGAGCGATTCAGGTCACGCCCGTTCGGCGACCCTCGGGGGAGTTGCTGAGCGGGCGTAACCGATTGACGCCAATTTTTCAGGGAGTTGACGAGTATGAGCGATGCGAGGGACGACAAGGTCACCACCACGGGAAGCAACCCGGCCTCGCCCGGCGACGGGAACCTGGGGCCGCAGAGCGACAACCACTCCCCGGTCCCGCCCAAGAAGCCCGGTCTGAAGCCGCAGAGCGACAACCACTCGCCGCTCCCGCCCGCGGACGGCGGCATCACCACCATGAGCGACAACCACTCGCCGCTTCCGCCCAAGAAGTAACCAGTAGCCACACACGACGGGGTACGGCCGCGGCGGCGCGGAGGGGGAGCCGCCGCGGCTGTGGCGTGTCAGCGCCGGGTTCGCAGCCGCTGGTTGCCGTCCCGGCCGGGAACGGGCGCAGTCCCGGAAGCGGAGGGCCGACGCCCCGCTACCGTCGCGCCCGCAGTTCCCCCTTCAGCACCTTTCCGCTCGCGTTCCTCGGCAGCTCCGCCACGAACTCCACCGACCTCGGCACCTTGTAGTTCGCCATCTCCCGCCGCGACCAGGCGATCACGTCGTCCGCCGTCAGCGTCGCGTCCGGCCGCCGGACCACATACGCCTTGCCGACCTCGCCGAGCCGGCCGTCGGGGACGCCGATCACGGCCACATCGGCGATATCGGGGTGCAGGCCGAGCAGTTGCTCTATCTCAGCCGGATAGGCGTTGAAACCACCCACGATGAACATGTCCTTGATCCGGTCGGTGATCCGCAGATTCCCGGCCTCGTCGAGTACGCCCACGTCGCCCGTGTGCAGCCACCCGTCCGCGTCGACCGCCGCCGCCGTGGCCTCGGGGTCCTCGAAGTAGCCGGTCATCACGTGGTGGCCGCGCACCAGGATCTCGCCGGGCTCGCCCGGAGCGGAGGACAGGACGCGGAGTTCCGTGTCCGGGATGGCACGGCCGGAGGTCGTCGCGATGGTTTCGGGGGTGTCGCCGCGGCGGCACATGGTGACGATGCCGGACGCCTCGGAAAGACCGTAGGCCGTGAGGACGGTCGCGATGCGCAGCTCGGTGCGCAGCCGCTCCACGAGCTGGAGGGGCACCACGGCGGCGCCCGTGACGACCAGGCGGAGCGCCGACAGGTCGTGGGCGTCGCGTGCCGGGTGGTCCAGGAGCGACTGGTGCAGAGTCGGGGGGCCGGGGAGGACGGAGATGCGTTCGGCGGCGATGTTCGCGAGCACCGTGTCCACGTTGAACACCGGCTGCGGCACCATCGTGGCGCCGCGCATCAGACAGGCGATGATCCCGGCCTTGTAGCCGAAGGTGTGGAAGAACGGGTTCACGATCAAATAGCGGTCGCCCTCACGCAGCCCCGCCAGCTCGCTCCAGATGCCGTAGCAGCGCAGGGTCTGGGCGTGGGTGATCACCGCGCCCTTGGGGCGGCCCGTCGTGCCCGAGGTGAAGACGATGTCCGACGGGGACGACGGGGCCACGGCGTCGGCCCTGGCCCGTACCGTCCGGGCCGGCACCCCGTCCCCGGCCGCGAGGAAGTCCTTCCAGGTGCGGTAGTCCTCCGGTGCGCTGTCCGCCAGCACCACCACCTGTTCCAGGTGCGGGAGCGGGACATCCGCGCGGCGCAGGGAGGCCACATACGAGGTGCCGAGGAACGTACCCGTGATGAACAGCAGCTTCGCGCGGGTGCGCTCCAGGATGTACGCGGCCTCGGTGCCCTTGAAGCGGGTGTTGAGTGGCACCAGCACCGCCCCTGCCGATACGGCGCCGAGCGCGCTGACGATCCAGTCGAGTGTGTTCGGCGCCCATATCGCCACCCGGTCGCCCGGTTCCACACCCGCCGCGATACACCCCGCCGCGGCCCGCTCGACCCGTTCGCCCAGCTCGGCGTACGAGACGCGGGTGCGGCCCTCGGCGACGGCCTCCCGCTCCCCGTACCGTTCGGCGGCCCCGTGTACCAGCCTCGGGACGGACATCCACTCCAGGTCGCCGCGCATCGCCGCTCCTCCCGCGTTCCCACCACGTTCCCGGTAGCTGACTGTCCGTCAGATTAGCTGTACCCTCGCCCGCATGGCGACCCTCAAGGACGCGACAGCGATAGCCGGAATAGGTCAGACCCCCTTCGCGAAGCACCTGCCCGAATCCGAGAAGACCCTCGCCTGCCGGGCCATCCTCGCGGCGCTGGACGACGCGGGCATCCCACCCGGCGAGGTCGACGCCTTCGCCTCGTACACGATGGAGGAGACCGACGAGGTCGAGATCGCCAAGGCGATCGGCGCCGGGGACGTCACCTTCTTCAGCAAGGTGGGATACGGCGGCGGCGGCTCCTGCGCCACCGTGGGCCATCTCGCCGCCGCCATCGCGACCGGGCAGGCGAGCGTCGGGGTCGCCTGGCGGTCACGCAAACGCGGCTCGGGCCCCAGGCCCTGGAAGAACACCAGCGTGCAACTGCCCACGCCCGGGCAGTGGACCCGCCCCTTCGGGCTGCTGCGGCCCGCCGACGAGATCGGAATGCTGGCCCGGCGCTATATGCACGAGTACGGCGCCACCCGCGACCACCTCTTCAACGTGGCACTCGCCTGCCGCAACCGCGCCAACCAGAACCCGGCCGCGATCATGTACGAGCGCCCGCTGACCCGCGATATGTACATGACCGCGCGCTGGATCAGCGAACCCCTCTGCCTCTTCGACAACTGCCTGGAGACGGACGGGGCCCTGGCCTGCGTCGTGGTCTCCGCCGAACGCGCCCGCGACTGCCGCCGGAAGCCCGCCTACATCCACTCCGCGGCCCAGGGCCTGCCCGCCCAGCACCATGGCATGGTCAACTACTGGAACGACGACCCGCTCACCGGACCCGCCTGGACCGCGGCCCGGCAGCTCTGGAAGACCGCGGACTTCGGGCCGCAGGACGTCGACGTCGCCCAGATCTACGACGCGTTCACGCCGCTGATCCCGCTGTCCCTGGAGGGCTACGGCTTCTGTGGACGCGGCGAAGGCGCCGCCTACACCGAGGGCGGCGCCCTGGAGATCGGCGGGCGGCTGCCGGTCAACACCGGGGGCGGCGGGCTCAGCGAGGCATATGTCCACGGCTTCAACCTCATCAACGAAGGCGTGAAACAGCTCCGGGGCATCTCCACCGCCCAGGTGCCCGACGCCGCGACCTGTCTGGTGACCGCGGGCGAGGGCGTACCGACCTCGGCACTGCTGCTGCGAGCCTGACCAGGCCCTGTCCGGGCGATCTCCGCGGCCCCGGACGGGGTGGACCCGACCAGGGAGTTGGACTGAGTGATGGCACATCCCGACCATGACCGCGACTACCTCGCACCCGTCATCGACGAGGACGGCGCACCCTTCTGGGAATACACCGCGCTCGGCGAACTGCGCGTGCAGTGCTGCTCCTCCTGCGGCCGGCTGCGCTTCCCACCGCGCCCCTGCTGCCCGCACTGCCAGTCGTTCGACAGCCACTGGCAGCCGATGAGCGGGCGGGGCAGGATCTGGTCGTACGTACTCCCCCACCCGCCACTGCTGTCCCCCTACGCCGAACAGGCCCCGTACAACGCGGTGATCGTGGAACTCGCCGACGCCCCGCACATACGGCTCGTCGGCAATGTGGTGGCCGACGCCGACGCCGGCCTCGACTCGGTCGACCCGGGGCGGCTGCGCATCGGAGCCCCGGTCCGCGTGGCGTTCACCAGGCTCGCGGACGGAACGACCGTGCCTCGCTGGATGCTGGAGCGTTCATGAGCGCTGAAGTCGCCGTGCGGGTCGATACGGACAAGGACACCGGAGTGGCCGTCGTCACCCTCGACCGGCCGGCCAGACACAATGCGGTCGATCTGGCGATGGCGGCCGAACTCGCCCGTGTCTGGCGGGGGTTCCGCTACGACGACACGGTACGGGCCGCGGTGGTGACGGGCGCGGGGACCCGGGCGTTCTGCACCGGGATCGACCGTGCCGCCGAGGTGCCGCAGCCGTCGTCGCCGTACTCGATCGACGATCCCCTTCTCACCATCGGCCCCAAGGCGAACGACCTGTGGAAGCCGGTGATCGCGGCGGTGCGCGGACTGGCCTGCGGCGGAGCGTTCTACCTGCTGGGCGAGGCGGAGTTCGTGGTCGCGGCGGAGGACGCGCAGTTCTTCGATCCGCACACCAGCTACGGAATGGTGAGCGCCTACGAGTCGGTCCACATGGCGATGCGGATGCCGTTCGGCGAGGCCGCCCGGATGGCGCTGATGGGCACCGCCGAGCGGGTCTCGGCGCGGCGGGCTTACGAGACGGGTCTGGTGAGTGAACTGACGGCGCCCGGTGCAGAGTTGGCCGCCGCGGTGCGCTGCGCCGCCGTCATCGCCTCGTACCCGACGGAGGCGGTGCAGGGGACCGTACGGGCGGTGTGGGCGGCGAAGGAGGCCGTGCGGCAGCAGGCGCTCGCCCATGCCCCGCAGCTGATCGCGCTGGGGAACCTGCCGCCCGAGCGACAGGCCGGGTTGTTCGCGAACAGGCGCGGTGGGGTCGGGGGCGGGTACCGGGTGCGGTAGTCCCTCCCGGCCTGCCTCAGGAAGGGACCACCGTGCTGGTGGCGAAGACGACGGCGCACTCCCTCAGCTCGTTCGCCTTGCCGGGGCCGGTGTAGTCGAGGGTGATCGTGTCATGGAAGTTCTGGCCGGCGCCCACGACCACGTCCTTCCTGCTCACCACCAGCGGATCCCCGCCCGGATCCGGCTCGAACCGCACCGTGATGTCGTAACTCAGGTTGTGGCTGTAGTCGTTCGAGATGTAGAGGTGGCCCCTGAGGTTCGTCCGGTCGCGGGCGACGGAGCAGTACTTGACCTCCACCTGCTTCGTGGCATCGGTCGGGGCTGTGTCGGTCGGCGTGGGGTCGGCCGTCGCCTCGTCCCCGCCGGATGTCGAGCCCGTGCTGCCCTCGTAGTCATCGTCGTAGTCGTGGTGCTGGGATCCGCCGCCGCCGGAACTGCTCGAACTGCCCGAACCGGAGCTGTGGTCGTTGTCGCAGCCGCCGCCGCGTGAACCGCGAGCGCCGGTGAGAGTGACCAGGACGATGCCGAAGACGGCGAGAGCACGGACATGGCGAGACTTCACGTTCAACCCCCCGTTGAAACGGACTGACCCAACTTGACGGGCGCACGTCACCCTACAGGCCCTTAGTGGACCGCCGAAGTACCCCGTCCCGCTCCCGTCGCCGTGCCCTTCACCGCGTCCAGCGCGTACACACAACGGTCCTTGGAGCAGGCGTACACCACACCGCCCCGCACCACCGGCGACCCCGTGATCTCGCCCCCGGTCGCCAGCTTCCAGCGCAGCTGGCCGCCGCTCGCGTCCAGGGTGTAGAGCACATGGTCGGCGGAGCCGAAGTGCACCCGCCCGTCCGCGACCACCGGTGCGCCGATGACCTCCCCGGCCGCCGCGAAGCGCCACTTGGGGGTGCCGGTGACCGCGTCCAGGGTGTAGAGCGCGCTGCCGCTGCCCACATGCACGTTGCCGTCGGCGACCAGCACCGGGTCGATCGAGGTACGGGACTCGGTGGCGATACGCCAGCGGTCCTTGCCGGTCGCGGCGTCGATCGCGTACACCGTGCCGAGATAGTCGGCGAGATACACACCGCCGCCGGTCACCGCCGGCCCCGGTACGAAGGTGGGCGGCGAGAGGAACACGGCGGGTGCCTCGAAGTGCCAGCGGACCTGGCCGTTCGCGGTGTCCACGCACAGCACCCTGGTGCCGGCGGCGATGTACGTACACCCGTCCGGCGCCTGGTGCACCCGAACCGGTACGCCACCGCAGGAGGCCGCGTCCCCGACGGGATACGACCAGCGTTCCGTGCCGCTGCGTGCGTCCAGGGCCTGAAGGCGGGCGTCGCGCCAGACGTAGACCGTGCCGTCGGCGAGGAACGGACCGGACTCGGGAGTCTCGAAGTCGGTCTGCGCCCCGGTGATCTCCCACAGCTTCTCGCCGGTGGACGCCTCCCAGCCCTGGACGCCACCGCCACGGGTGCCGGTGACGACGGTGCCGCGGGCGGCCTCGAGCGAATACACCCAGGCGTCCGCGGCCAGCCGCCATCGCTCGCTGCCGTCCGCCGCGTCGAGCGCGTAGAGCGTGGGTCCGTCGGAGGCATGGATACGCCCGCTGTCGAGCGCCATCGACCAGGCCACGTCACGCGTCTTGAACTGGCGCCGGCCGCTGGCCACGTCCAGCGCGTGGACCTCGAAGGAGGTGACGTAGAGCAGCTCGCCGTTGACGACCGGGGTGCCCCAGACGTCGTTCGACATCCGGAACCGCCAGGGCCGCCAGCGGGCCGGTTCACCCGAAGGGGGTGCCATGGCCGGGGCGGGCGGGGCGGTGGCGGCCTCTCCGGTGGCGCCGCCCGGGCCGCGGACCCAGCCGGTCGCGGGGCCCGTGTCGGCGACGAGCGCCGCGCGGGTGTCGGCCACCCGGAGGCCCGGGCCGATCGGCACCCTGGCCCCGGCGAGGCGCACGGGGTCGTCGGGCGCGTGCCTCGGGTGCGGGGTGGTACCGGCACCGGGGTGCGCCGGTCCGGGACGGGCGTGCCCCGGGCCCGGACGGCCGTGGCCGGGGCGCGCCTGCCCAGTGCGGGGGTCGCTGCCGCCGCGCCGGGTGGCGTCCCAGTCGGCGCTGCCCGCGTCGGGGGCGCGGTCCGGCCTGGGGGGTGCGAGGTGCGGGTCGGGGCGCCAGCCACTGCTGGCCGCTCCTGCGGCTGCTGCTCCTGCGGCTGCGGCGCCCTGACCATGCTGCGGTGTACGCCCGCCGCCCCGGCGCTGCTCGATCAGCGAGGTGGCCCTGGCGGGCAGCCACGCCGACGCCGTACCGCTGTCGTCGTCACCACCCGACGAGAACAGATGGGGTGCGAGCTGCGCCTGGAGGTCCTCGGGGCTCGGGCGCCTGCCCGCGTCCATCCCCATGCACGACTCGATCAGGGGCCGCAGCTCGTCCGGCAGCCCGGCGAGATCGGGCCCCTCGCGAAGCAGCATGAACACGGTTTCGACCGGGTTCGCACCATGGAAGGGAGCATGCCCGGTGGCGGCGAACACCAGTGTCGAGCCGAGCGAGAACACATCGCTGGCGCCGGTCACACTGCGCGAGTCGCGCGCCTGCTCCGGGGACATGTAGGCGGGGGTGCCGACGGCGACGTTCGTCATGGTCAGCCGGGTGTTGGAGACACCCGACGCGATGCCGAAGTCGATCACCCGGGGGCCGTCCTCGACCACGAGGACGTTCGAGGGCTTCATATCGCGGTGGACGAGACCGGCGCCGTGGATCGACTGGAGGGCCTCGGCGATACCCGCCGCCAGCCAGCGCACCGCCTGGGCCGGGAGCGGACCGCACTCATTCACTATTTCCTCGAGCGAGGGCGCGGGTACGTAGGCGGTGGCGAGCCACGGCACGGCGGCGCGCGGGTCGGCGTCGACCACGGCCGCGGTGTAGAAGCCCGAGACCGCGCGTGCGGCCTCCACCTCGCGGGTGAAGCGGACGCGGAACAACTGGTCCTCGGCGAGTTCCGTACGCACCGTCTTGATCGCCACGCGCCGGCCGGAAGCCGAGCGTGCCAGATAGACCAGCCCCATGCCGCCGGCCCCGAGCCGTCCCAGCACCTCGAAAGGGCCGATTCGCCTCGGGTCGTGCTGCGTCAGCTGCTCCACTTCGCTGCCACCTCCCCGTACGGGCCAGTCAGATACGGCCCCGTCGCCCCCTGATTGTTCCTGCCTGACGGCACGGTTGCGAACCCGGGGGCGTTCCGGGGTGTCTCAGGCTATTTTGGCGCCTTGCCGGTCGGGTTTGTGCCGTCTGAGCCGTCTGTTACCTCGGCGATACTTGAGCCCTTTACGACTTCTCCGGCTTCTCCGGCTCTTCCGGCTCTTCCGGCTCTACGGGCTCTACGGGCTCTACGGGCTGCTCGGGCTCAGCGGGCCTCTTGGCTTCAGCCGGCTGCTCGGACTCAGCGGGACCCTCGGTTTCAGCGGGACTCGTGGCTTCAGCCGGCCGCTCGGGCTCAGCGGGACCCTCGGCCTGAGCGGGACTCGTGGCTTCAGCCGGCCGCTCGGGCTCAGCGGGACCCTCGGCCTGAGCGGGCTCTTCGGGCCGTGCGGGCTGCTCGGTCTTGCGGGCCTGAGCAGGCTCCGACCGCCGCCCCGGTTCCCCCGGCTCCGCGAGCACCGCGAAGGAAGCGCCCTGGTTGTCGGTGAGCACCGCCATCCGCCCGTACGGGATATCGAACGGGGGCGCGGTGATGCGCCCACCGAGACCGGTCGCCGTCTCCACCGCCCGGTCGCAGTCCGCCACGGCGAAGTAGACGAGGAAATGGCTCGGCAGCTCGGCCGGGAACGCCTCCGTGATCACACTGCGCGCACCGATCGCGGTGTCCTCGCCCGGCTCCGCACCGGCCGGCGACCACATCAGGTAGTCGATCGTGTCGTCGGGCAGCTCGGTGCCCTGGAAGCCGAAGACCTCCGCGTAGAAGCGGTCGACGGCCTCCTTCTCCCTCGTGTAGACCTCGGTCCAGCAGTACGCACCCGGCCTTCCCTGGACCTCGAAGCCGGAGTGACGCTCACCCTGCTGCCACAGGCCGAACACCGCGCCGCCCGGGTCGGCGGCCAGCGCGGCGGTGCCGAAGGGGCCCACCGGCATCGGGGTCATGATCACCTGGCCGCCCGCGTCCTGGACCGCCACGGCGGTCCTGGCAGCGTCATCGGTGGCGAAGTAGACGCCCCAGGTGGTGGGCATCCGGCCGTCCCGTTTGCGCACGAGGGCGGCGACCCGCCTCCCGTCGAGGTACGCCTCGGCGTAGTGGCCGTACCGCTCGACCTCGTCCTCGCTCCCGTAGCGGCTGTAGGTCCAGCCGAAGAGCTCGCCATAGAAGCGCTTGCCCGCCTCGAGATCGGGCAGCTGGGCGTCCACCCAGCAGGGCATGCCCTGCGTGAATCCAGCCATGACCCGGCCCCTTCCTCACCGCGGAGTGTGACTTCAGCCACAGGCACGCAAACGGTCACAAACAGTCAAGCGGAGGGCGTCGCACACCGCACGCAGGAGTGGGCTGTCCGTTGGGTTTGCGAGTGGACGGCGGTTGGACTGCGGCTTGGGGCCCACGTCGGAACGCGGGCCGGCTCGCACATCGGGTCGCACACCGATCACGGGCCGGGTCGGGCGCGGACTCACTGGTTGCGTTGTCCACTGAAGTTATCCACAGGCTGTTGATAACACCATTACTCCACCCGAGGGACGCACCCCATTTGCAGTCGGCCGAATCGCGCGCCGATCACCCCTCGGTAAGCTGACGGCATGACAGGACAAGTACGCACCGTCGACGGCCGCGTGGCCGGACGACGCGGCCAGGCGACGCGGCAGAAGCTGCTCGACTGCCTCAGCGAGATGCTCAGCTCCTCGCCGTACCGGGACGTCAAGGTCATCGACGTGGCCCGCAAGGCGGGTACTTCACCCGCCACCTTCTACCAGTACTTCCCCGACGTGGAGGGCGCCGTCCTCGAGATCGCGGACGAAATGGCAAGCGAGGGCGCCGCGTTGACCGGCCTCGTGGCGGACCGCTCCTGGGTCGGCAAGGCCGCGTGGGCCACCGCCGAGGAACTGGTCGAGGGTTTCCTCGACTTCTGGCGCAAGCACGACGCGATCCTGCGCGTGGTGGACCTCGGTGCCGCCGAGGGGGACAAACGGTTCTACAAGATCCGGATGAAGATCCTGACCTCGGTCACCAACTCCCTTGCGGACGCGGTGAAGGAGCTCCAGTCCAAGGGCAAGGTCGACAAGGACGTGAGCCCGGCGGCCGTCGCCGGTTCACTCGTCGCAATGCTCGCGTCGGTCGCCTCGCACCAGAAGGGCTTCCAGACCTGGGGCGTCAAGCAGGCCGAACTCAAGCCCAATCTCGCACTGTTGGTCCATCTGGGCATCACCGGCCGCAAGCCCACCAAGTAGCGGACGGGACGCGATCCGGCGCGCCGCGCCACGTCCTGTCACAGCGGCGCGCCCGCACGTCATGCCCAGCGCTCAGCGCTGTCCTTGCCGTCGCACCAGGCGGAAGAGGCGGATCTCGCGGTCCACTCTCGCCTGATACGTCGCGTACGGCGGCCAGAACACGAGCGCGGCCCGCCACGCTTCGGCGCGCTCACGCCCGGCGAGCAGCACGGCGCGCACGGGGATGTCCTCGCCCTTCCAGTTGATCTCGGCGTCGGGATGGACGAGCAGATTGGCCGTCCAGGCCGGGTGGGCGTCCCGGCCGAAGTTGGAGCCGACCAGGATCCAGCTTCCGCTTGCCTCTTCAGGCATACAGGCGAGCGGAGTACGCCGCGGCAGCCCGCTCCTGGCGCCTTGGGCGGTGAGAATCACGCCGGGCAGCACCTGCGCGCTGAGCAGGACCTTTCCCCGGGTGATCCGGTGGACGGCACGGTCCATGGCCGGGATGACATGCGGGGCGGTCCTGGCGAACGCGCGGCTCGACGACACCTTCTGCACCAGTTTCCGCATCATCGGACACCCACCGCCTCCCGGGCGAACAGTCCAGCCGAGCGCGCCGCCCGTTCCCGCAGCCGGTGCACCGGGCCGAAGAGCAGTTCGTCGGATGCGGCGCGCTTGAAGAAATGGTGCGCCTCGTGCTCCCAGGTGAAACCGATACCGCCGTGCAGCTGGATCGCCTCGGCGGCGACGGTACGCAGGGTTTCCAGGCACTGGGCGAGGGCGAGCCCCCCGGCGTCCGGGTCCCAGGCGGCGTAGTAGGCCGCGGAGCGGGCCGCCTGGACGCTCGCGTACAGATCCGCCAGCCGGTGCTTGACCGCCTGGAACGAACCTATGGGCCTGCCGAACTGCTCGCGTTCCTTGACGTAGCCGACGGTGCGTTCCAGCGCGGAGGTCGCGGCGCCGACCGCTTCTGCGGCGAGCAGGGCGGCGGCGGTGCGCCCGGTGGCGGCGAGCGCCGCGGACACCTCCGCGGGACTGTCGGTGCCGAGCAACTCGGCTTGCGTGTCGCGGAGTTCGATACGGGCATGGGGCCGGGTCTCGTCCAGTGCGGTCCAGCGGGTGCGGGTCACCGTCCGTGCGCCGTCGCCTCGCCACGGCCCGTCCTCGCCGTCCGCCCCGGCAGCCCCGATCCCGTCCGCCCGGACGAGGAAGAGCAGGGTGCGGGCCCGCGGGAAGCCTCCGGTGTGCGCGGCGACGAGGAGCAGCGGGGCGCTGTGGCCGTCAAGCACCTGGTGGACCTCGCCGTACAACAGCCAGCCCCCGACGCCTCCGGGCACCGGCCTTGCCTGGACGCCCCCGGCCCTGCCGCCACCCGCCCACAGCCCGTCATCGACGTACCCGGGGGCGCCGGTGAGCCCGAGTGCCGGCGCGAGACTCCGGCCGGGTACGGCAAGAGCGGCGGTGAGTGTGCCGTCGGCGAGCGCGGGCAGCAGTTCGGCGCGCTGCCGCTCGTCCCCGAGCGCGGCGATCAGGGGCGCCGCCAGGGCGGCCGTGGCGAGCAGCGGCGACGGTACCAGCGCCCGGCCGAGCTCCTCGAAGGCGAGCGCGAGCTCCACGGTGCCACCGCCGACGCCGCCGTACGCCTCGGGCAACGCGAGCCCCGGCAGCCCGAGTTCGGCGGACAACCGGGCCCACAGCACGGGGTCGTGGCCGAGTGGGTGCACATTCGGCCCGGGGGGCACCCCTTTCGACAGTGCGGTGCGCAGGGTGCGCCGGATGGCGGACTGCTCCGGGGTGAAGGCGGCGTCCATGGGCTCGGCTCCCGTCCGTACCTGACGGTATGTCATATCGGCCGCACGATGTTAGGCCGACGACCGCCAAAAGCACAGATCTGATGTACCGTCAGATTCATGTCGGTCAGTCAGCGCACTGCTCGCACCCCCCGCAAGGTCGCCGTCGTCGGCATAGCCCTCTCCGACTGCGGCCGGGTCGAAGGACCCACCCCCTACGCCCTGCACGCCCAGGCCGCCCGCCGCGCCCTTGCCGACTCCGGCCTCGACCGCGGTGTCATCGACGGCTTCGCGTCGGCCGGTCTCGGCGCTCTCGCCCCCGTCGATGTCGCCGGGTACCTGGGGCTCCGGCCGACCTGGGTCGACTCGACCTCGGTGGGCGGCGCCACCTGGGAGGTCATGGCCGCGCATGCCGCGGACGCCATCGCCGCCGGCCGTGCCGACGCCGTGCTCCTCGTCTACGGCTCCACGGCCCGCGCCGACATCCGCGCCGGGCGCCGCACCGCCAACCTGTCCTTCGGCGCGGGCGGCCCCTTGCAGTTCGAGGTGCCCTACGGCCACACCCTGATCGCCAAGTACGCGATGGCCGCCCGCCGCCATATGCACGAGTACGGCACCACCCTGGAGCAGCTCGCCGAGGTCGCGGTCCAGGCGCGCGCCAACGCCTCGCGCAATCCGAGCGCCATGTTCCGCGAACCCATCAGCGTGGACGAGGTGCTCTCGGGCCCGGTGATCGCCGACCCGTTCACCAAGCTGCACTGCTGCATCCGCAGCGACGGCGGCTGCGCGGTGCTGCTCGCCGCCGAGGACCACGTACCCGACACGGCGAAGGCCCCGGTGTGGATCCTCGGCACGGGCGAGCACGTCTCGCACACCGCCATGTCGGACTGGGAGGACTTCACGGTCTCCCCCGCCGCGCTGAGCGGACGGCTGGCGTTCGAGCGGGCCGGGGTACGGCCGGGGGACATCGACATCGCCGAGATCTACGACGCGTTCACGTACATGACGCTCGTGACGCTGGAGGACCTCGGCTTCTGCGCGAAGGGCGAGGGCGGCGCGTTCGCGGAGAAGGGGCGGCTGCGCTGGGACGGCGAGCTCCCGGTGAACACCGACGGCGGCGGCCTGTCCGCCTGCCATCCCGGGATGCGCGGCCTCTTCCTGCTGGTCGAGGCCGTACGCCAGCTCCGCGGCGAGGCGGGCGCCCACCAGGTGCGGCGGGCGGACGGCAGCCTCCCGGAGCTGGCGGTGGCGTCGGGGACGGGAGGCTGGTTCTGCTCGTCGGGGACGGTGGTGCTGGGGCGCTGAGGGCTGGGTGTCCGCGTGTGTCACGGGCGTGGCACCCCGCACGGCTGCCACAGTGGAGGCAAACCACCGCATCTCCGTGCAGCAGAGGAGCCCCCAGTGCCCCTGTCCCGTGAAGAACGCGAGCAGTTCCTGGCCGAACCCCATGTCGCGGCCCTGTCCGTGGCCGGTGAGGAGGGACGGGGACCGCTCTCGGTGCCCGTCTGGTACCAGTACGAACCGGGCGGCGACATCTGGGTCCTCACCGGACTCGGTTCCCGCAAGCACCGGCTGATCGACGCCGCAGGACGCTTCACCCTGATGGTCGACCGGCTCGACCCCACCATCCGCTACGTCTCCGTCGAGGGCCCGGTGACCCGCACCTCCCCCGGCACCCGCGAGATCCTCCGGGAGATCTCGGCCCGCTACCTCCCGGCGGAGAAGGTCGACGAGTACATCGAGTTCGCCGAGAAGAACCACGGCGACTCGATCGTGATCCATATGCACCCGGAGCACTGGGTGTCGTCGGACCTGGGGTCACTGTAGGGAGCGCTCGCAAGGCCCTGCGAGGATCTCCGCATGAAGCACGACGCGTTCCACGAGGTGCTGAGGTCCCTGCGGGTCTGGGACACCGAACTGCCCGCCTTCGCCCCCGACACCGCACCCGCCGAACCGCTGCCGCTCTTCCACCAGTGGTTCACCGAGGCGGCGTCGGCCGGGCAGCCCGAGCCGCACACGATGACCCTCGCCACCGTGGACGAGCACGGGCACCCGGACCTGCGGACGCTGATGCTGCACGACGCCGACGAGCGCGGCTGGCACTTCGCCTCCCACTCCACCAGCACCAAGGGCCGCCAGCTCGCGGCCATCCCCGAGGCGGCTCTGGGCTTCTACTGGCCCGCCCAGGGCCGCCAGATCCGCATCCGCGGCCGGGTGGTGACCGGCACCCCCGAGGATGCGTACGCCGACCTGCACGCCCGCTCCACCGGCGCCCTGGCCGCCGCACTCGTCGGCCACCAGAGCGAGGTGCTGGGCTCCTGCGAGGAGTTGCTGCTGGCGAGCGACGCCGCCTGGGAGCGGGCGAGCGCCGAACCGGAGGCGATGGCGGGGACATGGACGGTGTACGTACTGGACCCGTCCGAGGTGGAGTTCTTCCAGGGCGACGCACGACGCAGGCATGTACGGCTGCGCTATCGGCGCGAAGGGGACTCGTGGGTGAAGGAGCTGCTCTGGCCCTGAGCCCGGATTCCCAGAGGGCCCGAATTCCAGCCCTTACGCCAGGCCTGACAGGCACGTCGCATGTGTCCGGGGTAAGCGCGCCCGAAAACGCGGCGACACCGGGTCGCCTGAGGTGATCCGATGCCGCCGCGCCGTCCGGTCGGATGTGCCGACCTAGGCTAGGCGGTGTCTCCTGAGTGGACGCCGGAGCCAACCGTTGTTCCGTTGGTCAGTTCGGCGGGTGCTGTCACGTTGACTCACAGGTGAGGCCCAGCAGTTCCTGTTTATCCGACGGCCCCGGTTGGGGTGCCGTTGACGAACGACACAACCGATGTGTAGTTGAGCATGATGCTTTGGGGCGTTGAAATCGAGGTCATCGGCTGGCAGCGCCGCAGTCGGTGTCTCTGCGTCATATCCCGCGAGTTCGCCTCTCGGCACAACATGCCTTGTCGAGGGCTATACCGTTGACGGATCCGTTCGAGCTCACATCGTTGCTGACGAGGAGGGTTCTTCCGAAGCATACCGACCAGGACTTCGCCCCAACCCCCGAACTCTGGCACGCCCAATCGCCCAGTTCCTTGTCGATGCCCTCGGCATACAGGTCCATGGCTGCTCTCGCACTGAAGAGGCTGGATCGGTTGTTGCGCACGAGTACTGCCGCCTGCGCCCCGTCTCCGTCTGACGACCTGATCGCACAGACCTGCGCGGCCACGTTGGTGGCGACCGTCTTTGTGCTGGCGCAATGCCACCTGCTGGAGCTGGAGGTGATCGGATTTGTGTTGCCGTAAGCACGCCAGGTACCGGTTTCCGAAGCTGCGGCGGGGCTGGCGGTTGCCAGACCCAGCCCGAGAACGGTAGTGATGGCGGCTGTTGCCCCTGCGACCATTCGTGCAACTCGCATGCTGATCCTTCCCACCCCGACCCCCTGGTCGGGAAAAGTCGATCATGACAGAAAGTGGTCATGCCAGGCAGGTCAAGTTTCGGCGAACGTCATGAGATGCACCGCCCCGCCTTTCGCGGCCAGCGCCGCAGATCGGAATGCGGATGGCTGCTCCATCCCAACCAGGATGACAGCACGTCACGAAGATGGAAGTCCTCCCCGCACAGGAACAGTCTCCGGATCTCCGTTCTCGGGGTGCAGGCAGCCAGTTCCTCGCCCGCCTCCTCGTCGACGCCGCCGGTCCCCCGGGCTCGATGACGAACGGCCTGTCGTCAGTGTCGCCGCCTGGCCGCTGCTGCCATTCAAACTCGTGGGCACGGACGAACACCTCGCCGAAGTACTAGTAAGCCGCCTGCAACTGCACCGCAAGCCACCGCAGCAGATGCGGGTTCGCGGTGTGTGGACGCCGAAATGCCGGTCGAGGGTGTACGACTCGGGGACCATCTCTGCCGCCACCCCGTCCACCCACGGTCGGAGCACACATCACACCCGCCGACGGATCCGTCCCAACTGACGCGTAAGGAAGGGTAGGTGCGGTCACACCCGCACTAGATCCCTAAGGACCTTCCCCACGTGCGCAGCAGACGACGAATAGCAGTGCCCTTCCTGGCGGCGAGCGCCGTCGCCACCCTGGTTCCCGCGCTGGCCCCGGCCTCCACCGCCACCGCCGCCGAGAACCCCCTGGCGCGGTACCTCCAGCAGAAGCCCTCGTGGCACCGCTGCGACAAGTCGGGGCCGGCCTCGTACCAGTGCGCCACGATCAAGGTGCCGCTCGACTACAGCCGCCCGGACGGCAAGAAGCTCGACCTCGCGATATCGAGGATGAAGACGAGCACCAAGAAGGAGCGCCGCGGTGTGCTCCTCATCAACCCGGGCGGCCCCGGCGGTACGGGCGTCGAGATGCCCTTCGTGCTGTCGGGCGAGCTGCCCAAGTCCGTGCAGGCCAAGTACGACCTCATCGGCTTCGACCCGCGCGGTGTCGGCCAGAGCTCGCCCGTCAGCTGCGGACTGAAGACCGCGGAGATGGACTGGCAGCGCCCCTACAAGGCCGGCACGTTCGCCAAGGACGTGAAGTGGGCCAAGACCGTCGCCGACAAGTGCGACGCTAAGCAGGGCGACAGGCTGCGTCACATCACCACGCGCAACACCGCCCGGGACATGGACGTCATCCGTGCCGTGCTCGGCGAGAAGAAGATCTCGTACCTCGGCTACTCGTACGGCACCTACCTCGGCGCCGTCTACACCCAGATGTTCCCGAAGCGGTCGGACCGCTTCGTGCTGGACAGCTCCGTCGACCCGGCCCGGGTCTGGCGCGGGATGATCCAGGTCTGGGCGGAGGGCGCGGAGCCGGCGTTCGCCAACTGGACGAAGTGGACCGCCAAGCGTGACTCCACCTTCAAGCTGGGCAAGACCCCGGCCGCCGTGAGCAAGACCTTCTGGGACCTGGTGGCCCGGGCCGACCGCAAGCCGATCGACGACGGCAGCGGTGTCCCGATGAACGGCGATGACATCCGCATGTCCATGCGCCAAATCGTCTTCAACGCGGAGAACGCCGCCAACACGGTCAAGGATCTGAAGGCGGCCGCCGAGGGCAAGAAGACCACCCCGGCGCCCACCCGTGAGTCCAGGACCCCCGAGCGCCCGGCCCCGCCCGCCTTCGGCACCGCCGCCGCCAAGGTGAAGGTGCCGTCGGACAACGCGGACGCCAGCTTCTGGTCCGTGGTCTGCGCCGACACCCGCGCCTGGCCGACCGACCCCGAGCAGTACCGCCGCGACGCGGTCGCGGACAGGAAGAAGTACCCGCTGTACGGGGACTTCGCGTCCAACATCAAGCCGTGCGCGTTCTGGAAGCAGCAGGGCGCCGAGCCCGCCACCAAGATCGACAACAAGGTCGGCGCGCTGCTCCTCCAGAACGAGTGGGACTCCCAGACCCCGCTGACCAGCGGCCAGGGTCTGCACCGGGTCATGAAGGGCTCGAAGATGGTCACCGTCGCCGGCGGTATCGGCCACGGCATCTACGGCACCAAGTCGTGCGCCGACAAGACGGCCACGGCCTACCTGGCCACGGGCAAGCTCCCGGCGAAGGACATCACCTGCAAGGCGACGCCCCCGGCCGAGGGTGAGCGCAGCGGCGAGAGCCCGCTGCCGATCCCCGCTCCTCGGGGTGTCCCGGGCATGGTGAGCCGTTTCTGAACCCCTCCGGGTGAGCTGAGTCGACGTGGGGCTTCCGCCTGCCGGGAGCCCCACGTTCGTGCTTCACCGGAAGATCACGGGGTGTTCGGAGAGTCGAGCCACGCCCGCCGGTAGCCCTGGGGTGTGATGCCCAGCCGTCGGACGAAGTGGCGGCGCAGGCTGTCGGCGGTGCCGAAACCGGAACGCCTGGCGACGGCGGCGATCGGGTCGTCGGTGGTTTCCAGATGGTGCTGGGCGAGCAGGACGCGCTGTGCTGTCAGCCATTGCACGGGGGTGGTTCCGGTTTCCTGCTGGAAGCGGCGGGCGAAGGTGCGCGGGGACAGGTGGGCGTGGCGGGCCATCGCCTCGACCGTCATGTTCTGGTCGAGGTGGGCTTCGACCCAGTTCAGGACGGGAGTGAGGGAGCTGGTTCCTTCCCGCGGCTGGGGGCGTTCGCGGTACTGGCGCTGGCCGCCTTCCCGGTGCGGCGGCGCGACCATGCGGCGGGCGATGGCGTTGGCCACAGCACTGCCGTGCTCCTTGCGGACCAGGTGGAGACAGGTGTCCACACCGGCGGCGGTGCCGGCGCCCGTGATGACCGGGTCCTCGTCGACGTACAGCACGTCGGACTCGACCCGGGCGTGTGGATGGCGGCGGGCGAGCTCGTCGGTGTACCGCCAGTGAGTGGTGCAGCGCCGTCCGTCCAGCAGGCCTGCCTGGCCCAGGAGGAAGGCGCCGGTGCAGATGCTCAGGACACGGGCGCCTCGCTCGACGGCGGCACACAGCTCGTCGACCAGGCGGTCCGGTTGCCGCACCCGGAGATCGTAGGCCGGGACGCAGATGAGATCCGCGGTGGAAAGCCGCTCGGGGCCGTGAGGGGCCCGCACGTCGAAGCCGTGCCGCGTGGGCACGCTGCCGCCCGCGGCCGAGACGAGGGCGAAGTCGTAGACGGGCAGGGCGTCCTCGCTCCGGTCGATGCCGAAGACTTCGCAGAACACGCCCAGCTCGAAGGCATGGCTGCCTTCGAGGGCCAGGACGGCGACATTGTGGATCATCGGACCCTGTTTCCGGGGAGTGGCAGGAATGTGAGCCTACCTGTCATTGCTGCCACTCCCGGTGCGCGCCCCGCCCTGGAAGGCTCACAGGACATTCCCCGCATGACATGACAGGTGGGCTTCCGATGATCAAAGAACTTCCCGCCGCAGCCACCGCGGCCGTTTCCTCGAAGGCCGCGGAGGTGCTGCGGAGGCTCGCACTCGACGAGGATCTGAAGTGGCGCGTCCCGGGGGACCCGGCCCTGGGCCCCCTGGTCCGCAAGGCCGCCCGGCGCTACGTGGCCGGCGAGAGCCTGGCGGACGCGGTGGACCGCGCGCAGCGCGTCCGCACCGAGGGCCACCGCGTGAGCGTCGAGTACATGGGCGAGAGCTGCCGCGACCCGCAACGGGCCACGGCCGAGACCGACGTGTTCGTCGACGCTGCCCGTCTCCTGCCGCACGGCTGCTCGATCTCCCTCGACCTTTCCCACATCGGTCTCGCCATCGACGAGGAACTCGCCCTGGCCAACGCCTCCCGCATCGCGCAGGCCACCGCCGCGACCGGCCGGGAGATGATGATCTCAGCCGAGGGCTCCGACCGCACCGACGCCGTGCTGGCCCTGCACCGCACTCTGTGCGAGCGGTTTGACCACGTGGGCGTCACCGTCCAGGCGCGACTGCACCGGACGGCCGAGGACCTGCGGGAACTACTGCCGCTTCCTGGGCGCATACGCCTGGTCAAGGGCGCCTTTCTCGAGCCCCGGACCGTCGCTCACCCGCGCGAGGACCCCGCCCTGGCCACCGCTTACCTCGGCTACGCCGAACAACTGGCGGACTCGGGCCACTTGTGCTCCTTCGCCACCCATGACTGGGACCTGATCCACCGCATCGACCACCATCTCGGCGGGAAGGGCCACGAGACCGCACCCTGGGAGTTCGAAACCCTCCTCGGACTCGGGCCCGACCGCCTCGACGCCATGGCCGGGCAGGGCCACCCCACCCGCGAGTACATCGTCTTCGGCACCGAGTGGTGGCTCTACGTCTGCAACCGGCTCGCCGAGGACCCCCAGCGCCTGCTCCAGGCCCTCGTCGACGCGGCCACCTGAAATCGGGGCCCGACGAGGCGGGGGCCGGGTGGGGTCGGCACGGCCGCGGCGGGCATGGCCGGTCGCCTCCGAACCCCTCCGGGCGAGGTGAGTTGACGTGGGGCTTCCGCCGGGCGGGAGCCCCACGTGCGCACGTGCCGCTTCGGTTACGCGGAGGCCGCCGTGACGAAGGCGGTCCAGGCGGTGGGCGGGACGGCCAGGGTGGGGCCGTCGCTGACCTTGGAGTCGCGGATGTGGACGGTGTGGGGGCAGACGGCGATCTCGACGCACTCGCCGCCCTCGTTCGTGCTGTAGCTGGACTTGCGCCAGTCGTAGGCGACCTCGACGCAGGCTCCGCCCTCGTTCGTGCTGTGACTGCTCTTGAACCAGACCAGGCCGGAATTCACGTTCCTGCCGCCATCCTCTCCATCAGTGCCACGGACTCCCAGGGGTTGAGCGCCTGGGCCCGCAAGGCGCCGAAGACGTCAATCAGCCGGTTGACCTCTTCGGGTTTGGAGATCAAGGTATCCCCGCCCTGTCCCTCCGTGTACCCCAGATTCCGTCCTTCCCGGGTGCTCAGCAGTTGCATGGAGCCGTGCAGCCCCGCGTGCGTCTCTCGATCCGTGGGCATCACCTGCACCGTCAGATTGCCTCTGGTGCGGACCAACTCCAGCAGATGCAGCAGCTGCTCCTTGAGCACAGCCTGGCCGCCGACCGGCCGCCGCAGCACCGACTCCTCGATGACATAGCTGACGATCGGCCTCGGCCTGCGATCGAGCACTGCCTGCCGTTCCAGCCTGGCTTCCACGTGCCGGTCAATGTCCTCCGGCTCGTACGCGGGCACCCGCACCTCGTACACCGCCCGGGCGTAGGCGAGGGTCTGGAGCAGCCCGGGGATGACGGTCGTCTCGTAGGCGCTGATGCTCACCGCCTCGGCCTCGGTGAGCTTCCAGTCGAGGAACCTCGGCGAGTACTTCTCCGCGTCCATCAACGGCGCGCAGGATGCCAGCGCTCCGTTGGCCTCCAGTGCCTTGTCCGCGTCCACCAGGAACGCCGTCGTCGGGATGCGCTCCCCCCGTTCGTACGCCCCGAGCAGCGACTCCGACATCACCAGCCGGTCGGCCAGCTCCTTCTGGGTCATGCCCGCGAGGCCCCGGAACAGCTTGATCAGCGCGCCCACGTGCCTGCGCGCGGGCGAGGGTTCCTTGCCCGACCCCACCGCGACCACCGTCCTTCCCACACCTCACGGATGTGGACCGTGTCCTCCTGGTCACGGTACGCAACCGGCGCGATGCTCGGAGGCATGACCAGCGAGAAACTCCCCGACTGGGTGCCGGCGTCCGGCGTGCAACTGCGGCTCACCGGGATCCACTTCGACGCCGTGCGGGTACGCGGCGTGCGCGGCGAGGCCGTGCTCCACCACCTCGTCCGCGCCACGGGCGGGCACCCCGGCCCCGTGGTGCGGGAGATGTGGCGCGGCCGGTGGACGTACTTCCTGATCCCGCCCGGCACCAGCAAGGCGCACCCCTGGCCACCCGGTGCCGCCCACTTCGGCCAGTGCGCCCGGGACCAGTACATCGGCGTCCCCGCCGCCCACGGCAACACCTACCCGCTGTCCTGGCCCGCAGGACCGCCGGCGGCCGGGGAGTTCGTGGACCCGGAGCTGCTGTTCGCCGTGGTCACCGCGCAGTTGTGCGTGGCCCCCGGGGGCTGAGCAGTCGCGGCGAACCCGCCGTCGCCGCCGGTGGTGCGGTCGTCGACCAGCCCGAACCGCCGGGGGCGCATCGGCTTCCCGGTGCCGCCCTCAGCGCCTCGCGGTCGTCTCCCCGGGCGCAGACACGACAGTGGCCAGATAGGCGTCCAGGAGCTCGACCTGCCGCCGCGGCGGGAACGCCTCCGGAGCGAACAGGGCCTGGACCACCAGGCCGAGTACGAAGGACTGGGCGCGGGCGGCGATGTCCGCGGGGTCGCCGGGGGGCAGTTCGCCGAGCTCCTGGGCCTCGGCCACCCGCCGGCTCAGCCGGTCGCGGCCCTTCTCGTACTTGCGGGCGTAGTCGGCGCTCAGCCCGGGGTCGGAGAGTGCGGTGTCCCAGGAGGAGACCCAGATCCGGTTGCTGTCGGTGGCCTCCGCGGTCAGCGGCAGGATGTCCAGCAGTGCGCCCCGGACGGCGGCGAGTCCTGCGCCACCTTCGCCCGCGTGGCGGCGGGGGCGTGACAGCGTGCGCTGTTCGAGGAGGTCGAGGGCGTACTCCACCAGGGCGCTTTTGGTGGGGAAGTAGTGCGTGAGCAGGCCGGTGGTCGCGCCGAGTTCGGCGGCGACGGCGCGCAGGGTCAGGCCGGCGAAGCCGCGGGCGGCCAGGACCTGCCAGACGGCCGCGGAGACATCACGCCGCCGGGCCTCATGATCTCCCTTGGTGCGTGGCATGCGGCCACGGTACATTGCCGTAACACTTGTTATGTGAATGGGAGGCCCGCATTGTTCTCGCTGCCGCTGGGCGACGACGCCCACCTCGGCCCGCTGGAGGTCTGGCACGCCGAGGAGTTCGCCGCCCATCTGGACCGGGCCCGGGAGCACATCCGGCCCTGGGTCGGGGCCGGGTTCGTGACCACCGATGTGGACGGGGCGCGGGCCACGCTCCAGCGGTACGCCGAACGGCAGGCCGCCGACGGTGGCCGTCTCTACGGCATCCGGCGGGAGGGAGTGCTGGTCGGCGGGGTGATGTTCACGGACTTCCAGGCCGCGGCCGGCTTCTGCGAGGTCGGCTGCTGGCTGGAGCCGTCAGCCGAGGGCCACGGCCTGATCACTCGGGCCTGCGGCGTGCTGCTGGACTGGGCGTTCGCGACCCGCGGGCTGCGCCGGGCCGAGTGGCATTGCCGGGCCGACAACGACCGCAGCTCGGCGGCGGCCAAGCGGCTCGGCATGACGCTGGAGGGCACGCTGCGCGAGGTATGGCCGTACGAGGGCGTGCGCCACGACAAGCAGGTCTGGGCGGTGCTGGCGCGGGAGTGGCTCAGACAGACGGGGTCGTAGGGCAGCGCGGCCGGAACACCGGCACCGCCACACCCCCCTCACCCTCCTCCCGGAAGGCCACCTCCAGCTCCATCCCCACGCGCAGCTCCGCCTCCGGGCACTCCACCACCACGGTCATCATCCGCGGCCCTTCGGCGAGGTCCACGACCGCCGCCGTGTAGGGCGTACGGTCCGCGAACGGCGGCAGGTCGTTGCGGTGGACGACGGACCATGTGTAGAGGGTGGCCCGGCCGGTGGCCCGCTCCCAGGCGACGTCCTCGCTCCAGCAGTGCGGGCAGAACTCGCGCGGATAGTGGTGGGCCTCGCCGCACGCCCCGCAACGCCGGATCAGCAGCCGGCCGGCGGCGGCCGCCGCCCAGTACGTACGCGTGAAGTCGTCGGCCTCGGGGGTCGCGGCGCTCACCGGTTCAGCACCCGCGTCGCGTGGTCATGGATCACCGTGAACCTCCCCTGACATAGCTGACGATGCATCAGTTCAGCGGATCGCACCGTACAGGCGCAAGGGTCCGGATACCGGCGCCCGTGACCGATTCGCAATCGATTCCCGTCTCACCCGAGACCCATCAGGTGATCGGGCCACTACGCTCAGCGTTCATGAACGATGTCATACGCGCCGCTTTCGCCCGTGCGAACGACCTCACGGACGACCGCCCCGTGTACGTCATCGGCGCAGGCCCCGGTGGGCTCGCCGTCGCCGCGGCACTGCGGGAGCGGGGGATACGCGCGGTCGTGCTCGAGAAGTCCGGATCCGTGGGTGCCTCCTGGCGCGGGCACTACGACCGGCTGCGGCTGCACACCACACGCAGACTGTCGTCCCTGCCGGGGCTCGCCATTCCGCGCGCGTTCGGCCGGTGGGTGTCCCGGGACAACGTGGTCCGCTACCTGGAGAAGTACGCGGAGTTCCACGAGCTGGAGCTGGTCACGGGCGTGGAGGTCACGCGCATAGAGCCCGCGGGCCCGGGTCCCGACTGGGTGCTGCACGCGACGGGCGGGCGCCGGCTGACCGGGCGGGCGGTCGTCGTGGCCACCGGCTTCAACCACACGCCCCGCCTGCCGGACTGGCCCGGCGGCGATGCGTACACGGGAGAGCTGCTGCACGCGTCCTCCTACCGCGAGCCCACTCCCTACGCGGGCAAGGACGTACTGGTCGTCGGGTCCGGGAACACCGGCGCCGAGATCGCCGCCGATCTGGCGGCAAGCGATGCCGCACGCATACGCCTGTCCATACGCACCACTCCCCACATCGTGCGCCGCTCCACTCTCGGCTGGCCGTCGCAGCGCGCCGCGGTCCTGTCCCGCAGGCTGCCGGTCCGCCTGGTGGACCTGGCCGCCCGGGTGATCTGCCGGATCTCGGTTCCCGACCTGTCGGCGCACGGACTGCCCCGCCCGGACACCGGGCTCAGCTCCCGGGCACGAGCAGGTGCCGTGCCGGTGCTGGACGCGGGCCTCGTCGACGCCGTACGCAAGGGCAGGGTGGAACCGGTCGCGTCGGTGGAGTCCTTCGACGGGGACAAGGTGGTGCTGACGGACGGCAGCAGGATCGCCCCGGATGCGGTGATCGCGGCGACGGGCTACCGGCGCGGGCTCGAGGACCTGGTCGGACATCTGGGCGTGCTGGACGACCTGGGGCGCCCGGTGGTGGTACGGGGCGGTCGAGCGGCGCACGAGGTACCCGGGCTGTACTTCACGGGCTTCACCAACCCGATCAGCGGGATGCTGCGTGAACTCGCCATCGACGCACGGAAGATCGCGAAGTCGATGGGGCGCCTCGGGGCGGCGAAGGACCGGGCCGGACGCCGGACCTGACCGGCGGGCCGCCCCGCTCCCGACCCTGCACAACTGTTCCTGACGTGCAGTCAGTTCGGTTAATCTGACAGTGCGTCAGACAGCTCTACCGGACGACGACGAGCAGGAGCGGCGTAGCGATGCTTGGATCGACCCACGGCAGCCTCACCACCGACCTCCGCGCCCGCGTCGTGGCCTGCGGAGAGCAGCCCGGCCCCACCGTCCACGGTGTCGCCGCGAGCGAGGGCGACCTGGACGTCAGCGGACGTCCGCTCTACGCGCCCGTCCCCGATCTCGACCGGTTCTTCCGTCCCGAATCGGTCGCCGTCATCGGCGCGTCCGACGCCGAAGGACGGCCCAACACCGGGATCACCCGGCAGCTCATCGCCTGGGCCGAGCGCGTGGGCGCACGGCTGCACCCGGTACATCCGCAGCGCGCCACGGTGTTCGGGCTGCGGTGCGCGGCGTCCGTCGCGGACCTGCCCGAGGCCGTAGACCTCGCCGTACTGCTCGTCGCCGACCCGCTGCCCGTGATCGAGGAACTCGGCCGGGCGAAGGTGCGGTTCGCCGTGGCCTTCGCCTCCGGCTTCGCCGAGACCGGCGAGGAAGGAGCCGCCGCCCAGCGGCGGCTGGCCGCCGCGGCCGAGCGGTCCGGACTGCGGCTGCTCGGCCCCAACACCAACCTCAACGCCTTCGAGAAGTTCCGCGACGACCTCGAAGGGCCCGCCATCGCGCTGATCACCCAGTCCGGCCACCAGGGCCGGCCGGTCTTCACCCTCCAGGAGCTGGGCATCCGCCTCTCCCACTGGGCGCCGACCGGCAACGAGGCCGATCTGGAGACCGCGGACTTCCTCTCGTACTTCGCCGGGCGGCCCGAGGTCGGGGCGATCGCCTGCTACGTGGAGGGACTCAAGGACGGGCGCTCCTTCCTGCTCGCCGCCGACCGTGCGGCGCGGGCCGGGGTGCCGGTGGTGGCGGTGAAGGTGGGCCGCACCGAGACGGGCGCGCGTACGGCGGCCTCGCACACCGGCAAGCTGACCGGCGCGGACCAGGTGGTGGACGCGGCGATGCGGCAGTACGGGGTGATACGCGTCGACGGGCTCGACGAACTCCAGGACACCGCGGCACTGCTGGCCCGGGCACGTACCCCGCGCGCGGACGGTGTCGTCGTCTACTCGATCTCGGGCGGCACCGGCGCCCACTTCGCGGACCTGGCGACGGCGGCCGGGCTGCGGCTGCCGGCACTGTCCACCGCCAAGCGGGACGAACTGCACCAGTGGATACCGGAGTACCTCAACGTCGCCAACCCTGTGGACAACGGCGGCCATCCGGTGGGCGACTGGCGCGGCCGGAAGATCATCGACGCGATACTCGCCGATCCGGCCGTCGGAGTGCTGATCTGCCCGATCACCGGCCCGTTCCCGCCCATGAGCGACAAGTTGGCGCAGGACCTGGTGGACGCGGCCGAATCGACGGACAAGCTCGTGTGCGTGGTGTGGGGTTCCCCGGTGGGGACGGAGGAGGCGTACCGCACCACGCTGCTCGGCTCCTCGCGGGTCGCCACGTTCCGTACGTTCCGCAACTGCGTCACGGCGGTGAAGGCGTATCTCGACCACCACCGGTTCACGGCCTTCTACCGCTCGCCGTTCGACGAAGCCCCCCGCAGCCTCTCCCCCTCCTTCCGCAAGGCGGAGGCGCTGCTGCGGCCCGGCCACCGGCTCAGCGAGCACGCGGCGAAGCAACTGCTGCGGGCCTACGGGATACGGGTGCCCCGCGAACAGCTCGTGACCAGCGCGGCCGCGGCGGTGCGGGCGGCCGGCCTGGTCGGCTACCCGGTGGTGATGAAGGCCTCGGCGCCACAGCTCGCGCACAAGACGGAGCTGGGGCTGGTGAAGATCGGGCTGACTTCGGCCAGCCAGGTCCGCGACGCGTACCGCGAGCTGACCGACATCGCCCGCTACGAGGACGTCGAACTCGACGGCATCCTGGTCTGCCAGATGGTCGAGCGGGGCGTCGAGATGTTCGTCGGCGTCACCCAGGACGAGCTGTTCGGCCCGACGGTGACGGTGGGCCTGGGCGGGATCCTGGTGGAGATGATGCGGGACTCGGTGGTGCGCGTGCCGCCGTTCGGCGAGGACCAGGCCCGCTCGATGCTCGCCGAACTGCGTGGGCGGGCCCTGCTGGACGGGGTGCGGGGCGGGCCGCCGATGGATGTGGACGCGCTGGTGGAGGTGGTGCTGCGGGTCCAGCGGATGGCGCTCGAACTGGGCGGGGAGCTGGCCGAGCTGGACATCAACCCGCTGATGGTGCTGCCGCGCGGGCAGGGCGCGGTGGCACTGGACGCGCTGGCGGTGTGCCGATGACCGCCGGGGACGTGGTGCGCGAGGTGCTGCACCGTACGGAGAACGGGGTCTCCTGGATCACGCTGAACCGCCCCGAGGCGTTGAACGCGGTCACCTGGGACCAGCGTGAGCGGATCATCGCGCTCCTGGCGGACGCCTCCGCCGACCCCGGGGTACGAGCCGTCGTGATCACGGCGACGGGCAAGGGCTTCTGCGCGGGAGCGGATCTGCGCGGAGCGCCCGCGAACGACGGGGAACGCGTGCCGGGCGATGTGGCCCGTACGATCCGGCGCGGCGCGCAGCGCTTCATCGCGGCGGTACTCGACTGCGAGAAGCCGGTGATCGCGGCGGTGAACGGAACAGCGGCCGGGATCGGTGCGCATCTGGCATTCGCGTGCGATCTCGTGCTGGCGGCCGAATCCGCCCGGTTCATCGAGGTGTTCGTCCGCCGTGGCCTGGTTCCGGACGGCGGCGGGGCGTATCTGCTGACACGGCTGGTGGGCCCCCAGCGGGCCAAGGAGCTGATGTTCTTCGGCGACGCCCTGTCCGCGGGGGACGCGGAGCGGCTGGGTCTGGTCAACAGGGTGGTCACGCCGGGCGATCTGGAGAAGACGGCCCGCGAGTGGTCCGAGCGCCTCGCCCAGGGCCCGACAAGGGCGCTGGCCTTCACGAAGGAGCTGGTGAACTCCTCGCTGGACGGCGACCGTGCCGCGGCGTTCGCGGCGGAGGCTGCGGCGCAGGAGATCAACATGGCCACGAGCGACGCCAACGAAGGCGTCGCGAGCTTCGTGGAACGACGAGTGCCGCGGTACCGCGGGCTGTAGGGCGCGCCCCTCCGCAGAGCCTGTGGTCCGGAGGCGCAGCGCCGGTCTTCACACCCGTTTGTGCTCATGAAGTCCGGCGCCGCTACCGCGGCCCGGCCTGGTCAGAGCCAGTCCGGCATCGGTGCTGCTCGGAGAAGTGGGCCCGGTCACGGGCCCGCTTCCGGTGGACCTGTTGCCGAGTGCCTGAATGAGGCGATGCCCAGGTACCGGCGCCCGACAGCCAGTGCGGTTCGGAGCCGCGCCGACGAGGAGGGCGGCGGCTGCCGACAGGGGCGGAGCGCCGGCCATCCGTCTGCCAGTGGAAAGGCATCCTCGAACTCGATGCAGGACTGCCGCGACCAGGCACCCGGCCGCCAAGGCCGCCGGGTGCCTGTCGACCAGCGGGGATCAGCCGAAGCAGTTCGGGACCGGGTTGTCGCTGCCCTCGCAGTTCGTCGGCACGTTGTCGACGATCCGGACCTTGCCGTACGTGAAGATCGTTCCGTTGTTGTGCACCCCGCCGGCGGGCGCATCGGACAGGTTCTTCGTCACCTTCACGTCGGTGAGCCGCAACACCCCTTCGTCGTCGTCGTCCTCGCCCTCATTGAAGATGCCGCCGCCACGGGCACCGTTGCCGGGAGCCTGGTTGTTGACGATCTTCGAACGGCGGATCGAGACCGCCTCGCCTTCCTCTGTTCGCACGTTGACACCGCCGCCTTGGGCATCGGTGCTGATGACGGCGTTGTCGGCGATCTCGGAATCCACGATCGACGACCCCTCGCTGAGCGAGAGAGCGCCACCGTCCAAGTGCGCGACATTGCCCTTGAAGACGCTGTCGCGCACGAAGAGCGCGCCGCCGTCATTGTCGATGGCTCCACCGTCGTCGCCGGCGACGTTGTCGACGATCGCGCTCTTCTCGATCTCCAGCACGCCGTCGTTGTGCAGACCACCACCATCCTCGGCATTGTTGTTGCTGACCAGGCTGTTCCGGAGCTTCATGGACGCGTCGTTGTAGAGGACAGCGTTTCCTTCGTCGTCGCCGATGTTGCTCGTGATCTCGGAGTCGGTGATCTCGGTCTTGCCTTCGCTGTAGATGGCGGCACCGTCCTCGCCGGAGTTCCGGTGGAAGGTGCTGTCGCGTACGGTGGCGATGCCCTCGTTCATGAGACCACCGGCGTCCTGCTGGTCGAGGATGTCGACGGTGTTGTCCAGGACCTTGACGTCGTCGAGCTCAAGCCGCCCCGCACCGCTCACCCGGATGGCACCGCCCTCGTTGTCGTCCCCGGCCTCGGCGGCCTTGCCACGGGTGAGGGTCAGCTTGCGCAGCTTCAGGTCGCCACCGGGACCGACTTCGAAGAGCCGGAACGAGTCGGCGTTGGCGGCGCGGGCGATCGTGGCGCCGTGGCCGAAGATCGAGATCGGCTGAGTGATCCGTGGCAGACCATTGCCGTCCAGGTTGGCCGTGAGCGTGTATGTGCAGTCCTTGGCCAGAACCAGATCGCCACCACGGAGCTCGTTCAGCGAGACCAGCGCGGCGACCAGCGCATCCGGATCGCACTCCACATACCTCTTGCCGTCATCCTCGTGACTGCGACGCTTCTGCTTCGGGTCGCCCTTGTCGCTGCTCTTCTTGTCACCCTTGTCCCCTGGGGCTGGTGACGGCGCGACGGCTTGGGCTGTACCCGCCCCCGCAACAACCGCGACGGTCGAGCTGGCGACCACCGTGGTGAATCCAGCCGCCATCACCAGGGCGGCCCTCCAGCGGCGACCCAATACCGCCGACCTCATCACACGCACAGACATCCGACGCTGCTCGCTTCCTCGCGGGACCAAAGTGCGCCACATCGAAACATACGGAAAGCCGTAAATCCGACAATTAGGCAATCCGTGGGAGTGTCGACTGGAACGGGTAGTGAGCCGAGCGGGAGCGAGGGTCATCGCGGGCCATGGAGGCCCCACGATGCCGGACGAGCCCGAAGGCCCGCCCCGCGCCGTGGGGCCCGCTGCTCAGGCGTAGGGGTCGAACGGGATGCCCGACGGCTTCGCCTCGGCGATGTTGCTCTCGAAGCTGCCGTCCTTGATCCCGAAATGCGCGCTGCCGAAGTCGGCGCTGACGAGCTTGTCACGCAGACCGGCCGGGTAGCCGTTCCAGCCGACCAGCGTGGGGTACTGCCAGGTGCGCTGGTGGTTCTCCGGGGGCTCGTCGTTGGAGTTGGCGGGCCGGAAGCAGTGGGTGGACACACCGTCCTTGTGGTAGACGACCTTCGGGTGCGCGCCCTCCCAGCGGATCTTGTCGCGCGGGTAGATGTCGAAGTCTCCGTGGGCGGAGGTGGCGACGTACTTCGCCTCGTTGTCCTGCACCCAGACCACGACGTGCTCCCAGTCGTGCCGGTGCCCGAAGGGGTCCCAGCCGGGGACGGCCTGGTCCTTCTCGAAGTAGGAGTCGTACATGACGGCGCACCAGCCGTTGTTGCACTTGGAGCGCGAGTAGCTGTTGGTGTTGACGAGGTCCGATGCGTCCCGGCAGCTGCCGCTGAGAGACCCGGTGGTCTTCAGACCACCGTTGATGGAGCCGTCGGGGCCGATGGCGGGCACCGCGTAGCAGCCGTCGGTGTCGTAGTCGTACGCCGGCTGGAACGTCCGGTCCAGCGTGTCCGCGTTGGCCGGCAGAGCGGGCGGCGGCGCGGCGAATGCGATGTTCGGGACGGCGAGCACCAAGGTGAACGCGCCCGCGAGGATGAGCGGAATCCTGCGGATTCGTGCGCTCTTCAGCACCAAGTCCTCCTGGAGGCCACGGTTGGGGATACACGCCGCTTTGACGTGTACACCGCAGCCTCCAGGTGTTTGAGCGCAAGGCCAAGAGGTGGGAGACGAATATTCAGGAATCCTGCCGACGGGTCCGACGGTGCGTCAGGCCCGGAACGGCGGTGCGTCGGACTCGGAACCGCGGTGCGTCAGGCCCGGGACGGGTGGTACGTCAGGCCCGGGACCGCGGACGTCGCGCCAGGAACTGCTCGAAGGTCACCTCGCCCACGGCCCGCTCCGGCGTCAGATGCCCGCCCTCCCTGAACCCCCGGTACGCCGCGCCCGCCAGGGGCACGTTCAGCAGGGGACGACGTCGCCCCTCCGCGCGCAGATAGGCCCGGGCCAGCTCGGGAAGCGCCCGGATCTCGGGCCCGCCCATGTCCGGCACACGCCCCGAGGGCTCCCCGGCCGCGAGCTCGGCCAGCCGGTCGGCGACCTCCCCCACCTCGATCGGCTGGTCCGAGACCCCGGACGGCAGCAGCATGACCGGGAGCTTCACCGAACTCCGAAGGAACCGCAGCACGAAATCGTGGAACTGCGTGGTGCGCAGCACGGTCCAGCCGAGGCCCGACTCCTCGATCAGCTTCTCGACGGCCAGCTTGGTCCGGTAGTAGCCGAGGGGCACCCGGTCGACCCCGACGATCGAGATGTACACCAGATGCCCGGCCCCGGCCTGGCGGGCGGCGTCGATCAGATGGCGTGCCGCCTGCTCGTCACCGCCGCGCGGTGAACTCGCGCAGTGCACGATCGTGTCCACGCCCGCGACGGCCTCCGCCAGCCCCGTGCCCTCGCGCAGGTCCACGGCATACGGCTGCGAGTGCCTGCTCAGCACCCGCACCTCGTACGCTTCCCCGGCAGCACGCAGCCGCTCGGTGACGAGCCGGCCCAGCGTTCCGGTGCCGCCGGTCACCAGGATCGTGTTCATCTCGGTCATCGTCCCTTCGGTGGGCGGGGCGCTCCCCGGTGGAGCGCCCGTCATCCACCGGGACGTCTCCGCGCCCGGAGGTGTGACATCCGTCCGCGCGCTACCGCGGCATCGCACCGCGGGCCGCGCGGATGAACGCCTCGATCAGCCCGGGGCTCTTCACACCCCGGCTGATCTCGATCCCGCTGGAGACATCGACACCCCACGGCCGCGCCGAGCGCACCGCGTCCGCGACATTGTGCGGGTCGAGCCCCCCGGCGAGCAGCCACGCCACACCGGGCCCGGGCAGCTGCCTGCCTGTCCGGTCCCAGGTCTCACCCGCACCGGGCACGGGCGCGTCGAGCAGCAGGATGTCCTCGCCGCGCGCGCCAGGTCGCGGCACGTCCCCGCGTACGGATGCGCCCCGGATCAGGGTGCGTCCGTACGGCCGCAGGGCGTCGTAGTACGCGAGGTCCTCGTCCCCGTGCAGCTGCACGGCGCGCACCCCGGTGGCGTCGAGCAGCCCCCGGACCTCGTCCAGCGGCTGGTCGCGGAAGACACCGACGGTCATGATCCGCTCCGGTACGCGCAGGGCCAGCCGCCGCGCGGTGTCCGGATCGACACGGCGCGCGCTCTCGGCGAAGACGAAGCCGATCGCGTCGGCCCCGGCCTCGACGGCCGTGTCCACGTCCCGCTCGGTCCGCAGACCGCACACCTTGACGAACAACGTGGATCGCCCCGCTTCCACTGCCGACACCGCTTCCACACCTCTCGTCAGACACGGAGCGGGCAGAGCCACTCCGGCCGCCGGACGGAATCACCAAGCCGAGGACGAGGGCCCTGCCTCCGTCACCAACCCGCCTACCGCTCCCATTCTGCCCTGGCAGGCGGGGGCGAGAGGGCTCAGTGGGCGGCCAGGGGCCTCGTGGCACTTCTCGGGGCTGGGCTCGGAGCCCGGCCCGGGTCCGGGTTTCCCGGTGAGCGTGCAGGTGCCGGTGACCGTCGCCTGCCGGGTCCCGTCGGCGACGACGGTGACGGTCCCGGGACCGCGTCAGGGGATTCACATCTGATGGATCGTCAGCTTCAATGGACCTGTGATGGGTCACGCAGCGATGGCGGCCACCGCCGTCCGCTACCTCAGGTCCACCGGCGCCCCCACGACCGCCGCCGAGCCGTATGTCGCCCTGCCCCGCCCCGACCTCAGGGCCGTCGGCGAGGACGAGCGGCTTCCGGTCGACCCGGGCGAGTTCCGGCGCGTGCTCGGGCATTTCGCGAGCGGTGTCACCGTCGTCACGGCGCACGACGCCGAGGGCGGGGGACCCGCGGGGTTCGCCTGCCAGTCCTTCGCGTCGCTGTCGCTCGACCCGCCCCTGGTCGCCTTCATGGTGGCCCGTACATCCACGAGCTGGCCGCGCATCGCCCGCGCCGGGGCATTCTGCGTCAACGTACTCGGCGCGCATCAGGGCGGGCTGTGCCGGGCGTTCGCGGTGAGCGGCGCCGACAAGTTCGCCGGGGTCGGCCACCGTCCGGCGCCGGTGACGGGGTCACCACGGCTGGACCACGTACCGGCCTGGATCGACTGCACGATCCGGGCCGTGCACACGGGCGGCGACCATCTGATCGTGGTGGGACGGGTGGAGGCGCTGGGCGCCGAGCCGGACGGGGAGCCGCTGCTGTTCCACCAGGGGCGGTTCGGACGGTTCCTGGCCTAAGGGCTTGCCGGATCCCCGGACCCGGCGCGCGAGCGCTCCGGGTCCGGGCCCTCACACCGCCGTCACCAGCGGCGACGGAGCGGGGCGCCTCCTGATCACCAGGGACATCAGCGCCGCCGCCGCGCACAGCGCGCCCGAAGCGAACCAGACCACGTCGTACGAACCGAACACATCCCGGGCCACCCCGCCCGCGAAGGCGACGACCGCCGCACCGACCTGGTGGGAGGCCAGCACCCAGCCGAAGACGATCGCCGAGTCGTCCCCGTAGTGCTCGCGGCACAGGGCGAGCGTCGGCGGAACCGTCGCCACCCAGTCGAGGCCGTAGAAGACGATGAAGAACACCATCGGCGGGTGCACCGACGGAGCCAGCAGCATCGGCAGGAACAGCAGGGACAGGCCGCGCAGGGCGTAGTAGACCGCCAGCAGCCGGCGGGCGTCATAGCGGTCCGTGAACCAGCCCGAGGCGATCGTGCCGAGGACGTCGAAGACCCCGATCACCGCGAGCAGCGACGCCGCCGCCGTGATGGGCATGCCGTGGTCGTGGGACGCGGGCACGAAGTGGGTCTGGACGAGCCCGCTCGTCGAAGCCCCGCAGATCGCGAACGTCCCGGCCAGCAACCAGAAGGGGCCGGTGCGGACGGCTGTGAACAGCACACCCAGCGTGCGGCGGGCGGCACCCGGGACCGGGGCGGGCTTGGGGACGAACTCCTCGGCACCGTACGGCGGAAGGCCGATGTCGGCGGGGTGGTCCCGCAGCAGCAGCCAGACGAACGGGACCACGGCGAGGGCGGACACGGCGACCGTGACGGCGGCCGGGCGCCAGTGGTGTTCCTGCACGATCCAGGAGAGCAGCGGCAGGAAGAGGAGCTGTCCGGAGGCCGCGGCCGCCGTCAGGATGCCGGTGACCAGACCGCGCCGCTCGGTGAACCAGCGGTTGGTGACCGTCGCGGCGAAGGCCAGCGCCATCGAGCCGGTGCCGAGCCCCACCAGCAGACCCCAGCACAGCAGCAGCTGCCAGGCCGCCGTCATCCACACCGTGAGGCCCGAACCGACGGCGATGACGGTGAGCGCGGCGGCGACGACCTTGCGGATGCCGTACCGGTCCATCAGCGCGGCGGCGAACGGCGCGGTCAGCCCGTACAGCGCGAGGTTGATGGAGACCGCGAGCCCGATCGTGCCGCGTGACCAGCCGAACTCCTGGTGAAGCGGATCCATCAGCAGGCCCGGCAGGGAACGGAAGGCCGCCGCTCCGATGATCGTCACAAACGCCACGGCGGCGACGAACCAGGCACGGTGGATTCGCGGGGCCCGGGGCGCCGGGGGCCGGCCGGAGGCGTCCGGGGCTGCGGGGAGATGGCTTGTCTGGGTCACGACACCAAGCATCGGGGCAGCGGAGACCTCCATCGAGTGGCCCGAAGGACAGCATTCGATGGGATCGGGCCAGCCGCCCGGGTACCATCGGGCCCATGACCTCCGCCCGGCAGCCACGACGAGAAGGACAACCGCGACAACACCGCGTGGTCGTCCTCGCGCTCGACGGCTGCATCCCCTTCGAGCTGGGCATCCCCCAGCGCATCTTCGGCCGTGCCGCCGACCCCGGCGGGCGGAAGCTGTACGAGGTCGTCACCTGCTCGATCCGGCCGCCGGGGCCGGTACAGACCGACGCGGACTTCGCCATCCTCGTCGCCCAGGGCCCCGAGGCCCTCGCCACCGCGGACACGGTCGTCGTACCCGCGTCGTACGAGTTGGGCCCGGTGTTCGACGAAGGGAGGCTCACTCCCGGGCTGGCCGCGGCCCTCGGCCACCTGCGACCCGGCACCCGGCTGGTCTCGATCTGCACCGGCGGCTACGTCCTCGCCGCAGCGGGCTTCCTGGACGGCCGCCGCGCCACCACGCACTGGTCGCACGCCGAGCACTTCCAGCGCATGTTCCCCGCCATCGAGGTCGACGCGGACGTGCTCTTCATCGACGACGGCGATGTCCTCACCTCCGCCGGTGTGGCGGCGGGCATCGACCTGTGCCTGCACATCGTGCGCCGCGACCACGGGACGGCGGTCGCCAACGACGTGGCCCGCCGTACGGTCGTACCGCCCCACCGCGACGGCGGCCAGGCGCAGTACATCCAGCGCCCGGTGCCCGAGCCCCCGCTCGCCACCACCTCGGCCGCGCGCGCCTGGGCGCTCGACCGGCTCCACGAGCCGATCCAGTTGCGCGATCTGGCCGGGCAGGAGTCGATGTCGGTGCGCACCTTCACCCGCCGCTTCCGCGAGGAGGTCGGCGTCAGCCCCGGGCAGTGGCTCACCCAGCAGCGCGTGCAGCGTGCCCGGCAGTTGCTGGAGAGCACGGACCTGCCGATGGACCAGGTGGCGCGGGAGGCGGGCTTCGGTACGGCCCAGTCGATGCGCCAGCACCTGCTGGGTGTGCTCGGGGTGACGCCGACGGTCTACCGGCGTACGTTCCGGGCCACCGCCATGCGGTAGGCAGGCCCACGTCCCGCCGGGCGGGCGCACATCCTCACGCCACCCGCCGTGCCACGACCCGGGAGGGCATCCCGCATGGCGACTCCGTCGACGGGCGCTGGCCCGCGACGGCCCGGAGGCCCGCCTACGCGGCGGACACTCCGGGCCACGGTCACGGTCACGCCCTACGAGACGACCGCAAGCTTGCCGCGGATCTTCGTACCCGCCCTGTAGTACTGCTGGTACTGGGCAGCCAGTGCCTTGATGTCGGCCGGGTTGAGCTTGATGCAGCCCTGGGACAGATAGTCGTTGGGGTTGCTGTTGGTCCAGCGCTGCGACTCGGTGCTGCCCTGACCGCCCGTGCGGGTCATCTCGCTGTGGATGAACAGCTCGGTGCGGGTCGCGCTGCCGCCCGCGCACTTCTTGTCGCTGAGCTGGAAGGCGACACCCTTGATGAGGCTGCCGTTGTACTGCGTGTGCAGGGTGACGTCGTAGTAGCCGTTGGGCAGCCAGCCCCTGTTCCTGGTGCACTCGTTCGTGACGCCGAGCCCCGAACCGGCGCGCCAGGAGACCTCGCGGACCTTGACCTGGCGGCCGGACTCATAGGTGCGGTAGACCCGCCAGTAGAGACGGGAGTCGGAGGGCGCGGAAGGGTTCTTGTCGAAGGTCAGCGTGGTGGTGTAGGCGTACGGTTCGGCGGCGTGCGCGGTCGCGGTGGCGCCGACGCCGCCGAGTGCCAGGGCAGCCGCGGCCGTGGTCGCGGCGGCAAGACGGGTGGTGCGGATGTGTGTTCGTCGCATGTGGAGATCCCCCCCAGATGTCCGTAGCGAAGGCCGACTCATGCGGCTTCGCAGGCCTGATGTGGCGAGCTTGGTCATGTACACGCACCAAATCGGCCCGTGGTTCCGGGACTTGGGAGTCTTCCGTGAAGGAGCTCCGGAACTTGTGAGCCCGGCGCTCAGAACGTGAGCACGCCGCGCGCCACCCGCCCCTGCTCCGCGTCCTCCACCGCCAGAGCGAAGTCCTCCACCGGATAGGTACGCGTCACCAGCTCGTCGAGCAGCAGCCGCCCCTCCTCGTACAGCGCGGCGTACAGCGCGACGTCGTGCTGCGGCCGGGAGGACCCGTAACGGCAGCCCAGGATCGCCTTGTCCAGGAACATCGACGCGGGCAGGAACGTCGCCTCCGCCGTCGCTGCGGGCATCCCGAGCAGCACCGCCTGGCCGCCGCGGTCGAGCAGGTCGATCGCCTGGCGGACCAGGGCCGTGCGGCCGACGCACTCGAACACGTGCCGGGCGCCGTCGGGGAGGATCTCCCGCACCCCGTCCACCGAGGTGAGGAAGTGGGTCGCGCCGAAGAGACGGGCCGTCTTCTCCTTCGCGGGGTTGGCGTCGACGGCGACCACCGTGAGCGCACCCGCGATCCGGGCGCCCTGGAGCACGTTGAGGCCGATGCCCCCGGCGCCGATGACGACGACGGTGTCACCGATGCCGACCTTCGCCCGGTTGAGTACGGCTCCGACACCGGTGAGCACACCGCAGCCGATGACCGCGGCCGAGGTGAGCGGGATACCCGCGGGGATCTTCACGGCCTGGACGGCCCGCACGACGGTGCGCTCCGCGAAGGCCGAGTTGGACGCGAACTGGTGGAGCGGCCGGCCGCCGCGGCTGAAGGGACGCCCGGGCCTGCCGATGGAGCTGCGGCACATCGTCGGCCGTCCCTGGTCGCAGGCCGCGCAGGCCCCGCAGTTGGCCAGCGTGGACAGGGCCACATGGTCGCCGGGCACGACATGGGTGACGCCGGCACCGACCGCCTCCACGGTGCCCGCGCCCTCATGCCCGAGGACGACGGGCGCGGGGAACGGGATCGTGCCGTCGATCACGGACAGATCGCTGTGGCACAGCCCGGCCGCGGCGATGGCCACCAGCACCTCGCCGGGGCCGGGCTCCCGTACCTCCAAGTCGTCGGCCACCTCTGCCTGCAGGCCGTCGAAGACGACACCTCTCACCGCTGCTCCCTGGGTAGGCCGAGCACCCGCTCGGCGATGATGTTGCGCTGGATCTCGTCCGAGCCGCCGTAGATGGTGTCGGCCCGGGTGAAGAGGAACAGCCGCTGCTGTTCGTCGAGTTCGTACGAGGAGGTCCAGGCACCGGGGCCGGAGGCGGCCGCGGCACCGCGCACCTGGACCGCGAGTTCGCCGAGTCGCTGATGCCAGCCACCCCACAGCAGTTTGGCGACGCTCGGGGCGCCGGGGTCGTCCCCGGTGCCCAAGGTGCGCAGGGCGTTCCAGCGCATGGTGCGCAGCTCGGCCCACTGCCGTACGAGACCTTCGCGCAGCGCCGGGTCCTCGTCCTGGCCGTCCACCGCGCCGCTGTCCACGGCCAGGGCGATCACCCGGCGCAGCTGCTCCTCGAATCCGATCTGCTGGACGAGGGTGGACACTCCGCGTTCGAGGGCGAGGAGTCCCATCGCGACCTGCCAGCCGTTGCCCTCGCCGCCGACCACGTCCACGGCGAGGGCGCCGTCGAAGAAGACCTCGTTGAACTCGCTGGTGCCGGACATCTGCCGAATGGGCCGTACGTCGACACGGCCCGGCTGGTCCATCGGCACCAGCAGGAACGAGAGGCCGTGGTGGCGGGCGGAGCCGGCTTCGGTTCGGGCCAGGACGAAGCACCAGTGGGCGTCCTTGGCGAGTGAGGTCCAGATCTTCTGGCCGCTGACGCGATGGCCATCGCCGTCCCGGACGGCGGTGGTGCGCACCGAGGCCAGGTCCGAGCCCGCGCCCGGTTCGCTGTAGCCCTGGCACCACAGCGCTTCACCGCGTGCGATGCCGGGCAGATGGCGGGCCTGCTGTTCCTTGTCGCCGTACGCGATCAGGGTGGGTGCGAGCAGGTTCTCGCCGATGTGCCCGAGGCGGCCGGGCGCCCGGGCGCGGGCGTACTCCTCGGCCCAGACGACCTGCTGGGTCAGTGTGGCGCGCCGGTTGCCGTGGTCGGCCGTCTCCCAGCCGAGACCGATCCAGCCGTGGCGTCCCAGCTCGCGCTCCCAGGCGAGCCGCGCCGCCGTGTCCTCGTGCTCCCGTCCGGGCCCTCCCCCGGCTGCGCGGTACTGACCGGTGAGATGGTCGGCCAGCCACAGGCGGGCCTCGTCCCGGAATGCCTCGTCATCCGCTCCGAACGCGAAGTCCACGACCACTCCCTAGGTGTTGGGGCGGTCGCCGGAGGCCGCCGCCTTCGCCATGGCCTCCAGCCGCGCCAGCATCGGCATCGGGTCGGTGCCGACGGTCCCCGGCAGGAAGTCCGCGATCTTCTCGGGGGTCCAGGAGCCTTCGGCGTATCCGGCCCGCAGCTCACGCGGCTGCGCCCATACGGCGATCTTGGGGCCGGCGATCGTGTAGACCTGCCCGGTGATGTCCCGGGCCCGGTCGGAGAGCAGATACACGACGAGCGCCGCGACGTCCTCGGGCTCGCCGATCTCCTTCAGCTCCATGGGGACGTTGGCCGACATGCGGGTGCGGGCGACGGGCGCGACCGCGTTCGCCGTGACCCCGTACTTGTGCAGGCCGAGGGCCGCGCTGCGTACGAGGGAGATGATGCCGCCCTTGGCGGCCGAGTAGTTGGCCTGGGCCACCGAGCCCTGGTGGTTGCCGCTGGTGAAGCCGATGAGTGTGCCGCCGCCCTGCTTGCGCATCACGGCGGACGCGGCGCGGAAGACGGTGAAGGTGCCTTTGAGGTGGGTGGCGACGACCGGGTCCCATTCCTCCTCGGACATGTTGAACAGCATCCGTTCACGCAGGATCCCGGCGACGCAGACCACCCCGTCGATACGCCCGAACTCCGCCAGTGCCGTATCGACGAGGCGCTGTCCGCCCGCCATGGTGGCGATGTCGTCGGCGACCGCCACGGCGCGGCCTCCCGCCGCCTCGATCTCCTTGACCACGGCTTCGGCGACCTCGGACGTGGGGGCGCCGCCCTCGATCGAGACCCCGTAGTCGTTGACGACGACCCGTGCCCCCTCGGCGGCGCAGGCGAGGGCGACGGCGCGCCCGATACCGCGCCCGGCGCCGGTCACGGCGATCGTCCTGCCTGCCAAGAAGTTCCCCATGTCCGGCCCCTTCCCGCGATTTCTGACGGACCGTTAGATTTTATGGGCCGCCGGACGCCCGAACACAAGACCCGGGAGCCCTGGACCTCAGGAGGACCGCCCATGCCCGAGCCAGCCCTGCCTCAGGAGTTCCACGACATCGCCAAACGGATCAGCAACTGGGGGCGCTGGGGCGCCGACGACGAGATCGGGACGCTGAACCTGATCACGGACGAGGTGGTACGCGCGGCCGTCGCCGAAGTCCGCAGCGGCCACCGGGTACCCCTGGCCCTGCCCCTCCAGCAGGACGGGGTGCAGACGGGGATGATCCCGGGCCGGGTGAACCCGCTGCACACCATGGTCCAGATCAACCAGGAGCTGTTCGGCCCGGGCACGGTCGCCACCAGCGACGACGCCGTGACCATGGGGCTCCAGGCGGCGACCCACTGGGACGCCCTCACCCATGTCTCGCACTCGGGGCGGATCTACAACGGCCGTCCCGCCGGCACCATCACCGCCCACACCGGGGCCCGCTTCAGCGGTATCGACAAGGTGCGGACCCTGGTCACCCGTGGGGTGCTGCTCGACGTGGCCCGCGCCAAGGGCCTCGACCGGCTGCCCGGCGACCACGCCGTCACCCCCGAAGACCTCGCCGAGGCGGAGGACTTCGGCCGGGCGCGGGTGCGGTCCGGCGATGTGGTGCTCGTACGGACCGGGCAGATACAGGTGTTCCTGGCCGGGGACAGGCACGCCTACGCCTATCCGTCACCGGGCCTCTCGGTGCGTACGCCCGAGTGGTTCCACGCCCGCGATGTCGCCGCCGTCGCGAACGACACGCTGACCTTCGAGATCTTCCCGCCCGAGATCGAGGACCTGTGGCTACCCGTGCACGCCCTGGACCTGGTGGAGATGGGCATGCTCCAGGGCCAGAACTGGAACCTGGAGGAACTGTCGGCGTCCTGCGCGCAGGAAGGGCGTTACACCTTCCTGCTGTCGGCGACCCCTGAGCCGTTCGTCGGGGGCACGGGTACGCCGGTGGCGCCGGTGGCGGTGCTCTGACCTGTGGCGGTGCCTCGCTTCAGCCCGCCCGGTGAGCGAAAGGCGTCGCATGCCTCAGGCCGGGACCACGGGTGCGTTCGCCGCCGGAGCGACCGGCGCGGCGGACGCCGCAGGCACGGCGGCCCCGGCGAGGGGCCCCGGTGCGGCGGGCTGCGCGGGCGGCACCACACACCGGTCGACCTCGCACCAGATGCTCTTTCCCGCGCCCTCCGGCTGCCAGCCCCAGCGGTCGGCGAGCCCGTCGACGAGTTCGAGGCCGCGGCCGTTGGTGTCCTCGCGCTCCGCGCGCCGCGGGCTCGGCGGGCAGGCGCTCGTGTCGGCGACCTCCACCCGCACCGTGCCCGCCGCCGTCTCGCCCGCCCCGAAGAGCATGCGCAGCACGGCGGGACAGCCCGTGTGCACCACGGCGTTGGTGACCAGCTCGGAGATCAGCAGCACCAGCGTCTCCGCGACCGGCTCATCGTCTCTTATCCCGGATCCGGCGAGGCGCGACCTCGCCCATCTGCGGGCCCGCCCGACCTCCGCGGGATCGGGGCCGACCTCCATCTGAACCAGAAGCACCTGCACCGCTCACACCATCCGAACCGGCGGACACAACGCCTCGCGCCTGAAAGCTGTCACGGAACGTGATTTCCTTGCGTGACAGCATGGTTGACGTACAGTCACCGCAACAAGCGCTTCGGGCATATTCCAGCGCGAAGGAGTATGCGTAGTGCATACTGTGCGACGCACGCTGCGGATAGTCGAACACCCTGTGCGAGCGGCGCGTTCGAGCCCGGCGGCCACGCGGGTGTCCGGCCGGAGGTTCGGGGCCCCTGCCCCGTGGCAGCACGCATCTCGCACCCCACGGAGCGTACCGGAGGGTGAGGCGACTGCGGCCCGTGACGAGTCCGCCGAAGGACACAACCCGATATCGGCGCCCCCGACAGCCACGCTCAGTGACGCTTTGCGCTGCGTTGGAGCCAGGCCGTACGCGTGTGGCGCGTTACAGCGCCGACGCCAGCAACTCCTCCGCGCGGTCAGCCGTCCGCCAGAGCCGCGCGCGCACCCAGGCGCGCTTGAGATGCAGATGGACATCGGCTTCCCAGGTGAAGCCCATGCCGCCGTGCACCTGGAGGCATTCGCGGGCTCCGCGCACCGCGGCATCGTCGGCGAGCAGCTTGGCACCGGCGATCTCGGCAGGGTCGGCGGTGACCGCGGCGGCGTAGACGGCGGCGCGGGCGAGCTCGGCGCGCACGAACATCTGCGCGCAGAGGTGCTTGACCGCCTGGAAGCTACCGATGGGCCTGCCGAACTGCTCCCGCTCCGCGGCATGGCGCGTCGCGAGCTCGGTGGTACGGAGGGCCGAGCCGAGCTGCTCGGCCGCGGTGAGCAGGACCGCGCTCTCGATCCGCGCCTCGTCATGTGCGGCGCGCACGCCGCTGCCGGGCAGCCGGTGCAGGGGCGTCAGCGGATCGACGGACCGTACGCCTACGGCGCCTGCCACGTCCCCCAGCACCGCGTCCGCCTCGTCCAGCCAGCTCACCAGCGCGCCGTCCGCCATGGTCACCACGGACTCGCCGGCGGCCGCTCCGGGCACCGCACCTGCCGCGAGATGGGTCGCGACCAGCGGGCCCGGCAGAAGCACCCGTCCGGCCTCCTCGAAGACGAGCACCGCCTCCGGGAGCCCGAGCCCCACCCCGCCGTCGGCCTCGGGCAGCCGCAGCGCGAAGAAACCCGCATCTCCGAGCTCCCGCCACAGCGCCCGGTCAAGGCCGGGTTCGTCCACGGCGGCTCGGAGGGCTGCCCGGTCGAAGCGGGCCTCCAGGAGCTCCCGTACCCCTCTGCGCAAGGCTCTCTGGTCATCGGTGAGTTGGAAGCGCACGCCGCTCAGGCCCCCTTCGGCAGGCCGAGTATCCGCTCGGCGACGATGTTCCGCTGGATCTGCGAGGTGCCGGCGGCGATGGTGTACGACAGCGAGGACAGCCGGTCGAGGGTCCACTCGCGGGAAGCGTCGAGCGCGTCGGGCCCGAGTACCTCGGCGGCCGCGTCGTACAGCTCCTGGCGGGCGTGCGAATAGTGGAGCTTGAAGACGGAGCCGCCCGGTCCAGGTACGCCTCCGCCGCGCTCCGCCTCGCTGACGTTCCACTGGATCAGCCGCCACAGCGCGGCGAACTCCGCCGCCAGCCGCCCCAGTCTGCGCCGCAGCACGGGGTCGTCCCAGCGGCCGTTCTCGCGGGCGGTGCGTGCCAGTTCGCCGAGGGTGCGGCGGCAGGCGACGACCTCGCCGACGAATGCGGTCCCGCGCTCGAAGGACAGGGTGACCATGGTGACCCGCCAACCGTCGTTCTCCTCGCCGATCCGGTTGGCCACCGGCACCCGTACGTCGTCCAGGAAGACCTCGGCGAACTCCGTGGATCCGGCGAGGGTACGCAGCGGGCGCACGGTGATGCCGGGTGCGTCCATCGGCATGGCCAGCCAGCTGATCCCCCGGTGCTTCGGAGCCTCGGGGTCGGTGCGGACGAGCAGTTCGCACCAGTCGGCGACCTCGGCGTGCGAGGTCCAGATCTTGGCCCCGGTCACCACATAGCAGTCGCCGTCCTTTACCGCCCGGGTGCGCAGCGCGGCGAGGTCGGAGCCCGCGCCCGGTTCGCTGAAGCCCTGGCACCAGACCTCGTCGCCGCGCAGGACCGGCGGCAGCCAGCGCTCCCGCTGTGCTGGCGTGCCCTCGGCGGCGATGGTCGGTCCGGCGTGCAGCAGCCCGACGAAGTTGGCGCCGACATAGGGCGCTCCGGCCTTCTCCGTCTCCTCGAGGAAGATCAGCCGCCGGGTCGGCGACGCGCCCCAGTGGACGTCACCGTAGCCGGCGTCGTGGAGCGCGCGCTGCCAGCCGGTGTCGTAGGCCCGCCGCGCGGGCCAGTCACCGGGCGAGGGCTTCGGCGGCAGCTTCGGCAGCGCCACGGAAAGCCACTCGCGCAGCCCTGCTCTGAACGCCTCTTCCTCCTCCGTGTACGCCAGGTCCACCGCGGGCCTCCCTATTTGACGCATCGTCAGATAGTTGAAACAGCAGGCTAGCCGCGCACCTCCGGGGCCGGCAAGGCTGGACCGGCAGGACGAGCGGCCCTACTCTCTGCACATCATCTGACTAACCGTCAGCTGCCTGGGCTCGGAGGGGACGCACATGAACGAGACCGCACACGCCCTGAGCGCCTCCCGCACCCTCTGGGAGCTGATCGACCGCCGTGCCGCGCTCACCCCGGACCGCCCGGCGCTGATCCAGGACGACCGGAGGATGGGCTTCGGTGAACTGCGGGACGGCTGCGAGCGGGTGGCCGCCGGACTGCACGCCCTCGGCATACGTCCGGGCACGGTCGTCGCCTGGCAACTGCCCACCCGGATCGAGACCGTGCTGCTGGCCGGGGCGCTCGCCCGCATCGGCGCCGTGCAGTCCCCCGTCATCCCCTTCTACCGGGACCGGGAGGTGGGCTTCGCGCTCACCGCCTCGAAGGCCGACTTCTTCGCCGTGCCGGGCGAGTGGCGCGGATTCGACCACACGGAGATGGCCCGGCGGCTCGGCGCGCGCGGAGTCCTCGAGGTGTACGACCCGGGCTCACTCCCTGACGGCGACCCCTCAGCGCTGCCCCCGCCGCCCGCCGACGGCACTGATGTGCGCTGGATCTACTGGACCTCCGGGACCACGTCGGACCCCAAGGGCGTGCTGCACACCGACCGCTCACTGATCGCCGGTGGCTCGTGCCTGGCCCACGCACTGCGGCTGACGGCACAGGACGTCGGCTCGATCGCCTTCCCCTTCGCGCACATCGGCGGGGCCGACTACCTGGTGATGCTGCTGCTGTACGGCTTCCCCGCCGTCCTCTTCGAGCAGTTCGCGCTGCCGGACGCCCTGGAGACCTATCGCAAGCACGGGGTCACGACGGCCGGCGGCTCCACCGCGTTCTACTCGATGTTCCTGACCGAGCAGCGCAAGCAGCCGGACGAGCCGCTCATCCCGACCCTCCGTCTGCTGGCGGGCGGCGGCGCACCCAAGCCCCCCGAGCTGTACCGCTCCGTGGTCCGCGAGATGGGAGCCCAGCTGACCCACGGCTACGGGATGACCGAGGTACCGATGATCACCATGGGAGCCCCGGACGACAGCGCCGAGCAACTGGCCACCACGGAGGGCAGGCCCCCCGAGGGCATGGAGATACGGATCGTCGACGGGGAGGTACGGCTGCGCGGGGAGGCTGTCTGCCAGGGCTATCTGGACCCGGCGCAGACCGCGGCGGTGTTCGACGCGGACGGCTTCCTGCGGACCGGTGACCTGGGCCACCTCACCGAGTCGGGTCACCTTGTGCTCACCGGCCGCCTCAAGGACGTGATCATCCGCAAGGGCGAGAACATCTCCGCCAAGGAGATCGAGGACCTGCTCCACGAACACCCGGGCGTCGGAGACACCGCGGTGATCGGCCTCCCCGACCCCGAACGCGGCGAGCGGGTCTGCGCGGTGATCGAACAGCCCGAGGGAGCGGCGCCGCTGACCCTCGCCGAGGTCACGGCGTATCTGCGCGGCGCGGGGCTGTCCGTGCACAAGCTGCCGGAGCAACTTGAGGTGGTGGCCGCGCTGCCGCGCAACGAGACGCTGCGGAAGGTGCTGAAGTACCGGCTCCGCGAACGCTTCGGCGGGACCCGGGCCTGACCCCGTCCCCTGCTCCGCCGGGTGGGCCGTCCCGCGTCCGGCGGCGGTCACCCGCCCGAAGCCCCGTCGCGGGACGGCGGGGCCTCGCCGGCTGCTCGGTCCGGGACCGGTCAGAGCCGGTCATTCGTCAGGGCGCTGTCCCGCCCCGCGACCGCCTACGGCTCGGGAGTGACGTAATACGCGGCGAACGCCTCCAGGATCTGCTCCTCCCCGATCCTGCCGTCGCCGTCCGCGTCCAGGGCGGTGGCCACCAGGGCGCACCGCTCCTGCTCCACGCCCAGTACGCGGAGCACCCGCTCGGCGCCGGCCGGGGTGACACCCGCGCCGTCCTCGTCGGCGATCGCGATCAGGGCATGGAGGAAGGGCCGGGCGATCTCGGCGAAGCGGTGCGGGTTGTCGCGGAGCCGCTTCACCGCGCCGGTGATGAACTCCTCACGGGTGACCCGCTGGTCGCCGTCGACATCGGCGATGCCCGCCATGCCCTGCCAGAACGCCTCCGCGCCCGAATAGAGGGCCTGTCCCTTGTCCGAGCGTGCCGTCGTGCCGAACTCGGCGAGGATCGCCTTGGCCGCCTGGTTGAAGTCCGCCCGGTCGATGTAGCCGTTGCCGTCCTGGTCGAACTCGGCGAACCGGTGGGCGACCTTCCGCTCGTACTCTGCGCTGTCCATGCGGCGAGACTACGACGTTCCGGGCCGGTCCCGCTCCCGTTCCGTCGACCTGCGGCGATGCTGGGACAATACGGAGACAGTGCTGACCGACGCCGTGGCCCGGCCTAGGCGGAGAGCGGTTCCGCCTCGTCGTCGACCGCCGCCACGGCGCTTTCGTACACATCGAAGAGCCGGCGCACGCCGAGTGCCGCGAGCACTCTGTTCACATGCGCTCCTTCGGCCGCTGTGACACCGGCCACGCCTCCGGCCGGGAGGATCAGCCGCAGTCTGCCGCGGCAGGAGCGGATCAGCCGGCGGGCCGCGATCAGCACACCGACCCCGCTGGAGTCACAGAACACCACCCCGGACAGGTCCAGCACCACATCGCGGCGGCCCCTGGCGACAGCGTCGTGCACATGGCGGCGGACCACCGGTGAACTGACCAGGTCGAGCTCACCTTCTATCCGCAGCACGGTCCACGGGCCCGGTGATGCGCTTGTGGCGCCTCCTGCGCCTACCGCGCTTCCTTCAACTTCCTCGACCTCGACCTCGACCATCACACATCCCGCGATCCGGAGGTTCGTCTTCCAGGCGCCGCTTCCCAGTCACCGCAAGGTCAAACCCGCACGGGCGGACTTGCCGCAAAGACGCGTGGTCCTCAGGTGCGGCCCACTACATTCGAAGCAGCGGAGACGACTCACGAGTAGCAAACCGGGGAATGCCAGGAACTGCGGAGGTTTGGGGGCGCCGGATGGCAAAGGACACACCACCGCGCTGGGATCGCAAGATGCAGCAGCGGTTGGCGCGGGGCGAGGCAGCCGCGCTCGGTGAGCTGTACGACCGGTTCGCCTCACTCGTGCACAACCTGGCCCACCGGGTGCTGGACGACACCGAGGCCGCGGACCAGATCACCCGCGAGGTCTTCGGCTACGTGTGGGAGAACCCCGACGCCTACGACCCCAAGCAGGGCTCCATGCGCTCCTGGGTGGCCAGACTCACCCACCGGCAGGCCGTGCACCGGCTGCGGCAGCACGAGGCCGCGGCCCAGGCCGCGAACGGCGGCGGCTCCGCCCAGGAGTTGGAGGAGCTCGAGGAGAAGGTGCGCCGCGCGTCGGTCGCCGCCCGTGCCGACTACATCGTGACGTCGATGCCCGCCTCCCTGCGGGCTGCACTGGATCTGGCGTACACCAAGCGCAGGGACTACCGGCAGACGGCGTCCGACCTCGACATCACGGCGGACGAGGCCCGGCGCCGGCTGCGGCTGGGACTGCAACTGCTGTCCACGGCGCACACCCGCCCGCTCGTCGGAGGCTCGTCACCGCCCGGTCCACCGCGCGGTTACGGACGTACGCGGTGACCGGCCCGCTCGGCGGAGGCCGGGGCCCTGGCGGGCCCGATGACGGCCCGGGCGCGGCACGGCGCATTCCGGGACCGCGGGCGGCGGGTGACGACCTCGATCCGCCGCCGGTCCTGCCGGAGCCGGTGAGCCGGGTGAGTGCGCCCCGGCTGCCCCACGGCGTCCTGAAGTCGCTGCTCGGCGCCTGGGCGCTGGCGGCCTGCTCAGCGGAGGAGACCGCGGCGGTCGAGGAGCACCTCACCGAATGCGCGCCCTGCGCGGAGGAGGCACTGCGGCTGCGCGACGCGGTCGGGCTGCTGCACAGCGACGGGGAGCTGGACCTGGATCCGCTGCTGCGCTCCCGGGTGCTGGAGAACTGCCTGGGCCGCCGCCCCGCACGGATCCCGGTGCCCGTCTGGGCGTCCCCGTACGACGCGGAGACCGCGCGCCTCGACGCGCTGCTGCGCGACTTCGGGGACGCGGACTGGCACACCCCGCTGCGGCTGCGCTGGTTCGACGGCCGGGAGCCGGTGAGCCGCAGGACCACGGTCGCCGGGGTGATCGGCCATCTGATGTCCGTGGACGGTCTGGTGGCTTCGGCGCTGGGTCTCGACGACCCGCTGGCCCCGCTCCCGGCGGACGCGGCACCGCCGCCGTACTCCCCGGCCGAACGCACCGAGCGCTTCTGGCGCTCCGCGCGGATCCCGGTCACCCGGACGATCCGCGCGCCCTGGCGTGACCAGGCCCACACCCTGGTGCGGACGGTGTCGTTCGCCGGCCGCGGGGTCGCCGAGCTGTCCGTCCCGTACGGGGACTTCGCGCTGCCGCTGCGCGACGCGCTGCTCGACCGGGCCTTCGAGTGCTGGGTGCACGCGGACGACATCGCGCACGCCGTCGACTACCCGTACGACCCGCCCAGCGGGGCGCATCTGCACCACATGATCGAGCTCGCGGTACGCCAGCTCCCGGCCGCGCTCGCCGCCCGCCGCCGCGCGGGACTCGCCGGGCCCGCCCGCCGCCTGGTCACGGCGGGCTCCCCCGGCCGTTCCCTGCACCTGGAGGTCGAGGGTGCGGGTGGCGGCCACTGGCACATCCCGCTGGACTCCCCGGCCGCCATCGGCGACCCGGACCAGTCAGTGGCCCAGATCGCCCTGGACGCGGTCGAGTTCTGCCAGCTGGTCGCGGGGCATGTGCCGCCCGCGGAGGCCGCGGTGGGCCAGGACGGGGACCGCGAGGCGATCCAGGACGTCCTGTTCGCGGCGGCGTCGCTGTCCCGGCTCTGAGCAGCCCGGGATGTCGGGCCCGTCGGGTCCTGCCCGGACAGGGCCTAGGGCGTGTTTCGAAAGTCCCGCCTGCCCCGCGACGGCTGGCACGCACGCTCGCAGCGTTGTCGGAATCGCCCAAGTACGCCCAGTACGAGGGCGACCCTCCGCCTTGCGATCGCACGCACCAGACGCCGCGGTGCCCGCCCTCCGGGCGGACGGCGCTACTTTCGAAACACGCCCTAGGCGAACACCACCGTGCGGCGGCCGTTGAGCAGGATGCGGTGCTCTCCGTGCCACTTGACCGCGCGCGCCAGTGCCTGGCACTCCACATCGCGCCCGATGGCCACCAGCTGCTCCGGTGTCACCTCGTGGCCGACCCGTTCGACCTCCTGCTCGATGATCGGGCCCTCGTCCAGGTCGGCGGTCACGTAGTGGGCGGTCGCCCCGATCAGCTTGACGCCTCGCTCGTGCGCCTGGTGGTAGGGCTTGGCGCCCTTGAAGCTCGGCAGGAAGGAGTGGTGGATGTTGATGATCCGGCCGCTCAGCTGCTTGCACAGGTCGTCGGACAGCACCTGCATATAGCGGGCCAGCACGACCAGCTCCACTCCCTCGGACCGCACCAGCTCGAGCAGCTCCGCCTCCGCCGCCGCCTTGGTGTCCCTGGTCACCGGGATGTGGCGGAAGGGGATGTCGTACGAGGCCACGAGCTCGGCGAAGTCGGTGTGGTTGGAGACGACGGCCGCGATGTCGACCGGCAGCGCGCCGATCCTGGACCGGAAGAGCAGATCGTTCAGGCAGTGGCCGAACTTGCTGACCATCAGCACCACCCGCATGCGCTCGTCCGCGCGGTGGATCTGCCAGTCCATCTGGAACGAGTCCCCCACGGCGGCGAAGCTGGCCCGCAGCTTCTCCACCGTCACCGGCGCCTCCGCCTCGAAGTGGACCCGCATGAAGAACAGACCCGTGTCCCGGTCTCCGAACTGCTGGCTGTCCTCGATGTTGCAGCCGGTGATGAAGAGATAGCTGGAGACGGCGTGCACGATGCCCTTTTTATCCGGGCAGGAGAGCGTCAGGACGTACTGGTCGGTCATCTTCGTAGGGTGCCACACCGCACGGGCTCCGACGGTGCCGTGTCCGTCAGACGGACCGCGTCACACGGACCTTTCAGGCCTGTACGCCGGGCGGACCGCCTCAGGCGGACCGTGTCATGATCCGCAGCACTTCCAGGGTGTGCGGGGGCGTGTCCGGGTCCTCCCCGTCGTTGGTCGCGAGCCGTATGTGCGCCTCGCGCGCGGCCCGCACCGCCTCCGGCCAGCCGTGGTGCTCCACGTACACGGACACCGCGGCGTCCGCGCCGACCTGGTGCATGATCCTCAGCACCCGCAGCACGGCCACGTCGACGAGGGCCGCCTCCCCGGAGTCCCGGAAGATCGTCCCGACGTACTTCTCGGCGGACCAGTTGTCCAGCCAGGTGTCCTCGACCAGCCGGTAGACGGCGTCGGTGACGTCTCCGTAGCCCTCGTGGCCGGCCAGCCAGACGTCCTGATGGAAGGCGGGATCGGAAAGCATGTGCAGCGCCGAGCGCACATTGCTGCGCCAGCGCCACCAGGGCATGTCATTGAGCGGCATGTCGCCCATGGTGGAGGAGCGACGGCCGCGACGGGAAGAGTTCATTGACGTTCACCTCGGGAGCCCGGTCCTTAGCCCGGTCCTTGCGAGCCTCCCCGATGGTACGACCCACGCATTCCGGCGCCCCCGGCCCCCTGGAATTCACCCCGCGGTCACTCACCGTTGAAGTCCGCACACTTCGGCGTTACCCACGAGGCGGAAGTGTGAGGCGGCATGACCGGATGGCGCCGTACCTTCACACCCCGTCACCGCAGGACCTCCATGGCACTCGCCCTGTCCATGGCGGTGGCCGGGGCATCACTCGTACTCACCGGGTGCGGTGTGCTCCCTGGCACCTCGGACGGCTCCAGAGAGCCCCTGACCGTGATGACCTTCGCGCCCGAGGAGACGAAGGCCACAAACATGCCGGGGATGCCCGCGATGGCACAGGCATACGCCAAGTACGTCAACGCACGGGGCGGGATCGACGGCCACGAGCTGCGGGTGCTCACCTGCAACGAGCGCAACACGGCGGCGGGCGCCGCCACCTGCGCCCGCCGCGCCGCACAGGAGGGCGCGGTCGCGGTGGTCGGCTCCTACAGCCAGAACGGCCGCGCGTTCATGGGGCCGCTCGAAGCCGCGGGCATCCCGTACATCGGCGGCTTCGGGATCTCCGACGAGGAGTTCACCAGCTACCTCTCGTACCCCGTCAACGGCGGCGTGGCCGCGCTGCTCGCCGGCAACGGGCGGCAGCTCGCCGCCAGCTGCCGGAAGGTCTCGCTGGTGCGGCCCGACACCATCCTCGGCGACGGGCTGCCCGCGCTGCTCAACGCGGGCCTGTCCCAGGGCAAGCAGCAGCCGTCGTCCGACATCAAGGCCGCCGAGGACTCATCCGAGTACGAGCGGCAGGCCGAGGAGGCGCTCGACGGCGCGGGCGGCGAGCGAGGTTGTGTGACCGCCGTCCTCGGCGCGCGCACGGAGACCTTCTTCGACTCGTTCCGGCGCGTGCGCGACGAGAGCGGCGAAGGCAGGGCGGGCGAAGAGGGCGACGGGGACGGCTCCGGGGTCCGGATCTCCTCCGTGCTCAGCTCCGTCGACCAGCCCCTGATCGACCGCACCGGCGGCGCGAACGGGCCCTTCGAGGGGGCGCTCATGACCGGCTGGTACCCGGACTCCGGGGACGAGCGCTGGGGGACGATGCGTGACGTGATCCGCGAACACGCCTTCGGGGACGACCGGATCGACGCGGCGGACGCCGGGGTGCAGACGACGTGGATCGCCTACACGGTGCTGCGGAAGGTCATCGAGTCCCTCGCCCGGCCCGAGATCACCCCGGGCGCCATCGCCCACGCCCTCGACACCGGCGTGACCACCGACACCGGGGGCCTCACCCCCGACCTCCGCTGGCGCTTCGAGGACATGCTCGGGGTGCAGGGGCTCCCCCGGGTGGTGAACCGGAGCGTCACGTTTCAGGTGGTGCGGGAGGGACGTCTGATCGCCCAGAAACCAGGGTTCGTGGACGTCACCTCGACGATGCGGAACGCGCCTACGGTGTAGGGGCGGGCCGGTTTCGCGGTGTACCGCGCCCGCCCACGCAGCCTCAGAGCTGCGTGGCCTCGCGCTGCGTGAGGCCGTACTTCGTGGCGATCGCGTTCCACAGGCCCGACGCCTCGCGCTTCGCCTTGCTCGCCTCGCCGCTCGCCCGGTTCCCCTGCGCCGCGTCCTTCGTCTGACGGGCCTGTCCGCCGCGGCAGCCCTTCTTGCCGTCGACCTGGCCCGCCCACTCCGCGTAGTGGTCGTCCGCCGAGGCGGAGGCCTCCCAGGCCGTGGTGAGGGACTTGGTGAGCTGCTCGTGGTTGCGGAGCTTGTCGACCTCCACGGCCTTCAGGCGGGTCACCAGGCTGCGGCGCTGATCGGCGGCGGCACGAAGGTCCCTGGCCGCCTGGTCGAGGTTGTCACATCCCTTGATGGCCTCGACCGAGCGGATCACCGAGGCCCGGCTGTCGTTGCTGTCCGCGAGCAGCTTGTCCAGCTCCTCGGCCTGGGCCTTCGCCGGGTCGTCAGCGGGCGCGGCCGCGCCCTTGGTCGGGGCCGCCGGTGTGCTCGCGGCGGCGACCGGCGCCGAGTCGGCGTCCTTGTCGTCCCCACCGAACATCACGGCGCTGACGCCGAGGCCGACCACGGCACACCCCACGACGACCGCGGCGATCAGCGGAAGTCGGGAGGGGCGGCGGCCCGGCGGCTCGTCGTAGTCGGAGGGACCAGCAGGACCGGAGGGACCTGCCGGGTACGGATGCTGCGGGGCGGCGGCGTACAGGGGGTGCCGCTGCGGATCCGTCGTGGGGCGCGGCATCTGCTGCTGGGGCGAGTCGCTCCGGAAGAGGTTCTCGAAGCCCGCGGGCGGCTGCGGATCGGCTGGGGCACCGGGGCGCACCCCGTAGGGGGCACCGGCGTCCTGGGGCGGGGTCTGCTGCTGGGGTACGGGCGGCAGGTACTGCGTGGCCTCGGCGTCGCCGCCGCCCGCCGCGGGCCGCAGCCCGAGGAACTGCGTCGACTCGGCGGGGGCCTCAGGGGGGAGCGGCCCCGCGGTCCGCGGGGCCGAAGGCGTGGCCTGGACGGGCGGGAGGTACTGGGTGGCCGCGGCGTCCTCGCCGCCCGGGACGTACTGGGTCGCGGCGGCATCAGCACCGCCAGGTACGGGCGGGATGTACTGGGTCGCGGCGGCATCGCCACCGGCCGGTACGGGCGGGATGTACTGCGTCGCTGCGGCATCAGCGCCGTACCGCGGCGACTGGGACTGGGGCTGGGACTGTCCTTGCGCGGGGCCCCACGGCGCACCCCAGGGCGCGCCTCCGGCCGGGGCGACCTGCTCCCCGCTGACCCCCGGTATCCAGGGCTCGTTGCTGTCTGCGGGCAGCACGACACCTTCGTGCGCCGGCCGCGCAGCGCCAGGGGCGCCGGGAGCGCCGGGGTGCTGCGTCTCGTCACCCTGTCCGCTTCGCGTCACCAGGACTCCTACACGTGGACCTACGGAACCGTCGGCCCACGCTACCGGGTGTACGAAGGCGTCCGCACATACGTGTGGTCCCCGTAACAAGAACACGCCGCGAGGCGCTGGTTACGGCGCTGATGCCGTTACGACGCGGTCTGGAGCTGCATCCTCGCTCCGAATTCCCGTACCGCCGGTTCGTCGGCGAACGGTTCGAGCCGGCGGGTGAGGTCCTCCAGATACTCCACGCCCCGGCTGGACCGCAGGGTGCCGAGCAGCTCCACCGCCCGCGTGCCGGTGTGGCAGGCGGCCTCCACCTCGCGCTGCTGGACCTGGGCCGTCGCGAGCAGCACCAGACCGATGGCCCGGCGCCGGGCGCGGGACTCGGGGTGCCCGTCGAGGGAGTCGGCGGCGCGGCGGGCCGCCGCGTCCGCCTGACCCAGGTCGCGGTGGCAGTGGGCCAGCTCGTCCGCCAGATAGGCATGGTCGAAATGCATGATCCACGCAGGATCGTCGCCGGATGCCGGATCCGCCAGGTCGAGCGCCGTCAGCGCCTTGCCCGCGACCTCGTCGCAGGCGCGGGCGTCGCCGAGTAGTGCGTGTCCGCGCGCCTCGGCCGCGTAGAACATGGCCTCGGCCCGTGGTGTCACCTGTCCTCGCGAGCCTTCCTGAGCGGCCCTGGCCAGCTGGGCGATCTCCCGCGGGTTCCCGAGCTGGGCCGCGAGATGGCTCATCGAAGCAGCCAGCACATACCCGCCGTAGGCCCGGTCTCCGGCCGCCTGGGCCAGCCGCAGTGCCTGGATGTAGTAGCGCTGGGCGAGCCCGGGCTGGCCGGTGTCCACGGCCATGTACCCGGCCAGTTCGGTGAGCCGGGCCGCGGCCGCGAACAGCCTCCGGCCGACCGGCTCGCGGTACGAGCCCGAAAGCAGCCCGGACACCACGCTGTTGAGGTAGTGGACCAGGACGGGGCGCACATGCCCGGCCCCGAAGCGGTGGTCCAGCGTCTTGAGTGCCTCCGTCATGGCCTCCACGGCCTCGACGTCCGAGGTGCCCACCCGGGAACCCGCCGTCCGCTCCACCAGGGTGTCCGCGCCCGTGATCAGCCAGTCGCGGCTGGGCTCCACGAGCGCCGATGCGGCGACCGTGGAGCCGGACAGGAAGTCCCGGCGGCCCACGTCGCTGCGCCACAGCTCACAGACCTGCTCGATGGCGCCGAGCACGGTCGGGGCGAACTGGAGCCCCACACCCGACGCGAGGTTCTTGCCGTTGGCCATGCCGATCTCGTCGATCGTGACCGTGCGGCCCAGCTTGCGCCCCAGCGCCTCCGCGATGATCCCGGGTGCCCGGCCGCGCGGCTGCTGCCCGCGCAGCCAGCGCGCCACGGATGTCTTGTCGTACCGCAGATCCAGTCCGCGCTCCGTCCCCACCATGTTGACCCTGCGGGCGAGTCCGGCGTTGGAGCACCCGGCCTCCTGGATGAGCGCTTGCAGCCGTTCGTTGGGCTGGCGGGCGACAAGTGGCCTCGCTGCCATGACAACAACCCCCTGTACCGGACGTACCGGACCGCCCAGTGAGCGATCTCCCATTGATCGCTTCCCGGTGCCAATCCGGAGAATGCCGATGAGCTCGGACGATTACGGGTGAATGCCGCTACAGCACAAGGGGCTACCCCTCCACCGGGCCTCGCCCGCACGCGCGCCCCCGTCCATGCTTCCGTGCGCCCCAATCGCAGGATCGATGCGCCGTGCTCCCGGCTGCGCGCGCCCGTAACCCGTACTGGCAGCGGGAGTTGAGCGGATCGTGAACAAGACCGAAGAGACCGACGAGATCATCGAAGAGCCGGCCGGCCGATCCCCCGGTGGCCCGGTCCGCACGCCGGGGGCCGGGCTGATCCCCCAGCAGCGTGGTGAGCAGCTGCTGGACAGCGCCGTGCGGTACGCGGACGAGCGGCACTGGGACGTGTTCCCCGGCACCTGGCTCCAGGTCGTCGGCGGCGTGGAGCGCTGCTCCTGCGGAGCGGCCTTGTGCGTCGCGCCGGGGGCGCACGCGGCCCGGCCCGACTGGGTGGACCAGGCGACCGGCAGCGCCGCATCCGTGCGCCTGGCATGGGGGCGGCAGCCCAGGGCATCGATCCTGCTTCCCACCGGGCGGACCTTCGACGCCCTGGACGTCCCGGAGTCGGCCGGTTTCCTCGCGCTGGCCCGGATGGAGCGGATGGATCTCACGCTCGGCCCGGTGACCTGCACCCCTGACCGGCGGATGGTGTTCTTCGTGCTGCCCGGTACGGCGGCCAGGGTCCCCGAGCGGGTACGGACGCTGGGCTGGGCACCGGACGCCATCGATCTGGTGGCGCACGGCGAGGGCCACTACATCGCCGCCCCGCCGACCAGGATCGGTGGCCGGGGCGCGGTGCAGTGGGTGCGCCGCCCGACGGTCGCCAACCGCTGGCTGCCGGATGCCGATGACCTGCTCAGTCCGCTCGTGTACGCCTGCGGGCGGGAGGCCGCGGCGGGGAGGACGCGCCGCTCATAGCGCACTCTTAAGGTGGTCCTTGCAGTGACACGGGGACTACGAAGGGGGATGCGATGCCGGACCAGGCGTCAGCACACACCGCATCGGCGACCGGGGGTGCGCCGGACACGGCGCCGCCGCCCGCGGTGCGGGTCGAGGGACTGTGGAAGCGGTTCGGCGAGCAGACCGCGGTCGCGGGGATCGATCTGGTCCTGCCCGCCGGCAGGTTCATCGGCCTGGTCGGGCCGAACGGCGCGGGCAAGACCACGACGCTGTCGATGGTGACCGGGCTGCTCCGCCCCGATCAGGGGCGTATCGAGGTCGCGGGCCATGACGTCTGGCGCGATCCGGTCGAGGTCAAGGCCAGGATCGGGGTGCTCCCCGAGGGGCTGCGGCTCTTCGAGCGGCTGTCGGGACGCGAGCTGCTCGCCTACACCGGGCGGTTGCGCGGACTGCCGGGCGACGAGGTGGACAAGCGCGCGGGGCAGCTCCTCGACGTACTCGACCTGTCGGACTCGCAGCACAAGCTGGTGGTCGACTACTCGACCGGTATGCGCAAGAAGATCGGTCTGGCCGCGGCCCTGCTGCACAACCCGCAGGTGCTGTTCCTGGACGAGCCCTTCGAGGGCGTGGACCCGGTGTCGGCGCAGACGATCCGCGGTGTGCTGGAGCGGTACACGGCGTCCGGGGCGACCGTGATCTTCTCCAGCCATGTGATGGAGCTCGTGGAGTCGCTCTGCGACTGGGTCGCGGTGATGGCGGCCGGCCGCATCCGGGCCCAGGGCACGTTGGAGGAGGTACGGGGCTCGGCGCCGTCGCTCCAGAGCGCTTTCCTCGAACTGGTGGGCGCGAACGGTCGCGACTCCGGGCAGACGCTGGACTGGCTGGGCGGCGGCGAGAAGCGATGACGGCTGCGGTGTTCGATGCCCCGACCCCGGCCCCGACCGGTGCGGCGGCTCCCGCGTCAGGCTCGCTGACCTCGATCTTCGTACGGCTGAAACTGACGCTGCTCGCCAATGGGCTGCGGCAGTCGTCGGGCCGCAGGGCGGCCTTCATCTCGTCGGCCGTGCTGACGCTGCTGTTCGCCGCCGGCCAGCTCGTCGGGCTGGTCCTGCTGCGCGGCCACGCGCACGCGGGCTCGCTGGTGGTGCTGCTGATCGGCGTGCTCGCGCTGGGCTGGACGTTCATGCCGCTGTTCTTCCCGAGCGGCGACGAGACGCTGGACCCGACCCGGCTGGTGATGCTGCCGCTGCGCCCGGCTCCGCTGGTGCGGGCGCTGCTGGTCGCCTCCCTGGTGGGGATCGGGCCTCTGTTCACGCTGTGCCTGGTGCTGGGCGGCGCGCTGGCGCTGGCTCACGGTGCGGTGGCGGTACTGGTGGCGGTGGTCGCCGTACCGCTGACGCTGCTGGTGTGCGTGGCCCTGGCGCGGGCCGTCGCTGCGGCGAACACCCGGCTGCTCACCTCCCGCAAGGGCCGGGACCTCGCGGTGCTGAGCGGGCTGGTGATCGCGGTCGGCATCCAGGTCGTCAACTTCGGTGCCCAGCGGCTCGGCGCGTCGGGCGGGCTCGCGGCGCTCGATCCGGTCGCCGACGTGGTGCGCTGGGTTCCGCCCGCGTCCGCGATCGGCGCGGTCGACTCGGCGAGCACCGGGGCGTACGGCACGGCGTTCGGGCAGCTCGCACTGACCGCCGCCGCGCTCTTCGCGCTCCTCCACGCCTGGCAGCACAGCCTCACCCGGCTGATGACCGCCCCCGACGGCTCCACCCTCGCCGCGGCGTCGGAGCCGAGCCGCCGTCCGGGCTCTTCGTCCGCCACGGGGTGGCAACGGCTGCTGCCGGTCGGCCGTACGGGCGCCGCGATGCAGCGCTCCCTGCGCTACATCCGGCGTGATCCCAAGACCAAGGCGGCGTGGGTGACGTCGCTGGCCATCGGCCTGATCGTGCCGCTGTTCAACGCCCTCCAGGGCACGGGTTCGATCTACTTCGCCTGTTTCGCCTCGGGCATGCTGGGCGTGCAGATGTACAACCAGTTCGGGCAGGACTACTCCGCGTTCTGGATGGTCGCGCAGACCATCTCGACGCCTCGGGACGCGTACCTCGAACTGCGCGCCCGGGCGCTGGCATCGCTCCTGATCACGCTCCCGTACACCGTCCTGGTCACGGTCATGACGGCAGCGGTGCTGGACAACTGGCAGGCGCTGCCGGAGGCGCTGGGGCTCGCGCTGGCGCTGCTGGGCACGATGATCGGGACGGGTGCGGTGGCCTCCGCGCGATTCCCGTACTCGATTCCGCAGGAGGGGCACAAGAACGTCGCCGCGGGACAGGGCGGGCTCGCCTGGATCTCCATCGTCGGCGGAATGTTCGGCTCCGCGCTGCTGTGCGCACCGGTGATCGCCCTCACGATCTGGCTGAACGTGGCCGACGCCGAGTCCGCGCTGTGGCTCCTGCTACCGCTGGGTCTCGTATACGGCGCGGTGATGACGTGGGGCGGCCTGCGGCTGGCCGGACCGCGGACGGCAGAGCGGCTGCCCGAGATCCTGGCGGCGGTCAGCAAGGGTTGAGTCGCCATGGGGTGAACTGCCGTGCGAGTGGCGTTCTGTGAAGACTTCACCCGTCATCTACCCACGGGCGGACCCGCGTTCACGCGGGTCCGCCCGTGTGCGTGTACGAGCCCGTGACTCCGCAGCCGCGAACACCCGGGCATCACCGGATCCCGCGGGGGTCGCCTTGGCACGTGTCGAACGAGCCTGCGGCCGACGGTTTCCGGTCGAACGGGCCCAGGGAGGGTTAGTCTCGTTCGAGAACCATCTTCACCAAGTAGCAGGTCATACGGTTGTTTTCGATTGGACCACCTGAATAAGTCCAGATACCGGACGGCCGTTCACCCTCCCCGCGCACCCCTTCCGAGCTGCCCGAACGACCATTCGGTTGAGTAATCGGATCGTATGCGGCCGGAAACGGGTCATCGATGTGCGATCACTGTGCGCATCAGCAAGACTCCCGACCGCAATCACCGCTCAAGCGAAAGGGAATTCACCAATGCGTTACACCGCCACCACAATCGGCGCCACGGTCTCCATCGCCGCCCTCCTGCTGGCCGCAGGCGCCGCCAACGCGGCGCCCACCTCGCCGACGTCGCTCTACGCGCCTTCGGCTCTGGTGCTCGCGGTCGGCCACGGCGACGATGCCGCGACCGTCACCGTCGAGCGCGCGGTGACCCTCAGCTGCGCGCCGACCCCGACTGGCAGCCACCCGGCCCCCTCCGCCGCCTGTGCGGAACTGAATGCGGTCGACGGCGAGTTCGGTCTGATCGGCAGCACTCCCACCACTCCCTGCACCCGCCAGTGGGACCCGGTCACGGTCACCGCGGCCGGAGTCTGGAAGGGCAAGCAGGTCAGCTGGTCGACCACGTACGGCAACTCCTGCGAGATGCGCGCGCGTCTGGCCGACAGCGCGGTCTTCTCGTTCTGACCGGCCTGATCGGCCCGACGAGGCGCCGACCAGGGCCTGCTACGCCGGGGGAAGCCGGGTCACTCGACGACCCGGCTCCGCCCCGGCGGGCTCACGGTCACGGCCGGCCCGCTCAGGACCGGGCCGCCAGCACACCGTCCAGGAACGGCTCGATCGCGGCGCGCCAGGCGGCCGGCTGGTCGTAGTGCACGAGATGACCGGCGTCCGCCACCTCCGCGTACTGTCCGCGCGGGAGCACCCGCACCATCTCCTGCGCCTCCGCCCGCCCCAGCTCTCCGTCGAGACCACGCACCACCAGGGTCGGGCACTGCACCTGCGCCAGGGAGTCCCAGTGCGCGTCATGGACCCAGGTCTCACGGGAGACGAGCATCTGGCGACGGGAGAACACCGGACGCCAGCCGTCCGGGCCCTCGGCCATCACCTCGGCGAAGAACTCACCGCGGCCAGGGCTGGGCCGCTCCACCCAGGGGTCGTCCGCACCGAACCACCGGCGCACATCGGCGAGCGTCGCGAACGGAAGAGGCCAGGTGCGGAACCAGTCCTCCCACTCTCGCTGGGAGGCCGCGCCCAACGCGGAGGCCCGCATGTCGCAGATGACCAGCGCCTGCACCAGGTCCGGCCGCTCGGCGGCCAGCTGCCAGGCCGTGAGCGCGCCCATGGAATGCCCGATGAGCGTCACCGGGGCGAGGCCCAACTGCTCGACGGCGGCAGCGGCGTCGTGTACGTACGCCTCGCGTACGAACAGATCGTCCGCGGGCTTCTCACTGCGGCCGTGCCCGCGCTGGTCGAGCGCCACGGCGCGATGGCGTCCGGCGAGCCAGCGGGCCGTGGACGCCCAGTGCGCGGCGCGGCCCATCAGCCCGTGCAGCAGTAACGCACCCGGCACGCGGTCCGTTTCACCGCGATCCTTGGGTGGATCGGCGAACTCCCACGCAGCGAGGCGCAGTCCGCCCGCTCCGGTCACGTCGACGCGCCGCACCATGGTTGGCACCCCCTTGGATCCCCCACGGGTCTTCGAATGATGCGAGAGACTATCGAACTTCTATTCGAAAACGCGGCCGCACCCAAGACCCCTCGTTCGAGTGACCGCGCTCAAGGATTGACGCCCTTCGAGGCGGGGAGATCTTCAGCGGGAGGCGGGCCGCTCGGGGAAGACGGTCCGAGGGGATTGACCCTGGGAGCTCGGGGCTCCGGGTCAGCACCGGGGAGGACAGGCCCCGGCGCCCTTCGGCGCCGGGGCCCCTTGTGTGCGACATGCCGCACACGTGCGGGACGGTGTGCGTGCACGACGGGTACCGGCGCGGTTCGCGGACGTACGACATCTGCCCACCCCCAGTCATATGCCTCAGCCACAGCGTGGCACGCGCAGCGCCCGGGCGCTGCCGTTCCGGCCGGAAAACGCCCGCAAGAGGCTGACTCAGGAGGTCAGTACAGGAGGTCGGTGACAGAGGGCCCGGAAGACCTCAGCGCTTCGCCACGAACACATGCGAGGCGACCTCCGCCTCCAGCTCCGCCGCCTCACCGCCGCTGCCCACCAGCACTCCGCCCGCGGACTCCGTCACGCTCACCACCGAACCGGGCTGCACACCCGCCCGGCGCAGCGTGTACATCAGCTGGGCGTCGGTCTGGATCGGCTCACCGATCCTGCGGACCACGACCGTCTTGCCCTCCGTGCCCGCGTCGAGCTCGGCAAGGCTGACCATGGAGTCGTCCAGGAACGGATCGGCCTCCGTCTTCTCGCCCAGCTCCTCGAGACCCGGGATCGGGTTGCCGTACGGGGACTCCGTCGGGTGGCGCAGCAGCTCCAGCACCCGCCGCTCGACGGCCTCGCTCATCACGTGCTCCCAGCGGCACGCCTCGGCGTGCACCTGCTCCCACTCCAGGCCGATCACATCGACCAGCAGGCACTCGGCCAGCCGGTGCTTGCGCATCACACGGGTGGCGAGCCGACGGCCCTCGTCGGTCAGCTCGAGGTGCCTGTCCCCCGCGACCGTCACCAGACCGTCGCGCTCCATCCGGGCAACGGTCTGGCTGACCGTCGGGCCGCTCTGGTCCAGGCGCTCGGCGATCCGGGCGCGCATGGGGACCACGCCTTCCTCTTCAAGCTCGAGGATGGTGCGGAGGTACATCTCCGTGGTGTCGATCAGTCCGGACATACATGCCCCTCGATGCTGTGGCAAAAAAAATCGTGCGATGGCCCTGACTCAATTCTGACGCATGCCGCTGACAACCGGGCCCACCCGGGCGAAGCCCGTATTGACAGAGCAATGGTCCAGACCTCACCGTGATCCGCGAGACGACGGGAAGACCACGGGCACACAACGAGATTGGGGCCACCGTCATGGGCGAGACCACCCCCGCGGGGCAGTTCCTCGACGCCGCGATCGGCCTGCTGGAGCGGGTCCGTGAGGAGGAGGCGGCCACGGTGGCGGCCGCGGGTGCCGCCGTCGCGGACACCGTCGCGGCAGGCGGCCGGCTCTTCGCCTTCGGCGCGGGCCACTCCTCGCTCGCCGCACAGGACGTGGTCTACCGTGCGGGCGGCTTCGCCCTGATGAACCTGCTGACGGTGCCCGGCACCGTCGGCGTCGACGTCATGCCCGCGACCCTCGGCTCCGCGCTGGAACGGGTGGAGGGGCTCGCGAGCGCCGTCATCGAATCCAGCCCGGCGCGCGCGGGCGACCTGCTGATCATCGTCTCCCTCTCGGGCCGCAACGCCCTCCCGGTCGAGATGGCGATGAAGGCCCGGGCTCTCGGGCTCACCGTGATCGGCGTGACCTCGGTGGCGTACGCGAGCGGGACAGGCTCACGGCACGCCTCGGGTACGTACCTCAGGGACCACTGCGACATCGTCCTCGACTCCAAGATCGCGATCGGCGACGCGGAACTGACGGCGGACGGCATCGGGGCGCCCTTCGCCCCCGCGTCGACGGTCGTCACCAGCGCGCTGATGCAGGCGACGATGGCCTCGGCGGCGGTGGAGCTCGCCTCGCGGGGCCTGGAACCGCCGCTGTTGCGGTCGGGGAACGTGGACGGGGGCCACGAGTGGAACGAGCGCGTGATGTCGGATCACGCGGCCCGTGTCTTCTACCGGTCGTAGCGGACCGTGCCTTCTTCGGGTCGTAGGGGTCTCCGGCGTGCCGCGCCCTGTGCGCCTCTGACCTCCCTGACCTCGTAGCGGGCCGTGACGGGCCGGGCAACCGGGGCTGCCGTCAGCCCCGCTCGCCGCTCACCCCCGCGAGGTCCAGCGCCGCCGCCACGCGCATCGCGACGTTCTCCGCGTACACCGCGTCCGGGCGTTCGAACGCAGGACGGTTCACGGCGCGGACGAAGGTGAGCACGCCGAGGGTGCGGCCACGGCTGCGGAGCACCGTGCACAGGGCGTGCACCGCGTCGCGGGGCCACTGGCGTTCCGCTGCCCAGGTCTCCGCGCGGGCGTTGGCACTGGCGCTCACCAGAACCGTGCCGACGCGGTCCAGTGCCTGGAGGGCCGGGTGTCCGGGGGTGTAGCGCACCGGGATGCCCGCCCCCGCCACCCGCGCGACCGGTCCCGGTGCGCCGGACGGGGTCGCGGCGGCGCGTACCAGCCGCTCGCCAGCCGCGACATCGAACAGCGCATGGTCCGCGAAGCCCGCCAGGGCGAAGTCCACCTGGGCCGTCGCCGCCTCCATCGGGTCCTCGCACTCGGCGACCGCACGCGCCGCACGGTGCAGCTGGCTGTAGCGGAATCGCAGCCGGTCCGCCTCCTGTTCCCTGAGCTTGTCCTCCGTCACGTCCTGGAAGAGCCAGGCGGCACCCAGGGGCACGGGTTCCTCGGCGAGCGGCGAAGCCAGCCGCAGGAAGCCGCTGCGCCAGCACCGCCTGCGCTGCTCGCCCGAGCGCAGGGTCACCCACAGTTCGGCCGGGGCGCCGGGGGCACCCTCGGCGAGCACATGGTGCAGGGCGCCTTCGAGTTCCTCCACGCCCTGGACGATGAGCTCGCCGAGCGGCCGGCCGAGCGACGCGGTCCGCCCACCGGTGTCGAGCATCCGTGCCGCGCGCCGGTTGACGACCGTCGGCCGCAGATCCACGTCCACCAGGACGACCCCCCACGAGGCGTCGTCGAACAGGGCCTCGCTGAGCGCGATCGAGCGCTCCAAGTCGATCTGCGCGTGGACCTCGCTGAACGCGCAGTACACCCCGGCCGGCCCGCCGTCCGCCCCGCGTACCCCCGCGGACTGGGTGCGTACCAGCACCCGCCCGCCGTCCTTGCGCAGCAGCGCGAACTCGTGCACCTGACGCCCGGGCGCGTGCATCGAGGCCATCAGCCGCCCCTGCACCTCGTCGGCATCGGCGCTACGGACCGCCCAGCCCGCGAATCCGGGACGTCCCACGGCCTCCGCAGGCGACCACCCGAGGATCCGTTCGGCCTCACGGTTCCAGTGGGTGAGCACGCCTTCCGCGTCGAACGCGCACAGCGCCGCGTCCATGCCGTCCAGCAGCGCGGCGAGCAGATCCGAGCCAGGTCCGGGTCCGTCCCGTTCGGGTCCGCGGGCGCCCGGGCCGTCCCGCCCTGGCCCGTCAGGTCCCAACGCGCTGGTGATCTCGCTCCTGGAAGCACTCATCCTGGCCCCCTGCCGGACGTGTCCGCGCGTGTCCGCGGTCCGTTGCCGCTCCGTGGGCGGCACCCCGGCCATTCAACTGGAACGTGACACACGACACATGAATTTCGGGGAAATCGATGTGCCGTGCAGCCGGTCTCAAAAATGGGTTGAGCGTGGCTCCGGAGGTTCCTAATGTGGGTCACACGTTGGAAAGGAGGTGGTTCGGAAGTGATTTCTTACCGGACAAGCGAGGTGGCTGCGGGCTGACAGCCCGTTGTCGCACTCAGTGCACCGCGGCGGGTAGTCCTGCCGGAATCCAAGCAGTCACCGACCCGCGGGCTCGCCGGTATGTCCGGCCGGCCTCCTCCACGGAGGAGACCAGAGCCCGCGGGTTTCTGCGTTTGCCGCCGTCTCACCATCCCGCGGTCAGGAGCGGGCCGGGGTCAGGGCGCCAGGCGTTCCACCCGCCAGCGCGGACCCCTGAGCGGGTCTTCGCCCGAGGGCGACCCCGCCTCGCGCACGTACCGCAGCCGGTCGTGCAGCCGGTTCTCGTGCCCCTGCCAGAACTCCACCGTCTCCGGGGTGACCCGGTAGCCGCCCCAGTCCGTCGGTACCGGCACCTGCTCTCCCTCCGGATAGCGCGCCGCCAGCTCCTCGTAGCGCCCCAGCAGATCGGCGCGGGAGGGGATCACTGAGGACTGGGGGCTGGCCCAGGCTCCGAGCTGGGAGCCGTGCGGCCGGGTGCGGAAGTACGCGGCCGTCTCGTCGCGGCCGACCCGGGCCGCGGTGCCGCTGACGATGACCTGGCGGGTGAGCGGATGCCAGGGGAAGAGCAGCGAGACCCGCGGGTTGGCGTCGAGGTCGCGGCCCTTGTGGGAACCGTAGTTCGTATAGAAGACAAAACCGCGGTCGTCGAAGTGCTTGAGCAGCACCGTGCGGGACGAGGGACGGCCGTCTGGGGTGGCCGTCGACACGATCATGGCGTTCGGCTCGTGCAGATGGCCGGCCGCGGCGTCCTTGAACCAGCGGACGAACTGTTCCATCGGTTCCGCGGGCAGGTCCGCCTCTTCGAGGGGCGTCGAGCGGTAGTACTCACGCATGGCTGCGGGGTCCAGAGCGTCGGTCACGGAAGTCATCCTGCCGCAGCGGCGCAGTTTGCCCGGCACCGAGTGCCGCTAATCCTAGGATCCAAATCGGCGCGGTGTGCCGGATGTCACGCTTCCCCGCGCCAGGGTGATCGATCAAAATCGGATGCTGGGCCGCTGAGGCCTCCCTACGACGCGGTGCGGGTGACCACCCACCGCGCGGGGCATCACCCGGGTGACCCTCCCGGGCCGAATCCTGTCTCGCACAACCTCATGAGGAGCCGCCTGATGTCCGACTTCGTACCCGGACTCGAAGGAGTCGTCGCGTTCGAGACGGAGATCGCCGAACCCGACAAGGAAGGCAGCGCGCTCCGCTACCGAGGTGTGGACATCGAGGACCTCGTCGGCCACGTCTCGTTCGGAAACGTCTGGGGCCTGCTGGTCGACGGGGCGTTCAACCCCGGCCTCCCGGCCGCCGAACCGTTCCCCATCCCGGTCCACTCCGGTGACATCCGTGTGGACGTCCAGTCGGCGATGGCCATGCTGGCACCGGTGTGGGGCCTGCGGCCCCTGCTCGACATCGACGTGGAGGAGGCCCGCGACGACCTGGCGCGTGCCGCCGTGATGGCCCTGTCGTACGTGGCACAGAGTGCACGCGGCCAGGGGCTGCCGATGGTGCCGCAGCGCGAGATCGACAAGGCCGAGTCCGTGGTCGAGCGCTTCATGATCCGCTGGCGCGGCGAGCCGGACCCCAAGCACGTCAAGGCCGTGGACGCGTACTGGACGTCCGCCGCCGAGCACGGCATGAACGCCTCCACGTTCACCGCCCGGGTCATCGCCTCCACCGGCGCGGACGTGGCCGCCGCCCTCTCGGGTGCCGTCGGCGCCATGTCGGGACCGCTGCACGGCGGTGCGCCGTCCCGTGTGCTCGGCATGATCGAGGAGATCGAGCGCACCGGTGACGCCGTGGCGTACGTGAAGAAGGCCCTCGACAAGGGCGAGCGGCTGATGGGCTTCGGTCACCGTGTGTACCGCGCGGAGGACCCGCGTGCCCGGGTGCTGCGCCGTACGGCCAAGGAGCTCGGCGCGCCGCGCTTCGAGATCGCCGAGGCGCTGGAGAGGGCGGCCCTGGAGGAGCTGCACAACCGCCGTCCGGACCGGATCCTGGCGACGAACGTGGAGTTCTGGGCCGCGATCATGCTCGACTTCGCCGAGGTCCCGGCGCACATGTTCACGTCGATGTTCACCTGCGCGCGTACGGCGGGCTGGTCGGCGCACATCCTGGAGCAGAAGCGCACCGGGCGGCTGGTGCGGCCCTCCGCCCGGTACATCGGCCCCGGCTCCCGCGACCCCCGCGACATCGAGGGCTACGCCGACATCGCCGGCTGAACCCGGCGCTGACACCCCGACGGGTTCTACGCCGCCCGCTCCACCAGCTCCGCGTGGTGGCGGGCGGCGACCAGCGGGTGCGCCCGCAGCTTGCCCTTGAGCTCGTTGCGCCCGTACTCCGCGAACAGCGGATTGGCCGGGTCCGCCGTGACACCCGGCGCGCCCGACGCGTACGGGAACGGCAGCGGGGCGATACGGGCGTCGAGCCGCGGGTTGTAGAAGAACGGCACCGAGTAGCGCTCGACGGCGCCGGGCGGGCTGACCACCCGGTGGTTGGTGGCGATCAGATAGCCGTTGGTGGCGACTTCCAGCAGCTCGCCGAGGTTCACGACGAACGCGCCGGGCATCGGCGGTACGTCATGGAAGGCACCGTCCTCCCGCTGCACCTGGAGGCCACCGACCCGGTCCTGGTGCAGCAGGGTGAGGAAGCCGTAGTCCTTGTGGGCGCCCACGCCCTGATCGGCCCCGTCGCCCGAGCTGCCCGGGTAGCGCACCAGCTTGAGGTGCAGATGGGCCTGGTCGCCGAAGATGTCGTCGTAGAAGTCCGGCGGGGCACTGATCGAGGCGAGCAGCTCGTGCAGCAGCTTGTGCGCGACACCGCTGAGCCGGTCGATCCACCCGAGCGCTGCGGTCCGCAGCCCGGGCAGCGCGTCGGGCCACTGGTTGGGTCCCTCGAGCCACCAGTACGCGGGCTCGCCGGGCGCCGGTACGTGCGCGGGCCGCTCCGCGCCGATGTCCATCTGGTCCCGCCAGTCGCGGCTGCCGCCGGTGCGCTCGTCGCCGATGCGGGTGTAGCCGCGGAAGTGCGGCGAATTGACGTTGTCGATGGCGAGCCGGTCCGCCTCGGGCAGCGCGAAGAAGGCTTGCATGGCGTCCGTCAGCGCATCGGTCTCGGCCTGGGTCACCCCGTGCCCGACGAGCTGGAAGAAGCCGACGTCATGGGCCGCACGGTGCAGCTTGGCGTGCAGCCCGGCGCGGGCTTCGGGGCCGCGGTCGGCCGCTGACAGGTCGATGACCGGGAGCTGCGCGTAGTCCTGGGAGCTCTGCGAGTGGATCAGGGAGAGAGACATGGGTGCGTCCGCTGTGGTGTGTTCCGGCCACGGTCCCGTGATGTCGGGTGACTCGTACGACCGGCGGCGCCAGGATGTGGCGGGGCCGGAGGGCCGGAGAGGGTGGAGAGGGGCTTGGATCAGGCTGGGTCAGAGGTAAGCCCGACAGCCCATGCTCGTGACGCGGAGGAAGTCCACGTGGCGGCGTCGTACGAGCGGAAGCATGCGGCAAGGATACGCCGTGCCCGGGGCGCACGGCGGTGACCCGGGTCACACCCCCTGGCGGGCCCCGGCCGGCGTCCTACGAGCTGCGTGCTGCGCCCTGTCGCCGGCAGGCCCACCCGCCCCAGGCTCAGACCAGAACCTCTTCCAGCAGCGCCGCCCACTGCCCCACCACCCGCTTGCGCCGCGCCCGGTCATCCGTCAGCAGATTCGCGAGTCCCAGGCCACGCGCCATGTCCAGCAGGCCCTGGACCGTCTCCCGCACACCCGGGACCGACTCGTCCGCGCCGAGCAGCTCCACCGCGATGCGGTGGGTCTCGCGGCCGACGCGGGCCTCCAGTTCCGTGACACGGTCGCGGAGCTGGTCCTCACTGGAGGCGGCGACCCACAGATGGAGGGCGGCGCGGAACAGGGGGCCCGTATAGAGGTCGACCAGGGCCGCGACGACGGCCGGGCGGTCCGTGACGGGCAGGGCGCGCAGAGCGCTGGAGCGCTGTTCGGCGACGTATTCGACGGCCGCGGTGAAGAGGTCCTCCCGGGTCGGGAAGTGGTGTTGCGCCGCGCCCCGCGAGACCCCGGCCCGCTCGGCCACCACCGAGACGGTCGAGCCTGCCCAGCCGCGTTCGGCAAGGCAGGCCACCGCGGCCTCCAGAAGCCGCTGCCGGGTGACCCGGCTGCGGTCCTGCTTGGGGGAGGTCACAACACCCATGCGGGGTCCCGTCGTTCGAGAAAGGCCGTCATCCCCTCGCGCGCCTCCGCCGAGGCGAAGAGCGACGCCGAACGCTGGACCAGGTCCTCCGCGTCTCGGTCGAAGGTCCCCCGCACCCTAGCCGTGAGCAGCTGTTTCGTCGCCTCCAGGGCCACCGGCGAGGCCTTCCGGAAGCCGTCCAGTATGGGGGCGAGTGCCGTGACGGCCGTGTCGTCTTCCTCGTCCACAGCGGTCAGCAGCCCCATCCGGGCGGCTTCGGCGGCGCCGAAGACCTCGCCGGTCAGATAGTGGCGGGCGGCGGCACGCGGCTCCAGGCGCGGCAGCAGCGGCAGCGAGATCACCGCGGGCGCCACCCCGATCCGGACCTCCGTGAAGGCGAAGTCCGACGCCGACGACGCGACGGCGATGTCGCAGGCGCCGACCAGGCCGAGTCCACCGGCCCGCACCCGGCCCGACACCCGGGCCACCACCGGCTTGGGCAGCTCGATGATCTGCCGCAGCAGGGCGACGAAGGTGTACGGGTTCGGCGGCTCCTTCAGGTCGGCGCCCGCGCTGAAGGTCGTACCGGTGTGGGTCAGGACCACGGCCCGTACGGACGGGTCCTTCCCGCACGCCGCCAGGGCGTCGGCGAGCTCACCGACCAGCCGGGCCGAGAGTGCGTTGCGGTTGGCCGGTGAGTCGAGGGTCAGCGTCGCCGTCCCTCGCTCGGACGCCTTGGCGACCAGGGTCATGTGATGTTCTCCTTCTCACGGTCTTCGCGGTCGCTTTCGCGGGTGCGCAGTTCGCGCCGGAGGATCTTTCCGGACGCGGCTCGTGGTATCTCGCCGGTGAACTCGACCCGGCGGACCTTCTTGTACGGGGAGACGCGTTCGGCCACGTATCCCATCACGTCGTCGGGGCTGAGGTCGTCGGCGCTCGGCTGACGTACGACGTACGCCTTCGGGATCTCGTTGCCGTCGTCGTCGTACACCCCGATCACGGCCGCGTCGGCGATGCCCTCATGGGTGAGGAGCAGGGCTTCCAGCTCGGCCGGGGCGACCTGGAAGCCCTTGTACTTGATGAGTTCCTTCACCCGGTCGACCACGAACAGCCAGCCGTCCGCGTCGACCCGCCCGATGTCGCCGGTGTGGACCCAGCCGTCGGGGTCGATCATCGCGTCGGTGGCGTCGGGCCGCCCGAGGTAGCCCTTCATCACCTGCGGGCCGCGGATTGCGATCTCGCCTTCCTCACCGGGCCCGGCGTCGCGGTCCGGGTCGTCGAGGGACAGCAGCCGCATCTCGGTGTTCGGCAGCAGCTTGCCGACCGTGCCGGGCGGCGGCGCCGGGGCGTCCAGGGGTACGACATGGGTGCCGGGCGACAACTCGGTCATGCCGTAGGCCTGGAGCACCGGCGGAAGACCGAGCCGGGCCGCGCAGGCCTGGGCGAGCTGGGCGTCGAGCGGGGCGGCGGCGCTGACGATGTACTCCAGGGAGGACAGGTCGTACCGCGCCACGGCCGGGTGCTTGGCGAGCGCGAGCACGATCGGCGGGGCCACGTACAGCCCGTTGATGCGGTGCTTCTCGATCGCCGCGAGGAACTGGTCGAGGTCGAAGCGCGGCAGCACGATGACGGTGGCGCCGTGCTTCAGCGGGGCGTTCATCAGGGCGGTGAGGCCGTAGATGTGGAAGAACGGCAGCACGGCGAGTATCCGGTGGCCGGGCCTCATCGGGATGAGCGGCTCGAGCTGGGCGAGGTTGGTGGCGATGGAGCGGTGGGTGAGCATGACGCCCTTGGGGACGCCGGTGGTGCCCGACGAGTACGGGAGGGCCGCGAGGTCGTCGGCGGGGTCGATGGCGATGTCCGGCTCGGGCGCGGTGGAGCCGAGCATCCCGAGGATCGAGCGGTGCCCTTCCGCCTCGTCGCAGACGAAGATCTCCTCGATGCCGCCGACGAGTTCGGCGGCTCTGCGGGCGGTCTCGATCAGCGGGGAGACGGTGACGATCCAGCGGGCGGAGGAGTCACGGAGCTGTTTGGCGAACTCCTCCGCCGTGGCGAGCGGGTGCACGGTGGTGACGGCCGCACCGGCGCGGGTGGCGGCGTAGAAGACCGCCGGATAGGCGACCGTGTTGGGGCTGTGCAGGGCGAGTACGTCGCCCTTGCGCACACCGGCCTCGGCGAGTGCCGCGGCGATGCGACGGTGGAACGTGTCGAGCTGTGCGTAGCTGATCGTCATGTCGCCCGCGCCGTCGATCAGCGCGGGTGTGTCCCCGTACTCGGCCGCGCGGCCCAGAACGGCGTCGTGGATGGGGAGGGAGACGACCGGGACGTTCGCGTACTCGCTGCTGAACACCATCACAGCCCCTTCGCTCGGCATCGACTCCACGTTGAGTCGACAGGTCGTGGCCGCCAGAATGTCGCCTCTCAGTAGGACTTGGGGAGACCCAGGGACTGATGGGATACGTAGTTGAGGATCATTTCCCGGCTGACCGGTGCGATCCGGGCGACCCGGGAGGCCGTGATCAGCCGCGCCAGGCCGTACTCGCGGGTGAGGCCGTTGCCGCCGAGGGTGTGCACGGCCTGGTCGACGGCCTTCACACAGGCCTCGCCCGCCGCGTACTTGGCCATGTTCGCCGCCTCACCCGCGCCCGCGTCGTCGCCCGCGTCGTACAGGGCCGCCGCCTTCTGCATCATCAGCCGGGCGAGCTCCAGCTCGATGTGCGCCGTGGCCAGGGGGTGGGCTATGGCCTGGTGGGCGCCGATGGGGGCTTTCCAGACCTGACGCTCCTTGGCGTAGGAGATCGCCCGCGCGAGCGCGTAGCGGCCCATGCCGATGGCGAAGGCGGCGGTCATGATCCGCTCGGGGTTGAGCCCGGCGAACAGCTGGAGCAGTCCGGCGTCCTCTCCTCCGTGGCCTTCGGCGTGGGAGGGGCCCCCGCCCACCAGAGCGTCCGCGGGCAGGACGACATCGTCGAGTACGAGCTCGAACTGCTTCTCGTGGGACTCCAGCTGCATGTCGATCTGCGAGCGGCTGAAGCCGGGGGCGTCCCTCGGGACGATGAAGAGGCAGGCCTTGAGCCTGCCGGTGCGGGCGTCCTCGGTACGGCCGACGATGAGCGTGGCGTCGGCGATGTCGACGCCGGAGACGAACACCTTGCGGCCGGAGAGCACCCAGCCGTCCTCGGTCCTGCGCGCGGTGGTGGTGATCCGGTGGGAGTTCGACCCGGCGTCGGGCTCGGTGATGCCGAAGGCCATGGTGCGGCTGCCGTCGGCGAGTCCCGGCAGCCAGGCCTGCTTCTGCTCCTCGGTGCCGAAGCGGGCGATGACCGTACCGCAGATGGCGGGAGAGACCACCAGCATCAGCAGCGGGCAGCCGGACGCGCCCAGCTCCTCCAGCACGATGGACAACTCGGCCATGCCGCTGCCGCCGCCGCCGTACTCGGCGGGGAGGTTGACGCCGAGGTAGCCCAGCTTGGCGGCCTCGGACCACAGGGCCTCGCGGTCGTAGGCCGCTCCGTGGCGCTGCCCGAGTGCGGACACGGCGGCTCGCAGTGCGGCCTGTTCTTCGCTCTCGATGACGCTGCTCACGTTCAGGCTCTTGCTCATGAGGTTTCGTCCTCCTGTACGACGGCGAGAAGGGCGCCGACCTCGACCTGGAGACCGGGGACGGCGTGGAGCGCGGTGAGCGTGCCGGTGGCGGGAGCGGAGATCCGGTGCTCCATCTTCATCGCCTCCAGCCAGACGAGCGGCTGCCCTGCGGTGACCCGCGCGCCGGTGGCGAGGCCATCGGCGACACGGACCACGGTGCCGGGCATGGGTGCCAGCAGCGAGCCGGGCTCGAGCTGGGCGGTGGGGTCGGGGAAGCGGGGTGCTTCCGTCAGGGTGTACGCCGCTGTCGCGGTGTCCACATGGATACGGTCTCCGTACCGGCTGACCTCGAACACACGGCACACGCCGTCGACTTCGAGGTGTACGGCATCAGGTGCCGCGTCGGCGACCCGCACCCCGGGGAGGTCGACGGCCTCGGTGCCGGTGTGGGTGGTCCGGTAGCTGACCTCGTGTTCCGTGCCGTCAGCCACCGCCAGATAGCGCTTGGTCTGCGGCTGGGACGGGAGGTTGCGCCAGCCACCGATGCGGCCGGTGACACTTCCCGCGTCGCGACGCGCCGCCGCGTCCGCCAGGGCGGCGGCGAGCGCGGCGGTCTGCGTGCCGTCGCCGGTGGTGGTCAGCCCGGGCAGCCGGCGGTCGTAGAAGCCGGTGTCCATCCGCGCCTCGCGGAACTCGGGGTGCCGCAACGACCGCACGAGCAGCTCGCGGTTGGTGACCGGTCCGTGCACCCGGGCCCGCTCCAGTGCCCCGGCCAGTTTGCGTACGGCCTCGGCGCGGGTCGGGGCCCAGGCGACGACCTTGGCGAGCATGGCGTCGTAGTGGACACCGATGGCGTCGCCGTCCGTGAACCCGGTGTCAAGGCGGACTCCCGAGTCGGCGGGCAGGGCCAATCTGTGCAGGGTGCCGGTCTGCGGGGCCCAGCCCCGGGCCGGGTCCTCCGCGTAGAGGCGGGCCTCGACGGCATGGCCGTGGGCGGTGGGCTGCTCGGCCGGGAGCGGCTCGCCTTCGGCGACCCGGATCTGCAGGGCGACCAGGTCGATCCCGAAAACCGCTTCCGTGACGGGGTGTTCGACCTGGAGGCGGGTGTTCATCTCGAGGAAGTGCGCCGTGCCGTCGGCGATCAGGAACTCCACCGTGCCCGCGCCCCGATAGTCCGTCGCGCGGGCGGCGCGTACGGCCATCTCGGCCAGGGTGGAGCGAAGCTCGTCGTCGAGTCCGGGAGCGGGGGCCTCCTCGATCACCTTCTGGTGGCGGCGCTGGAGGGAGCAGTCGCGGGTGCCGAGTGCCCAGACGGCGCCGTGTGCGTCGGCGAGTATCTGCACCTCGACATGGCGGCCGTTCTCGACATACGGCTCGACGAAGACCTCGCCGTCGCCGAAGGCGCTGAGCGCCTCCGCCCGAGCTGCCGCCAACTCGGACTTGAGGTCGTCCAGTTCGCGTACGACCCGCATTCCGCGACCGCCACCGCCCGCCGCGGCCTTCACCAGCACCGGCAGTTCGGCTTCGGTGATCGCGTCCTCGGCCAGGGGGGCGATCCCCATGAGCTGCTTGGCCCGGGTCTTGGACGCCATCGCCTCGATGGCCTGCGGCGGGGGACCGATCCACACCAGTCCGGCGTCGATGACGGCACGGGCGAAGCCGGCGTTCTCGGAGAGGAATCCATAGCCGGGGTGCACGGCGTCCGCGCCCGCCGCGAGGGCGGCCTTCACGATCAGGTCCCCGCGCAGATACGTCTCCGCGGGGGTCGACCCCGGCAGCCGCACGGCCGCGTCGGCCTCCCGTACGTGCAGGGCGTCGGCGTCCGCGTCCGAGTACACGGCGACGGTGGCGATGCCCAGCTCACGGCAGGTGCGGAAGACGCGGCAGGCGATCTCGCCGCGGTTGGCGACGAGCAGTGTTTCGATCATCGGAGATTCCGAGGTCATCGGGGTCTTGGGGGTCATCGCGGTCATCAGGGCCTCACATCCGGAAGACGCCGAAGCCGCCGCGGGCGCCTTCGACCGGGGCCGTGTGGACGGCGGACAGGCAGATCCCGAGAACGGTGCGGGTGTCGCGCGGATCGATGACACCGTCGTCGTAGATGCGCCCGGACAGGAACGCGGGCAGCGACTCCGCCTCGATCTGCTGCTCCACCATCGCCCGCAGGGCGGCGTCCGCCTCGTCGTCGTACGGCTGCCCCTTCGCGGCGGCCGACGCCCGGGCCACGATCGACAGCACACCGGCGAGCTGCTGCGGGCCCATGACCGCGGACTTGGCGCTGGGCCAGGCGAAGAGGAAGCGCGGATCGTAGGCCCTGCCGCACATGCCGTAGTGCCCGGCGCCGTACGACGCGCCCATGAGGACGGACAGGTGCGGGACCTTGGAGTTCGACACGGCGTTGATCATCATCGCGCCGTGCTTGATGATCCCGCCCTGCTCGTACTCCTTGCCGACCATGTAGCCGGTGGTGTTGTGCAGGAAGAGCAGGGGGATGTCGCGCTGGTTGGCGAGCTGGATGAACTGCGCGGCCTTCTGCGACTCGGCGCTGAACAGCACACCCTGCGCGTTGGCGAGGATGCCGACGGGGTAGCCGTGCAGCCGGGCCCAGCCGGTCACCAGGCTGGTCCCGTAGAGGGGTTTGAACTCGTCGAAGTCCGAGGCGTCCACAAGCCGGGCGATCACCTCGCGCGGGTCGAAGGGCGTCTTGAGGTCCTCGGGGATGATGCCGAGCAGCTCCTCGCCGTCGTACTTGGGCGGCTCCGCGACGGCCGGGTCGGGGTGCGCCTTGCGGTGGTTGAGCCGGGCGACGATCCGACGGGCGTGGCGCAGGGCGTCGAGCTCGTCGACGGCGTAGTGGTCGGCGAGCCCGGAGGTGCGGGCGTGCATCTCGGCGCCGCCGAGCGACTCGTCGTCGCTCTCCTCGCCGGTGGCCATCTTCACCAGCGGCGGCCCGCCGAGGAAGACCTTCGACTGCTCCTTGATCATGACCGTGTGGTCGGACATTCCGGGCACGTACGCCCCGCCCGCGGTCGAGTTGCCGAAGACCACGGCGATGGTGGGGATTCCGGCGGCGGACAGCCGGGTGAGGTCGCGGAACAGCGCGCCGCCCGGGATGAAGATCTCCTTCTGGCTGGGCAGGTCCGCGCCACCGGACTCGACCAGGCTGACGAGGGGCAGCCGGTTGGCGAACGCGACCTCGTGTGCACGCAGGATCTTCTTGAGGGTCCAGGGGTTGCTTGCCCCGCCGCGCACGGTCGGGTCGTTCGCCGTGACCAGGCACTCGACGCCCTCGATGGTGCCGATCCCGGTGACGATGGAGGCGCCGACGGGATAGTCGCTGCCCCAGGCGGCGAGCGGTGACAGCTCGAGGAACGGTGTGTCCGGGTCGAGCAGCAGCTCGATGCGCTCCCGGGCGAGCAGCTTGCCGCGCCCCCGGTGCCGGGCGATGTACTTCTCGCCGCCGCCCGCGAGGGCTTTGGCGTGCTCGGTGTCGAGTGCGTCCAGCTTGGCGAGCATGGCGGCGCGCTGGGCGGCGTATTCGGGAGACGCGCTGTCCAGTGTGCTGGCGAGTACGGTCACGGGGTCACCTCCGGTGCGGGGGTCGACGCGGGAGTCTTCTCGGGTGCGGTCACAGCAGGGACTCGGGGATCTCGACATGCCGCGCCCGCAGCCACTCCCCGAGGCCCTTCGCCTGAGGGTCGAAGCGCGCCTGGGAGGCGACGCCCTCGCCGAGCAGCCCGCGGACGACGAAGTTCAGCGCCCGCAGGTTGGGCAGGACATGTCGTTCGATGGTCAAGTCAGCTGTTTCCGGGAGGAGTTCATGAAGGCGCGGCACGGTCAGCTCATGGGCGAGCCAGCGCCACGCGGCATCCGTGGCGACCCACACGCCCACATTGGCGTCCCCGCCCTTGTCGCCGCTGCGGGCCCCGGCCACCAGGCCCAGCGGCGCGCGGCGCACCGGACCGGGTGGCAGCGGCGCGGGCAGCTCCGGCTCCGGTACCGGCGCCAGCTCCTGGGTGCGGTGCGGTGCACTGACGGCCAGCCGCTGCCCGTCCGGCAGTACGGCGGTGTGCTCGACCGACCCCGCGTCCGCGTAGGCCGCGTCGAACACTCCGTACGGCGCGCCCTTGCCGGGCGGAGCCGTCACATGGAAGCCGGGGTAGCTGCCGAGCGCCAGCTCGATCGCGGCGCCGCTGACCACCCGGCCGACGGCCGCCGCGTCCGGGTCCCGGACCACGAGCCGCAGCAGCGCGCTGGCCGTCTCCTCCGTGCCCGCGTCCGGCTGGTCGGTGCGGGCCAGCTCCCAACGGATCTGCTGGGGGCGGGACTTGGCCCGGTCGAAGGCATCCTCGACCTGTGCCCGCACCAGCTCCGCCTTGGCCTCGACATCGAGACCGGTGAGCACGAACACCACTTCGTTGCGCCAGCCGCCCAGCCTGACCAGACCGGTCTTCAGCGTGGGCGGCGGTGCCTCGCCCCGCACCCCGGAGACCCTGACCCGGTCGGGTCCTTCCTGCGTGAGCCGTACGGAGTCGAGGCGGGCGGTGACGTCGGGGCCGGCGTAGCGGGCGCCCCCGGTCTCGTACAGGAGCTGCGCCGTGACGGTGCCGGTGTCCACGACCCCACCCGTGCCGGGGTGCTTGGTGATCACGGACGAGCCGTCGGCATACAGCTCGGCGACCGGGAATCCGGGTCGCCGCAGATCATGCCCCTGGGAAAGTCCGGCGAAGAAGGCGTAGTTGCCCCCCGTCGTCTGGGTCCCGCACTCGAGCAGATGCCCGGCGATCACGGCGCCCGCGAGCGCGTCGTCCTGTCCGGGGTCGCCGGGCCGCCAGCCGAAGTGCCACTGGGCGGGCCCGGTGACGAGGGCGGCGTCGGTGACCCGGCCGGTGACGACGACATCCGCCCCGGCGCGCAGGCACTCGGCGATCCCGCCGCCGCCGAGGTAGGCATTGGCGGCGAGCGCGTCCGGGAAGCGGGCGGAGAGGTCGTCGCCCTCGACATGGGCGACACGCACCGGCACCCCGACCCGGCGGGCCAGTTCACGTACCGCGTCGGCGAGCCCGGCGGGGTTCAGCCCGCCCGCGTTGGCGACGATCCGCACCCCGCGCTCGTGGGCGAGCCCGAGGCCCTCTTCGAGCTGCCGCAGGAAGGTCTTCGCGTAGCCGAGGCGGGGGTCCTTCATCCGGTCGCGGCCGAGGATGAGCATGGTGAGCTCGGCGAGGTAGTCGCCGGTGAGGACGTCGAGTCCGCCTCCGGTGAGCATCTCGCGCACGGCATCGAAGCGGTCACCGTAGAAGCCGGAGGCGTTGCCGATCCGCAGCGGCTCCCCCGATGCTCCGCGTGCGGGCTGTCGTGCGGGCTCCGCGGGCTCTCGTACGGGCTCCCCCACCGTTCAGGCCCCCTTCGGTGTGCGGCCCTGACCGGCTGGCCCCGCGAAGGCCTGCGCGATGTCCAGCCACGCGTCGGCGTCCGCGCCCTCCGCCCGTACGGCGAGATCGGCGCGGTGCGCCCGCTGGGTCACCAGCAGGCAGAAGTCCAGGGCCGGGCCGGTGACCTTCTGGGGCGCGTCATCCGGCCCGTATGTCCACGACTCACCACCGGGCCCGGTGAGTTCCACCCGGAACTCCCCTTGCGGCGGCTCGGTTCCGCGTACGAAGTAGGCGTAGTCGCGGGCGCGGACCCCGATGTGTGCGATATGCCGCAGCCGGGCGCTCGGTTCGCGTACGACCCCGAGGGCGTCGGCGATGTCCTGGCCGTGCGCCCAGGTCTCCATCAGGCGGGCGGTGGCCATCGAGGTGGCGCTCATAGGCGGTCCGTACCAGGGGAAACGCGACCCGGGAGGAGCGGCGCGCAGCGCCTGCTCCAGCCGCTCACGGCCCTCGCGCCAGCGGGTGAGCAGCTCGGCGGGCGGCTGCCCCGCTCCGGCCTCGGCCGCGCGGTCGACGAAGGCGTCGGGCTCGGTGAGGGCCTTCTCGACATGCTTGGCGAACGCGCCCGGGTCGGTGACGGCGAGCAGCGCGACCTCGTCGGTCCAGGCGAGGTGGGAGATCTGGTGGGCGATGTCCCACCCGGGGGCCGGCGTGGCCGCGGCCCAGCGTTCCTCACCCAAGTCGGCGACGATCCGGTCGAGTTCCTCGCTCTCCGTACGCAGGTCGTCGAGCACGACGGCAGGGTCGGACACAGTGCGCTCCCCTCGGGACATGTCCCTCGGCCTCCGGCATGGGACCAGTGCCCCGGAGCATGGCAGTGCGCACAGAAACAATCAAGCGTGCTTGCTTTACTTTTTTCCCCGGTTTTCCGGAGCCGCTTCGCGGGGTTCTCCCCGATCGGCCTCGCGGGCACGACGCGTCTGCGTCCGCACCGCCCCCATGCTGGCCGCGATGACCAGCCCGATCGCCAGTACATCTGCCCAGGACAGGGCCTGGTCGAGCAGCAGGAACCCGGCCGTCGCGGCGACCGCCGGTTCCAGGCTCATCAGCACGGCGAAGGTCTGCGCGGGGAGCCTGCGCAGCGCGAGCAGCTCCAGCGTGTACGGCAGCACGGACGACATCAGCGCGACCGCGAGCCCGAGCCCGATCGTGGACGGCACCAGGAGCGCCTCACCCGCCACGGCGATCCCGAGCGGCAGGCTGAGCACCGCCCCCACACCCATGGCGAGGGCCAGCCCGTCCGCCTGCGGAAAGCGGCGCCCCGTGCGGGCGCTGAAGACGATGTACGCGGCCCACATCACGCCCGCCGCGAGGGCGCAGGCCACTCCGACCGGATCCAGACCGGCCCCGCCGAACCCTCCGCCGCCGAGCAGGGCGACACCGCCGAGGGCCAGCCCGGCCCACAGGAGGTTGATGAGCCTGCGGGAGACCAGCACCGAGAGCGCGAGCGGTCCCAGCACTTCCAGGGTGACGGCCACCCCCAGCGGAATACGCTCCACGGCCTGGTAGAAGACCATGTTCATGGCCGCCATGGCGGTACCGAAGGCGAGCACCGTCCCCCAGTCGGCCCGGCCGTACCCACGCAGCCGGGGCCGGCAGACCAGCAGCATGACGGCGGCGCCGAGCACGAGCCGCAGGGTGACCACACCTACGGCGCCCGCGACCGGCATCAGCATCACGGCGATGGCTGCACCGAACTGCACGGACAGCGCCCCGGCGACGACGAGGGCGACGGGCCCGAGCCCACCGGCCCCGCGGCGCCCACCCGGCGCTCCGGCCAGCGAGCCCGCGGCCTCGGGCAGCGCGACGGTGGCGGCGGCAGCCTGTTCCGTACCGGTGCCCGTACCCGGGCCTCCACTCACCGCTTCCACCGGTCCCCGATCCCTTCGCGCCACGTACAGGTTTCCCTCCTCCACGCTACGCACCTCCCGCGTCGCGTGTGAAATGACTTCTGGTCTGCGGTTATGCTCCGCACGCATGAGCATCGAGCTGCGTCATCTGCGTTGCTTCCTCGCCATCGCGGAGGAACGGAACCTCACCAGGGCAGCCGCCGCACTGCACCTCACCCAGCCCGCCGTCTCACGCACACTGGCCGCCCTGGAACACCATCTCGGCGTCCGGCTCGTCGACCGCTCCACCCACCACCTCGACCTCACCCCCGAAGGCCGCGCCTTCCGCGACAAGGCCGCGGCGGCCGTCATCGCCTTCGAGTACGCCATCGACACCAGCCTGCTGGGCCGCCGTCCCCTACGGCTCGGGCACGCCTGGGCGGCACTCGGCCCGTACACCACCCCCCTGCTGCGCCGCTGGCAGCAGGAGCACCCGGACACCCCGCTGGAGCTGCTGCGCATCGACGACCGCACGGCGGGCCTCGCCCGTGGCGAGGTGGACGCGGCGGTGCTGCGCGGGCCGGTCGACACGCCCGGCCTCGTCACCGAACTGCTCTTCACCGAGCCGCGCGTGGCGGCCATCACCTCCGACGGCCCGCTCGCGGAAAGCACCACGCTCACCCTCGCGGACCTGGCCACCGAGCCCATCGTGCTCAACCCTGTCGCAGGAACGACGACGCCCGACCTGTGGCCCTCCGGCGCCCGCCCGCCGTCGGCCGTGACCGTCGCCAACACCGACGACTGGCTGACCGCCATCGCGGCGGGCCGGGGAGCGGGGGTCTCATCGACCTCGACGGAGTCCCTGTATCCGCACCCCGGAGTGACCTACCGCCCCCTGACCGACGCGCCGACCGTCCCGGTCCTGCTGGCCTGGCGGGCCGGCGCACCCCATCCCTCGGTCGGAGCACTGGTACGTCTGGCCCGCGAACTCGTCCGCCGGCACTGAGCCGTGACGCACCCGCAGGCCCCGTCCGCCGGTCCCTGAGGGGCTGTCACCTGTATGGCCACCCGAAGTCGCGGCGTCCTGCCGCTCACAGGAAGCTGGCCTGGCAACCGACCGCCTCCAGCCCCTGGGAGCCCCATCGTGCCTCGCCTCAAGCAAGCCGCCAGGACCGTGGGCGCGGGACTGGCCGTCGCCCTCCTGATGGGCGCTCAGCCCGCCTCGGCCGCCGATGACACGGGGGACCCGTCCGGACGCGAGCGACACGGGCGGGACAACGCTTCGTCCGGGCGGGACCGGCTGGACAAGGGTGAGGAGGTCTTCGTCCTGCTGGCACGGACGGCGCAGAACAGCTTCATCGATGTCGACGGCTCCGGCGAGCTCTCCCAGGGGGACGAGTTCATCAACGGCGGCGCGCTGCTCCGGGACGACGACGAGGTCGGCACGTACGGCGAGGTCTGCACATTGACCAGGACGGCTCCCGGTGACGAGTACGACATGCAGTGCCTGGCCACCCTGAAGCTCTCCAAGGGCACCCTCACCCTCCAGAGCCTGATCACGTTCACCGGGACCGACGCCGGAGAGATCACCTTCGCGATCAACGGCGGCACGGGCAGGTACCGCAAGGCCCGGGGCTTCGTCGATGCGGTCAACATCAGCGATACGGAAACCCGGCTCACGGTCCACCTCAGCGACTGACCGCGGCCCGCCCCAGCCACCCGGGGCGGGCGTGGGTTGGTCACCGGATGGTGAGCCCACCTGTGCGGTGCCTTTCGAACCACGCCGCGGCACTGTCGGGTCGGGGACGGTGGCATGGAGGACCGCGTAGCCGACACACACCCGACTGCGCGGACGCCCCTATGCCTCAGCCCCCGGACCCACCTCCTCCGCCAGCGCACACGCATGCTCGTTCCCGGCGAGTGCGGGGTACTCCGCCATCACCCGCCCTAGTTCCCTGCGAATGAACTCGGCGCCGGCCGCGACGAATTCAGCCACAGAACAGCGCAGTTCGGATTCCCGGTAGGTCGGAACCACCCGGAGTGAGCCGTTCCGCTCCAGCTCGAAGCCGATGGACTCGTCGTTCTCGGTGAAGTCGATCCGCCCGAGCGCCTCTCCCCCCTGGGCGAAGACCACCACCTGCTGCACGCAGTACATCGCGTCGAACAGCGGCACCCAGCCCCACGGCGGCCCGATCTCGGTGCCCGAGTGGGAGATCGAGAGGCGTCCGAGGAAGTAGTGCCACCTCAGATCGGCCCTGGACACGGCGGCCAGATCGGCCCCCTGCCTGCGTTCGCGACCATGAGCGGCGTAGTCGTCGCTCGGCGAGAAGGAGATCTCCATCGGGGGACTCACTTCACCGGGAAGGCGTTGCGTACGTGGTTGAGGTCGGGGTCATAGTAGACACGCATCGTGTAGAGCGGAGTCCTGTTGCGGTCCCGTGCGTGCCCGATCGGCTTCTTGTACCTGAGTTCCTTCACGACTCCATTGCGGTTCTGGGTGTTCGTCACGATATTCCCCCGCTTCAGCACTTCGTTGATGACGGCGGCGCGTGACGCCCTGGTGGTCCGGGGCAGCCATTCCGTCTTGGAGCGGTCGGTCGAGAACATTCCTTCGGGCGTGTGGTTGTTCACGATGTGATCGTCGTCGACGGACGGCCCGCACCGCTTGCCGCCGCTGTTGTGGACCAGGACAGGAGCCGGCCCTGCCAGTACGTAGTACGTGTGGAAGCCGCCCACCGTGAGGTCGTGCGTGCGCCGGCGGCCGTGCTGTTCGTGGATCCCGCTCACCGGCAGGGTCGTGCCGTCGGGGCGGCGCAGGCCGTCGCCTGGACGGAGGTCCTTCGCGTCCTTCCACCGCTGGTCGCCGGGCAGCCAGAACGGGTGGTTGTCGGTCGCCGTGACCGTGGCGGCGCCCCGGTCGGTGGTTACGGTGAGCCGGGTGAAGTCCTTGTCGCCCTCGGTGGTGATGGTGTTGAGCACCGGCCGTGCGGCGGTGTGCCCGCGCTTCGGATCGGTCGCGGTCACCAGGTCGCCGACGCGGATCTCCTCGATGGCCCGGTGGGTGCCGTCGGCGAGGAGGACCCGGGTGCCGGGCGGGAAGCTGTGGGGGCGTACGCAGTCCGCGGCGTCCCGCTCGCGGCGTACGCCGTCGACGAGTCGGCTCACCTCGACCGCCGCGAGCGCGCGGGCGTCGATCAGCGTGTTGGCCCGCAGGGGGATGCTGTAGCGGACCGGCTGGCCGCCGCCGGCCCGGGACTGGGCCTCCGCCTGTGCCTTGTACCTGGCGGCGACCGAGGCGTAGACGGGCCCGGCGCCGGGGTTCGAGCAGGTCAGCGAGCCGGATACGCGGTTGCCGCGGACCGGGAACGTGCCGCGTGGGCTGGTGCAGCGGCCCGCGGGCTGGCCGCCGATGGAGAAGTCGGCGCTCAGGACGGCACTGACTTCGCCGCGGGTGATACGTCCCTTCGCCCTGCTGGAGACCTCCCCGGTGAACCGCTGGCTCGCGGTGCAACCCGACGCACCGCAGTTCATCCGGCCCGAGCCGTCCAGGGTGAAGTTGATGCCGTGGTCGGTCGCGGCCCCCAGCTGCCTCGTGTACTGGAGCAGGGCGTCGAACATGGCGTCGACGGCGTCACCGACGATCGGTGTCAGATCCATCCCCTCGGACTCGCCCGACGCCAGCGGCCCGGTGGTCACCCGGGGGATCCCGGTCGGCGCCGCCCCGTTGCGGAAGCTGTCGGCCGTCTCCGCCAGGTCGTAGGGCTCCAGGCGCAGCACCCGGTGCGGCTGCCGCTCGGACACCAGCAGCCGGCCGGCCGGTGTGTCGACCGCGAGCGCGGGTGTGCCCGCGACGCTCAGGGGACGCTGCCGCGAGCCTTCGGCCGAGGGCGCGTTCCGGACCTGGTCCAGGGCCTTCGACAGCACGGCCGCCAGCGCGGACGGGCTCGGCATACGGCCCAGCGCCTCGTCCAGCAGTCCGGAGCCGTCGTCGAGTCCGACCGTCCACTCGCTGGGGATCCTCGCGCCGGGCCTGGCCGCGGCCTTGGCCGAAGGAGCCGGAGCCGGGTCGTCCTGCCAGCGGGTGAAGGTCCTGCCCCCGACCCGCAGCACGTCCCGGCCGTGCTCCTTGATGCCGGATCCCGTGGTGCCGAACTGGCTCCCGCCGGCGGTCACGGTGATCTCGCTCTCCGTGATACCTGCCAGCGATGTGTCCTCGTAACGCAGCCCCGGAGCCTGGGCCAGTGCATCGACGGCCCGCTCGAACGGCTTCAGGTCACGTTTGGTTGCCGACGTGCCGGAGCCGGGTCCCGGGCCGTACTGCCAGGCCAGCAGCCCGGCGATCAACGCCACGACCAGCGCGCCGATTCCGCCGAAGAGCAGCACGCGCCGGCGTGCGGTCGTCCCCATCAGTCGGCCCTGACGAAGCTGAGCAGAGCACCGGTGCCAAGCCATGGTTCGACACCGCAGCACTTCCAACCCGAGCTCTCCACCGCCCGGATCGCTTCGTCGACCCCCCGGTCCACCCGCCTGACGGCCCGTTTCCCGTACACCGGACGGTTGAGGTAGAGCTGAACCGTGTGCGTCAACTCCCCTGCTTCCAAAGCCCTGCGGGCCTCTCGGGCCAGGCCCCAGAGGTGGCGCCGCTTCATGCTCGTCATCGGGTACCTCCGCTTTGTCCCACGTGATGTCCCGGCGGGCCGGACCTGTGCCAGGTCCTCCCACTCGGCGTGATCGGCGACCGCGCACACCGCCGCGTTCCGGCTGGGCAGATCGGTGGCGATCAGGACCTGGCGACCGTCGTGCCGCCGCGCCCAGGCGCTCCACGCGCCCGCGCCGCCTCCGACCCGGCCGACGTCCGGACCGGCATACCGGCCTCCTGCCAGGCGGATCCGGCATCCGCCGTCCTCCAGGCCGTACAGAACGAGGCCGCAGCGGCCCAGGAGCAGCGCAACCTCAGGGGTCATGCCGCCTCCACGGGTGGTCGGGGCGCACACGGCGCCGTTTCGCGGGAACGGAGCGTGCGGTGCCGTGCCGTCCCCCGGACAGCACGGCACCGCGACGCCCGTGTCCCTGCGCTGACTTGCCAACCGTGGTGCCCGCCGCTGCAATAGCGATGAAATCCTGATGATCCGTGGATGACCCTGGGAGCCCAGATGGCAGTTGGGGCGCCGGATGACCTGCACCTGCGCATCTCGTTACTCGGCCCCGTGCAGGCATGGCGAGGCGGAGGAGAGACACCGGTCGGCCCGGCCCGACGGCAGGCGGTGCTGGTGGCGTTGGTACTGCGCGGTGGCCGGTTGGTCAGCCATGAGCAGTTGATCGACGGGGTGTGGGGCGACGAACCGCCGCCGAGCGGACGTCGCGTACTGCCGAGCTACGTGTACGCGCTGCGGCGCACCCTGGACATGCCGGGGACGGGACAGGGCGGTTCGGTGATCAGGGGCGGAGCGGGCGGCTACCGGTTCGCGGCCGCGGTCGACCTCGACACGGCACGACTCTCCGAACTCGCCGCGGCCACAAGCCGGTTGCTGGACTCCGGTGACGCCTCTGGAGCACTGGACGCCGCCGAACGTGGCCTGCGCCTGTTCCGCGGGGAACCACTCGCCGGACTGCCCGGACCGTACGCGAGCGGGGAGCGGCAACGGCTGGTGTTGCAACGCCGCTCGCTGCGGCAGCGGCGGCTGGACTGCCTGCTGCGGCTCGACCGGTGCGGTGAGGTCCTCGCCGAGCTGGCAGCCCCGGAGCCGGAGGCCGCCGCCGATCCGCTGGACGAGACGGTGCTGGCGCTGCGGATCCGGGCGCTGTACGGCGCGGGCCGGCAGGGTGAGGCGCTCGCCGCGTACGAGGGGCTGCGGCGTCGGCTCCGGGAGGAGTTGGGGACCACTCCGTCGGCGGCGCTGCGGGAGCTGCACGCGGCCGTGCTCCGGCACGATGACACCGCGGTCACCGGCCGCCGCCCCGTCGTCCCGGTCGCGTTGGCCGCGCCGGCGCCGAAGCGGGCCCGTCCATCGCGCACCGTCAATGAACTTCCCGGCAACGCGGGCACGTTGGTCGGACGGGCCGCCGAGGTAGCCGCACTCACCGCGTCCGGGCCCGGCGACACCGTCACCATCGCCACAGTGGACGGACCGGCCGGGGTCGGCAAGACCTCGCTGCTGGTGCACGCCGCGTGGACGCTCCGTCCCCAGCACCCGGACGGGGCCCTGTTCCTCGATCTGCGCACCCACCACTCACCGGACGACGGCGGCCGTGACCGCCGCCCCTCCACGGCACAGCTGCTCCAGCGGCTGCTACGCACCCTGGGCACGGCCGACTCGGACGTCCCCGAGGAACGCGACGACCTGATCGCCGCCTGGCGCGGCGCCACCAGCGGACTGCGCCTCTTGTTCGTGCTGGACGACGTGGAAAGCGCCGCGCAGGTGCGGCCGTTGCTGCCGGCCGGTCCGGGCAGCCGGGTGCTGGTGGCAGGACGGCACCGGCTGACCGGGCTGGACGCGGACCGCTGCGTGACCCTGGAACCGCTGCCGACCGCCGACTCGGTCGGTCTGCTGCGCCGCCTCATCGGGGAGGCGCGCTCCGCGGCCGACCCCGACGCGGTCACCGACCTGGCGCGGCTGTGCGCAGGCCTGCCGCTGGCTCTGCGGATCGCAGGCGCGCGGCTACAGCACCGGCCGTCGTGGTCCCCGGCCCACCTGGTGGCGCGGATGGCACGCGAGGAGCGGCGACTTGGTGAGCTGAGCGCCGGGGACCGCAGTGTGGAGGCCGCGTTCCTCATGTCGTACGAGCAGTTGGGCGAGGACCGGCAGCGGGCGTTCCGGATGCTCGGGCATGCGCCCACGCCGGAGTTCGACGTGTGGACGCCCGCGGTGATGCTCGGTGTGGGCGTCGACGAGGCCGAGACCGTGCTGGAGGAGCTGTACGACGCCAGCCTGGTGCTGCAACCGGGCCCGGGGCGGTACCGCCTGCACGACCTGGTGCGGGTGCATGCCCGGAAGCTGGCCGACGCCCGGCCCGACGAGACGGCGCGGGCCCGTCGGCGGGCGCTGGAGCTGTATGTGCGGGCGGGATGGCTCACCAGCGATGACAGCCGGGCACCGGCAGGAGTGGACGAGGCGCCGAGCTGCGGGTCCGGGTGCTTCGGCTCCGCCCGGGACGCTGAGCGCTGGCTGACGGAGGCCAGGGCCGATCTGGCGGACGTACCAGGGTTCGCGGCGGCGCACGGCGAGGACGCGCTGGCGGCGCGGCTGGGAGTGGCGCTGCGGGACCACTTCCTCCATCACGACCGCTACGACGAGGGCCGTACGGCACTGACGACCGCGCTGCACGCGGCCGAACGCAGCGGGAACCCCGCACTGCGGGTCGCGGTGGCGTGCTCGCTCGGGCTGCTGGACTACCAGCAGGGCCGGATCACGCCGGGGGGCGACTGGTTCCACCGAGCCCTGGAGTACGCCCACGACAGCGGTGACGATTCCCTCGCGGCGTACCCGCTGACCGGTCTGGCCGTCCAGGACTACATCCGGGGACGGCACGACACGGTGTCGGCCACCGTGGCCGAGGTGCTGCCGGTGCTTGAACGGGCCGGTGACGCCTGGGGGGTGTCGCTGGCGCTGTCGCTTCGGGCGATGAGCCGGTTCGCGCAGGGGCTGGCGGACGCGGCGCGTACCGACGCGCTGGCGGCACTCGCCTGGTCCGAACGCAATGGCAGACCCATCCCGGTCAGCCAGCGCCTGGTGACGCTCGCGGACGGGTATGCCGCGCTGGGCGACCGCGCGGAGGCACGTGCGGTGCTGCTGCGCGGCGAGGCGCTGCTGCGGGAGTCCGGCGATCCGATGCTGCTGGCGTTGACGCTGACCCGGCTGGGGACGCTCGCCGACGAGCTCCCGGAAGCGGAACGCCGCCATCGCCAGGCACTGGCGCTGCACGCGCGCATCTCGCCGCGTTCGGAACCACACCGCACACGCCTGGAGATGGAGATCCGGCGCCGCCTCGGGCAGTCGTACGCGGCGGCGGGGGCGTGGTCTCAGGCACGGCGGGAGTTCCGTGCCGCGCTGGCCGTGCCGCGGGCCGCGGAACACCCTGAGCTGCGCACGGAGTTGGCCAACGCGCTGGCGCAAGTTGGGGCGGACGGGGAGTGAGCGGGCGCCACCGGCAGTTCCCGCGGACGGCCTTCGACCTCGCATTCTCCCCAGCCGCGGCCCGTCACCCCTCGATACGATGAGCCATGCTCCACCCCCGACTGATCGCCACCGACCTCGACGGCACCCTTCTACGCCGCGGCGGAAGCGTCTCACCGCGCACCGTGCGCGCCCTGCGCACCGCCGTGGACGCCGGGGCAGAGGTCGTCATCGTCACCGCCCGCCCGCCGCGCTACATCGACGCCGTCGCCGCCGCGACCGGGGTGACCGGGACCGCGGTGTGCAGCAACGGCGCGCAGCTGTACGACATCGCGCCCCGTACCGTCATCAGCTCCCGCGATCTGTCCCTCCTCACCGCCCGCCGGGTGGCGACGGTGCTGGCCGAGTCCGCTCCCGGCCTCGGCTTCGCCGTGGAGACCGGCCACCAGATCCGGTACGAACCGACCTACCAGCTCCGCCACGGGGAGCACCCCGGCGCCGAGTCCCCCGTGGCCTCGCTGGCCGACCTGTGGCTGCTGGACACACCCATCGTCAAACTCCTCGCCCACTCCACCCGGTTCGAGGCGGAGGCGCTGGTCGTCCTGGCCGAGCAGGCGGCCGGCGGAGAAGCCCAGTTCACCCACTCGGGCGGGCGCGGCCTCCTGGAGATCAGCGCGGCGGGCGTCACCAAGGCCGACGCCCTCGCGGCCCTGTGCGCCGAGCGCGGCATCAGCGCATCCGAGGTCGTCGCCTTCGGGGACATGCCCAACGACCTCTCGTTCCTGAGCTGGGCGGGCACGGGGTACGCCATGGGCAACGCCCACCCGGACGTGCTCACGGCCGTGGCCCGGCACACGGCGACCAACGAGGAGGACGGTGTGGCGCGGGTCCTGGAACAGCTCTTCACCTGAGCGGACTCGACCGCCCCCCGCCCAGCTACCGTGTGGGAAAACACTCGACCGCGCGTCAACGGGGGGAACTGTGACGAGGGTGGACTACGTCAGACGGGGGCGCCTGCATCCCTGTCCCGGATGCGGGCTCACGGACCGCGTGACGGCGGTGCCCGCCGTGTACCAGTCCGGCCTGGACACCGTGGCCGAGGTGTCGACCGACAGCGAGGGGCACCGCACGGTGCGCTCGGTGAGCACCGGTCTGACCAAGGGACTGGCGCCCGCTCCGCCCCCGAGCCCCAACGGCTGGGGCTGCCTTGGCCTGGTCGCCGTCCTCGCGGCCATCGGCACCTTCGTCGGCGGGGCCCTGGGCGGTGAGTGGTTCGAGGACGAACCGGCCCCGCCCGACGACTTCTACGGTTCGGGGTTCGTGAACGGCTCGGCACCCGAGCCCACCTCGCACCAGCCCGAGTTCCTGTTCCTGGCCTGGATTTCGGCGATCGCCCTGGTCGCCGCGGCCCTGCTGCTCCTCAGGGCCGCCCGGCACCGCGCCGCCTCCCGCCGGATCGCAGCCGGCCAGCCCGCCGCGGAGGCCGTGTGGTCGGACGCCTGGTACTGCGCGCGCTGCGGCACCGTCCACTTCCAGGACGGTCCCGGACTGCCACGCGGCACCCTCAGCCTGCGCGAGTTCCGCGTGCTGGTGTGGGATGCCGGGGGATACGGGCACCTGGTGGGGCAGCATCCGGTGCTGTGAGACGTGCGTGGCCGGCCCGGAGGCGGGCTCAGCCTCGGGGGAACTCGTCGGTCGTGAGGACGAGTTCCACCGGTGTTCCGCTGAGGTCGACGTCCGTACCGAAGAGAACGGTCGTCTGGATGGCGTAGTCGCCGTCCTTGGGTTCGGTGTAGGCGTGGCACTTGGCGACGCAGGGGTCGGCGATGGGTAAACGGGAATCCCGGCCGTCGCGTAGGCGGCCTTCTTGGGCCCGTAGTCGTGGGCCCCGGCACCCTTGGACATCACTTCGACCACGAGCACGACGTCCTCGTGGCTCCAGAGTCCCTTCGCGTTCCTCTCGGCGTCCGGGGCACCGCACCCGGATTCCGACCGGAGTCGGCTCAGCGGTCGATCCCCTCGCCAGGGTCCTCCACTTCCAGTTGCTCCGCCAGTACCTCCGCCAGGTGCCGCCCCCTCAGTCCCGCCAGCTGTTCCAGCTGCGTACGGCAGGAGAAGCCGTCCGCCAGCACCACCGCAGCGTCCCCCGCCGCCACGGCGGCCCGGACCGAGGGCAGCAGCTGGTCCTCGGCGCAGGCCACCGACACCGCGTAGTGGCCGCGTTCGAAGCCGAAGTCGCCGGCGAGGCCGCAGCAGCCGCCGCTCAGCTCTCCGGTGAGGCCGGCGCGGTCGCGCAGACGGCGTTCCGGGGCGTCGCCCAGGACTGCGTGCTGGTGGCAGTGGGTCTGGCCGGCTACCGGGCGGTCGACGCGGGGCGGGGTCCACGAAGGGGCGCACTCCTCCAGGGCGCCCGCGAAGGTGCGTACGGAGTCGGCCAGGGCGCGGGCGCGCGGGTCTTCGTGGAGCAACTCGGGCAGGTCGGTCCTGAGCGTCGCCGCGCAGCTCGGTTCGAGTACGACGACGGGGGCTCCGCGTTCCAGGGCCGGGGCCATGGTGTCCAGGGCGCGGCGCATCACGGTGCGGGCGCGGTCGAGTTGGCCGGTCGAGACGTAGGTCAGTCCGCAGCAGACCGGGCCCGGTGGCAGGGACACCTCGAGGCCGGCCGCCCCGAGCACGGCGACCGCCGCGCGGCCCACCGAGGGCGAGAGGTGTTCGGTGAAGGTGTCGGGCCACAGCACTGGACCGCCGGCGGTCCCCTCCGGCGCCGCGCCTTCGCCACCGCGCCACCAGGACGTGAAGGTGCGGCGCGCCAGGACCGGCAGGTCGCGCTCGGGCGCCACGCCCGACAGGCGCTTCACCAGCGCGGCCAGCGGCGGGATCCGGGCCGCGGCGTTGAGGGCCGGGGCGTACGGGGCGGCGGCGCGCAGCCACTGCGGCAGGCGTCCCATCGTGTAGTGCGCCGCGGGCCGTCTGCGGCCCGCATAGTGGTGGTGCAGGAACTCCGCCTTGTACGTGGCCATGTCGACGCCGACCGGGCAGTCACTGCGGCAGCCCTTGCAGGACAGGCACAGATCGAGCGCGTCCCGCACCTCCCGCGACCGCCAGCCGTCCGTCACCACCTCGCCGGCCAGCATCTCGTGCAGCAGCCGGGCCCGGCCACGCGTGGAGTGCTGCTCAGCGCCGGTCGCACGGAACGAGGGGCACATCACGCCGGGCCCAGGACCGCCGTCCGCCACACGGCATTTGGCGACACCCACACAGCGGCGCACCGCCCCCGCGAAGTCCCCGCCGTCCTGCGGATAGCCGAACTCCACGTCGACCGGCGTCCCCGGCAGCACGGCGAACCTGAGGTTCTCGTCCAGCCGGGCGGGCCGGACCAGCATGCCCGGGTTGAGCCCGCCTGCCGGGTCCCACAGGTCCTTGAACCGGCCGAAGAGGCCCACCAGTTCGTCCCCGTACATCCTCGGCAGCAGCTCCGCCCGCGCCTGTCCGTCCCCGTGCTCGCCCGACAGTGAGCCGCCGTGCGCCACCACGAGACCGGCCAGGTCCTGCGAGAAGTCGCGGAAACGCCGTACCCCCGGCGGGCTCAGCAGGTCGAAGTCGATACGCACATGGATGCAGCCGTCGCCGAAGTGCCCGTACGGCGTGCCGCGCAGGCCGTGCTGTGCCAGAAGTGTCCTGAAGTCCCGCAGATAGGAGCCGAGCCGGGCCGGGGGCACCGCGCAGTCCTCCCAGCCGGGCCAGGCCTCGGTGCCGTCCGGCATACGGGTCGCGGTGCCGGCCGCGTCCTCCCTTACCCGCCACAGCGCCCGCTGCCCGGCCCGGTCGGTGACCACGGCGCCGTCCAGCGCGTCGGCGCCCCGCAGGATCTCCTCCGCGTGCGTCCTGGCCTCGGCGGCGGTGGCGCCGCCGGTCTCCACGAACAGCCAGGCACCGCCCCGGGGCAGCGCGTCCGGTTCGGGCACGAGGTCGGCCGCCATGCCCTCCACGGTCAGCGGCCGGAAGGGCAGCAGACCGGCCGCCGCGTCGGCGGCGGCGGACTCGTCCGCATAGCCGATCACCGCGAGAGCGCGGTGCGGCGGGGACTCGACGAGCCGTACGGTCGCCTCCGTCAGCACCGCCAACGTGCCCTCACTGCCGCAGAAGGCGCGGGCCAGGTCGGCGGCGTTCTCGGGCAGCAGGGCGTCAAGCGCGTAGCCGGAGATGCGGCGGGGCAGTCCCTGGGGGAAGCCGGTCCGCAGCAGGGCCAGATGGCGGTCGACCAGCTCCCGCAGCCCGGTCGGCGCGGACCCGGGATCGTCCAGGCCACCACCGCCACCGCCGCGCCCGAGGCGCAGGCGCCTGCCCCCGTAGGTCACCACCGACAGCTCGTGGACGTTGTCCGCGGTGGTCCCCCAGGCCACCGAGTGGGAGCCGCAGGCGTTGTTGCCGATCATCCCGCCGAGCGTGCAGCGGCTGTGGGTGGAGGGATCGGGCCCGAACGTCAGCCCGTGGGCACCCGCGGCGGCACGCAGCGTGTCGAGCACCGCGCCCGGCTGGACCACCGCCGTGCGGAACTGCGGATCCACGTCGACGACGGCGTTCATGTGGCGGGTGAAGTCGAGCACCACACCCGTGCCCGTGGCCTGCCCGGCGATCGAGGTCCCGGCGCCGCGCGGCACCACCGGCACCTCGTGGCCGCGGCAGACGGCCAGCGCGGCGGCGACGTCGTCCGCGTCGCGCGGGGCGACGACACCGTCGGGGACGCGGCGGTAGTTGGACGCGTCCATGGTCATCAGCGCCCGCGCGGCCGGGGTGAAGTCGACCTCTCCGCGCAGGGCGGCTCTGAGGTCGCGTTCCAGCGCCCCGCGGTCCCGCTCAAGCCCCGCAAGGTCCCGCGCCAGGCCCGCCATGAGCCTCCTCCTCTGCTACCGCCCTACCACCATGCGCCCAGCCTGCCCCTGCTCACGCCTTCCCGCCCGCACGATCGGGTGAACCCCCTCCGTGCACGGCGCCCGTCCCGGCCCACGCGTCGCCCGTCCCGCCCCTGCGCACGCCCGTGCACGCCACGGCGTCCCGACCCGTGATCACTTGTCTCATCCGCCGGACAACGCCCCCTGCGACCTGGCAGAACCGACTAGGCTCCGGATCGTGGCCGATATCCAGATTCCCGCTGACATCAAGCCCGCCGACGGCCGTTTCGGCGCAGGCCCCTCCAAGGTGCGGACGGAGGCGCTGGACGCCCTGGCCGCCACCGGTACGTCTCTGCTCGGTACGTCCCACCGCCAGGCCCCGGTCAAGAACCTGGTCGGCGCGGTGCGCGAGGGAGTGTCCGAGCTGTTCCAGCTCCCCGACGGCTACGAGGTGATCCTCGGCAACGGCGGCTCCACCGCCTTCTGGGACATCGCGACGCACGGTCTCATCGAGAACAAGTCGCAGCACCTCACCTTCGGCGAGTTCTCGTCGAAGTTCGCCAAGGCCGCGAAGCTGGCCCCCTGGCTGGCCGAGCCGACCGTGATCTCCTCGGACCCGGGTACGCACCCGGAGCCGCGTGCCGAGGCGGGCGCCGACGTCTACGCCTTCACCCACAACGAGACCTCGACCGGTGTCGCCGCCCCGCTCAAGCGGGTCGCGGGGGCCGACGACGGCGCGCTGGTGCTGGTGGACGCCACGTCCGGCGCCGGTGGTCTGCCGGTCGACATCGCCGAGACCGATGTCTACTACTTCGCGCCACAGAAGTCCTTCGCCTCCGAAGGCGGCCTGTGGATCGGTGTGTTCTCGCCCGCCGCGCTTGAGCGCGCCGAGCGGATCCACGCCTCCGGGCGGCATATCCCGGAGTTCTTCAGCCTGCCCACGGCGATCGACAACTCCCGTAAGAACCAGACCTACAACACCCCGGCGCTGTCGACCCTCTTCCTGCTCAACGAGCAGCTCAAGTGGATCAACGGCCAGGGCGGTCTGGACTGGGCGGTGCGCCGCACGGCCGCCTCCGCACGGGCGCTCTACGGCTGGGCCGAGGAGTCGAAGTACGCGGCGCCGTTCGTCGCCGACCCGGCAAAGCGCTCGCAGGTCATCGGCACCGTCGACTTCTCGGACGACATCGACGCGGCGGCGGTCGCGAAGGTGCTGCGCGCGAACGGGATCGTGGACACCGACCCGTACCGCAAGCTGGGGCGCAACCAGCTCCGGGTCGCGATGTTCCCGGCGATCGACCCGGCGGACGTCCAGGCCCTGACGGCCTGCGTCGACTACGTCATCGAGAAGCTGTAGACGGCGACGTACGACTCCACCCGTACCGAGGGCCCGGCCGCACATGGCCGGGTCCTCGTCGCGTTCGCCGTGCGCACCGGGTGCCAGTTACGTGTAGGTAGCGTGTAGGCCGCGTGTGCGTACGGCTGATATCTGCCCTATCGGGCGCCCTGCTCCCTCCCTACGATCGGCAGCGATCCGACGCAGTGCCATGCGCGTCATGGGATCGGCTGGACCCCCCACGGTTCACCACGTGCATCAACTGCATCGCGTGCACCACCGATAGGCCACCGACCACCATCACCGATCGGAGCGCTCAGCATGCCCCGTGCCTTACGCACCGGCGCCGCCGTCACGGCGGTACTCGCCTCCACACTCGTCGCCGGCAACGCCGGCAACGCCAGCGCATCGAGTGCCACCATCGTCGCGCCCCCGGACAAGATCGTCATCGAGATCGCCACGGTGAACGGATCAGGGTGCAAGGAAGGGACCGCCGCGGTCGCGGTCTCCCCGGACAACACCGCGTTCACCGTCACCTACAGCGACTACCTGGCCAAGGTCGGGGGCAACGCCGACCCCACCGACTTCCGCAAGAACTGCCAGCTCAACCTGATCGTCCATGTCCCGTCGGGCTTCACCTACGCCGTCGCCAGCGCGGACTACCGCGGCTACGCCGCCCTCCAGCGCGGCGCCAGCGCCATCCAGAAGGCCTCCTACTACTTCCAGGGCTCGCCCGACACGGCGGCCAGGAACCACTCCTTCGTCGGACCGTACGACGACAACTGGCAGGCCACCGACACCACCGAGTGGGGGCAGCTGGTCTGGGCTCCCTGCGGTGTGAAGCGCAACTTCAACATCAACACCGAGCTCCGGGTGAAGGCGGGCACGTCCAGCCCTTCGCAGGTCAGCTTCATGACGATGGACTCGACGGACGGCGAGATCAACACCGTGTACCGGCTTGCCTGGAAGGAGTGCCCGGAGGGCTGACCTGATCTGACCCGAGCGAGCACCGCAGAGCAAGCACGGCAGAGCTAGCAGAGCTGAACGGAACCGGACAGAACACCGCACCCCGGCCCCGAGGGCCAAGGTGCGCGAACAACGGCGCGGGCCCGGGGCCCGCCCGGTCGGGACGATGTCTCCCCGCTCCCGGCCGGGCACCCCGGGCCTCCGGCTTCGGACGCCAGGGGGCGCCGCCGGACTCGCCGTACCCGCTGGCACACGTCGCGGAGCGTCACCTGTTCCGGCATCCCGGATACGGGCGACGGGCAGCTGCCGAGGAGCGGCGAATCGGCCTGGCGCAGGCGCAGTTCAGGCACCGCCCCCGACGGCGGCGGGACGCCCGGCGACGGGCCGAAGTCCTCGTCCCACGCCGGGCGTCCCCCAGCTCCGACCGTACGGGCCGCCCTACCGGGTGCCTCGTCGCCTGGCGCGAACCGCCAGCGCCACCACCGCCACGGCGACCAGCAGACCGGCAGGCACGGCCAGTTGCTTCCCGTTCCCGTCACCGTCGGCACCCGAAGCGCCGCCGCTCGCGGACCCCTGCGGCGAGTCCGTCGCTCCGCCCCTGCCGTCGCCGTCCTTGCCGGGCAGCTCCCGGCGGACCACCTCGCTCTGTTCGCCCTCCGTGCCGAACATCAGCGCCTTGCCGTCGGACGTGTACGTCACCGACTCGGACTGGCCCTGCAGCGGAGCGCTGACCGCGTGGTCGGCGCCGAGGTGTCCGCCGCTCCACTCGTAACCACGGGCACTGAAGTAGGAGCGCAGCACAAGCTCCTTGCCGTCCGGCGAGAACGCGCCGTCCGTCACCCACGGCACCTCACCGATCCTGCGGAAGACGTTGGTGCCGTTCTTCACCAGTCGCTCGGGGCCCTCGTACAGCCCTCCCCCGCCGTCCTTCTTGCTGGCGATGTAGGCCCGGCCGGTCTTCGGATGGACCATCAGCGCCTCGGCGTCGCGCGGCCCGTCGGCGTACTTCACCGTGTACTGCGTGGCGCGGACCGTGGTGTCCTTCAGCTCGCGCGGCTCGGGGAAGCGATAGATCCAGACATGATCCCAGCTTCCGTTCAGGTTGTCGCCGATGTCGCCGACGTAGACATCGCCGTCCGGGCCGACCGAGACGGCCTCCATGTCGCGGGGTCTGCCGACGCCCTGGAGGGTGACGGTGGCCACGGTCTCTCCGGTCTTCGCGTCGACGGCGAAGACCCTGGGCTCGTCCTGGTCGTTGTGCGTCCAGTAGATGCCCGGGTGGGCACGGCTCGCGGCGAGGCCGCTGGATTCGGTGATCCGGGGGTCCTTGATCGTGAAGCCCCCGCCGTCACCGTCGTCGGCCACCGCCGGGGCGGCGGGCACGGCGGCGGCGCCGCCCACCAGCAGGAGGGCAGCGGCGGCGGCAGCGGAGATCGGAGTCCTACGCAACGAACGCATGCCCCCAAGTGTCCATCGTCACGTCACCGGCCAGGACCGCACCCCGCGGGGGTCGGCGATGATAGGGCCCATGCGTTTCATGTTCGTCGGTGACTCCATGACCATCGGACGCGCCGGCGACTACACCTGGCGCTATCGGATGTGGCAGCACCTCAACCGGTCCTTCGGCGGACCGTACAAGATCGTCGGACCGCGCTCCGAGCTGTACGACGTCACCGCCGACGCCGCCGTCTCGACGGACTACGCCGATCCCGACTTCCCCGCCCACGCCCGTCGGCATCTGGCCGGCTGGGGCGAGGGCTGGCTGCACATGGCTCCGCTGATCGCGGACGCGGTGCGCAAGGCCCGCGCGGACGTGCTGCTCGTCTCGCTGGGCCTGATAGACCTCGGCTTCTACACCAACAGCGTCCAGACAGCCCAGAATGTCCGCGCCTTCGTCGATGCCGCCCGCACCGCGAATCCGCACATCAGGGCCGTGCTGCTGCCCGTCATCCCCAATGTGCGGGCGCTGACGGACGCCCCCTTCGCCGTCGAGTGCGCACGCTTCAACGAACTGCTCGCCAAGACGGTGGCCGACGTGGACTCCGACACCGCCCCGCTGCTGCTGGCGTCCACGCCCGAGGCGTACGACATCGACACCGACACCTACGACGGCACCCACCCCGGCCCGTCGGGCGAGCACAAGCTTGCGGGGGCCTTCGCCGACGCGATGCACCAGGCGTGGGGCCTGGGCGATCGCTACGAGGCCCGCGACAGGGCGACGCGGCGGTAGCTGCTGCCGTCCCCGGTACGGGCCAGCAGTCCCGCGACGACCAGATAGCGGCGGAGCGCGGCGGCATCGTCGTGGACCGTGCGCAGTGCGTCGTTGACCTCGGGCTCGCTGTAGTCACGGCCCGGCTCGAACAGGGTGCGGGCGAGATGCGTGAGCAGTTGCTCGCGGCGGGCGGGTTTGCGGGGGATGGTGGTCAGTCGCCCGTGCGAGTAGAGCGCGGCCACGTCGTTGCCGGACATGGCGGGAAGCATTCAGCACCGCACGCCGGGCGGCAACGGATTTGCACCGAAGGTGCGGGCGGCGGGACGGGAGGTGACCCTGGAAGGCGGGGGCTCATCTCAAGGAGGTCGTCCATGTCCATGATGGACAAGATCAAGCAGATGCTGAAGGGTCACGAGCACCACGCCTCGCAGGGCGTCGACAAAGCCGGCGACATGGCCGACGAGCGGACCCAGAGCAAGTACAGCAGGCAGGTCGACACCGCCCAGGACAAGCTCAAGGAGCAGCTCGGCGGCGACCAGCCCGGCCAGACGGGCCAGGACAGGCCCCCGCAGCGGTGACGGACAGGACAGAACGCAAGGGAACGGAAGGGAACCATGACCCGGACATCCCAGCTCACCGCCAAGGACATCATGACCAGCGGCGTCCAGTGCATCGGCGCGCACCAGTCCCTGCTGGACGCGGCGCGCATGATGCGCGACCTGGACGTCGGGTGCCTGCCCATCTGCGGTGACAACAACAGACTCACAGGCCTGATCACCGACCGCGACATCGTGGTCCGGTGCTGCGCCGAGGCAATAGACCCCGCCACCGTCCAGGCCGGTTCCCTCTCCGGAGAGCTCCACTGGATCGACGCGGGTGCGGCCGCCGACGAGGCCCTCGCGATGATGGAGCAGCACCAGATCAAGCGCCTCCCGGTAATCGACGTCGCGCACGGCCACCAGCTCATCGGTATGATCACGGAGGCCAACCTGGCCAAGAACCTCACAGACGCGCAGATCGCGGAGTTCGCGACCCGGGTGTACGCGAACGTCTGACGCATCCGAACCGGCACCGTCAGGGCGGCGCCCCCACACGTCCGGGCGCCGCCCCGCCTGTGCCCTGACGTGTCCGCCGTCTCACACGTCGAGCGTGATCGCGTTCTTGGCCCGGGCCATCGACTCCTCGCTCGCCGGACCCTCCGGATTCTCCGTCGCCAGCGCCTGGTTGAGTGCGACGAACGGACGCATCCGCTCCTCGTAGCGGTCGAACGCCGTGCCGTGGTCGCCGGGTGTGCGTCCGAGTTCCCCGGCGAGGACGTAGGCGCCCACCAGCGCCAGACTCGTGCCCTGGCCCGACAGTGGGGACGGGCAGTGGGCGGCGTCGCCGATCAGTGCGGTGCGGCCCCGTGACCAGCGGTCCATGTGGATCTGGGCCATCGCGTCACAGAAGAAGTCAGGGGCCTGCGCCGCGGCCTTCGCCAGTCGGGGGCCTTCCCAGGGCAGCGGGACGAGGCCGGCGACGACCCGCTGCCGCAGGGTCTCCGTGTCCTGGTCGGCGAGGGGCTCGGAGCGGAAGCCCGCGGCGATCCTGAGCTCGGAGTTGTCCCGCACGGGCATGAGGCCGAATCCGGTGTCACCGTCCCGCAGCCAGACCTGCCAGTTGTCCAGGTCCAGGAAGTTGTCGGCGCTGAAGACGGAGAGATACGTGCCCAGGTGCCGGATGAAGTCCTGCTCGGGGCCGAAGACCAGTCGGCGCACCCCCGAGTGGAGACCGTCGGCCCCCACGACCAGGTCGAAGGTCCGGGAGGGGCCGTTGGTGAAGTCCACGTGTATCCCGGCATCGCGCCCGTGCTCGTGCTCGTGCAGGGCGGAGATGCTGTCACCGTAGATGAACTCGGCGCGGTCGGAGGCCTGTTCGGCGAGCAGGCGCACCAAGTCCTCGCGCAGCACCTCGATATCGGGGCTGTCGAACCGGCCGCTGCTGTAGGCGCCTTCGGTCGACCGGTGGATCTCGTTGCCGTCGCCGTCGAGCACCGACATGCCTCGCATGCGTGTACGCAGCTCGCGGGCCCGGTCCAGCAGGCCCATGCGGTCCATGACATCGAGGGCGACGCCCCGGATGTCGATGGCCTGGCCTCCGGGGCGGGGGCGTGGGGCGCGTTCGAGGACGGTGGGAGTGAGGCCGTGGCGGTGCAGCCATTAGGCGAGCGCGGATCCGGCGATTCCGCCGCCGGAGATGAGGACAGTCGTCATCGGTGAACTCCTTCATACGGTGTACGCAGACTGAATGTACGACGTACATGCAGCCCTGCCGACTGTACTTTTCTCGCAACTGCCCTAGATCAGCCGGGAGTTGGGCGGGCTTTGCGCTGCTAGGCTCTGAGCTAGTACAGCGAGAGATCCGCGAGAAAATCTCGGAAGAACCACCGACCGACAGGCGGGCCCATGCCTCCACCCACCGAGCCGCCGTTCCGGCGCATCGCCGCCGAGATCGGTCGCCGCATCTCCAGTGGCGAGCTGGCACCGGGCGACCGCGTGCCGTCGACGCGGCAGATCGCGCGGGAGTACGGGGTCGCGCTCGCCACCGCGACCAAGGCACTCACGGCTCTGCGGCTGGAAGGACTCGTGGAGGCCCGCCCCAGAGTCGGCACGGTCGTCACCGGGGAGGCCGGCACCCGAGCGGGCATGTCAGCCACGCCGGCCGCGGAGGCCCCGGCCCGTGAACTGACCCGCGAGCGGATCATCCGCGCCGCCATCGAGATCGCGGACACCGAGGGCCTGGCCGCACTGTCGATGCGCGGGGTGGCGGCGCGCCTGGGGGTCGCCGCGATGTTCCCGTACCGCTACGTCACCAGCAAGGACGACCTCGTTCTGCTGATGGCCGACACCGCCTTCGGCGAGGAGACGTACCCCGACGAACCCCCGGACGGCTGGCGGGCCCGGCTGGAGTTGGGCGCACGCACCTTCTGGGCACTGTTCCGCAGGCACCCCTGGCTGGCCCAACTGAGCCCGCTCACCCGGCCGCTGCTGCTTCCCAATCTGATCGTCCACGCCGAGTGGCTGCTCAGCGCCCTGGACGGGCACGGCCTCGATCCCGTCGCGATGTTCGACCTGCACGTGGTGTTCTACAGCCATATCGAGGGCCTCGCGGTCAACCTGGAACGCGAGGCACAGGCCGCGTCCGCCACGGGCGTGTCCGACGACCAGTGGATGGACGGCCAGGGCTCCTCGCTGCAGGCCATCGCCTCGTCCGGCAGATATCCGGTGTTCAACAAGGTCCTCGCCGCCTTCGAAGCCCAGGGAGGGTACGACCTCCACCTCGACGCCCTCTTCGAGCTGGGGCTGCGGTCACTCCTCGACGGCTTCGCCGGGCGACTGGGCGACGAGGGCGGGGCCGAATCCGAGGCCGGCGGGCGGGCAACCCGTAGGGTGGTGTGATGCGAAAGTCCCGCCGCGCAGCGAGAGTTGCCGTACTCGACCCCGAGGGTGCCGTCTTCCTCTTCCGGTACGACAACGAGGAGGTCGGCGTCCACTGGGCCATGCCTGGCGGTGGTCTGGAGCCGGGCGAGACTCCCCGCGAGGGTGCCTTGCGGGAGCTCCGCGAGGAGACCGGCTGGACGGATCTGGAACCGGGCGGCCTTCTGTGCACCTGGGAGCACGACTTCACCCGCGCGGGCATCCTCGTACACCAGCACGAGCACATCTACGTGGCCCACGGCCCCCGGCGTGATCTGACGGACGACCTCACCGCCTCCCATGCCGCGGACAAGATCCTCGGCTGGCGCTGGTGGACCCCCGACGAGCTGGCTGCCTCACCCGACGCCCTGTGGCCGCCGAACCTCGCCGCCCTGCTGGCCGGGCCCCGGGAGCGGGCGTAGCGGCGCCCCTCCCCCGACCGCCCCGCCGCGGACCGCCCGTCAGGCCTTGCGCGAGGATTCGAGGTGGGCGAACACCACGACGTTCTCCTTGTAGTCCTTGACCTTGTGGTCGTACTGGCCCCCGCAGGTGATCAGCCGCAGTTGGGCGGTCGAGGCGTCGTTGTACACGCGGGCGTTGGGGAACTTCGCCTTGCTGAACGACTCCACCGAGTCGACCTTGAACGTGGCGACCTTGCCGTCCGCGCGCGTGATCTCGACCTTGCTGCCCTTCTTGAGTGCGCTGAGGTTCACGAACACGGCCGGGCCCGTCTTCGTATCGAAGTGGCCCGCGACGATGGCCGTGCCGCGTTCACCGGGTGTGGCGCCGCCGTTGTACCAGCCCACGAGGTTCTTGTCGTTGGACGGTGGAGCGTTGAGCTGGCCTGATGCGGCGAGCGTCAGCGGAGTGAAGGGGGCGTTCACGGAAATGGTGGGGATCCGGATCCGCAGCGGGATGGAACGGACCAGCGCGGGTCCGGGCCCCGTGGGTGCGGCGGCCGAGAGCGGGTTGGGGCCGATGAGGCTGGGGGTGACCACCACCACGGGGCGGACCGGCTGGAGTTGGAGCGTGGAGGCGTTGAAGGAGCCGTAGACCAGGAGCGCGCCCGCACTCACGGTGGCGGCGGGCCACAGCACGGCCTGCCGAAGAGTCGTGAGCGAGCCGATGAAGGAGTGGGCGGGCTCATCGGACGGCTGCCGGAAAGTCATGTGTCTGCCTTTCAGTGCGATGGACCGGCCTGGTGCGGCGGGGAAACGTCGGCGCCGCGGCCGCCGTCCGGTCCGGACGGCGGCCGCGACAACGCGGCGAAACGGCTGGAGAGGGGGCCGTCTCAGGCGCGGGCACCACCAGAGGCGTTACGACGACGCAGCTTGTACACAGCCGCGCCGATGCCACCGAGCATCAGGATCGACCCGGCAGCCAGACCGCTGCCGTTCGAGGCAAGGCCACCGCCACCGGTGTGGACGCCACCGTCAGGCTTGTCGCCCTTGTCGTAGTCGCCCTTGTCGCCCTTGTCGTAGTCGCCCTTGTCTTCCTTGTCGCCCTTGTCACCCTTGTCGTAGTCGCCCTTGTCGCCCTTGTCGTGACCACCCTTGTCGTGGTCACCCTTGTCGCCCTTGTCCCAGTCCTTGTCGCCCTTGTCACCCTTGTCCCAGTCGTCGCTGCTCACGACGCCGGAGAGGGCTCCGCCACCAGCCTTGACGCCACCGTCAGGCTTGTCGCCCTTGTCGTAGTCGTCCTTGCTGTAGTCGTCCTCGTAGTCACCCTTGTCGTGACCACCCTTGTCACCCTTGTCGTGGCCGCCCTTGTCACCCTTGTCGTGGCCGCCCTTGCCGTGGTCCTCCTTGTGGCCACCCTTGTCGTGGTCACCCTTGCCGTGCTCGTCCTTGTCCCAGTCACCGTTGGCTACGACACCGGCAAGTGCGCCGCCGCCGGTCTTGACGCCACCCTCGGGCTTGTCGCCCTTGTCGTAGTCGTCCTTGCTGTAGTCGTCCTTGCTGTAGTCGTCCTTCTCGTAGCCGCCCTTGTCGTGGCCGCCCTTGCCGTGGTCACCCTTGTGACCCTTGTCGTGGCCGCCCTTGTCCCAGTCCTTCTTGCCGTGGTCTTCCTTGTGGCCACCCTTGTCCCAGTCCTTCTTGCCGTAGTCGTCCTTCTCGTAGTCGTCCTTGCCGTAGTCGTCCTTCTCGTAGTCGTCCTTGGAGTAGTCGTCCTTGCCTTCGTCGCCCTTGCTGTAGTCGTCCTTGCTGTAGTCGTCCTTGCTGTAGTCGTCCTTCTCGTGGCCACCCTTGCCGTAGTCGTCCTTCTCGTAGTCGTCCCCGTAGTCGCCGTCGCGGCTGGAAGCAGAGCCGGCGGCGCCACGGTCGTCAGCGACGGCGATGGCATAGGCGGCGGGAGCGGTAACCGACAGGACCGCGGTGACCGCGGCCGAAATCCACAGGGTGCGGGCAGAGCGCATGGATCCATTCCTTTCGCCGCGACTGCGACGGCCGACACATCATCGGCTCATCGGTTCGCAGCAGCGACTGCCTTCACCGTCAGCCGGATTCCGGGGACGCACCATTCGAGAACGCCGCATTCGAGCTACACCGTGGGCTTTTCGGGTGGCGATCGGCCCGATAATCACCCATTGGACGGCCCCCCGAATCGCACCCCCGCACCCGGGCCCGACGAGGGGCCGGCGCTTTCGGACACCGACCCCGGGCTCCCGGAGCACCCGTCAGAGCCCCGCAAAAGCCCGGCAAAAACCGGGAAAGCCCGGCCAGCTCAGCCACCACCTCGGCCTAGCACGCCGGCCGGCGTGACCTGACGCTGCGACGGACTCCGGCGTGTCGCGGATCGTCGGCGTGTCGCGCATCATCGGCGTGTCGCGGAGTCAGATCCCGAGCCCCGCGCCCGTCAGACGGTTCGCGTACGTGGACATCGTGTACACGCCGACGCCCAGCACGACCTCCAGGGCATGGCGCTTCGTGAAGCCGTGCGCGAAGAACCGCCGCAGCTCGTCGTCGTCCACCGCACCGGCCCCGGCGAGTACGGCGAGAGTGAACCGCCGGACCCCCTCGAGTCGCTCCACGGGCAGCGGATGCTGGTCGGTCAGTGCCGCGACGAGCTGCTCTCCGTCCGCGCCGCCCAGCGCGCGGAGCTTGTTCGTGTGCATCACCACGCACACATGGCAGTCGTTGCGCACGGCGACGGTCAGGATGACGACCTCACGCGCCACCGGCTCCAGCGTGCTGCGCTCGAACACCCCGCTGACGTGGAGGAATCCGGTGAGCAGCTCGGGTGACTCAGCAAGCCGGGCCACGGCTGACACGGTTTCGGGCAGTTGACCGGGGTGGCGCACCACCGCCTCCATGGCCTTGCGGGACGCCTGCGGAGCGGTCTCCAGGGTGTGCTCGACGAACATGTCTCCCCCTCTAGAATGGACAATGTGGTTGACGAAAATAAAGTAAACCAGGTTGTCGAATCCGGCAAGGGAAGCCAGGGACAGGGCGGTAGGGGCTACGAGCTGCCGCTGCTCCTCTTCGCGGGCTTCCGCACCCTCATCGACCGGCTGCACGCCGAGCTGGCCCGCCAGGGCCACCCGGACCTCAGGCCCGTGCACGGCTTCGCGCTGCAGGCGATCGCGGCACCTGGAGCGGGCCACCCCACGGCGAGCGAGGTCGGGCGGCGCCTCGGGGTGTCCAAGCAGGCGGCCGGCAAGACCATCGACCGGCTGGTCGCGCTGGGGTACGCCGAACGCACCGACGACCCCTCCGACGCCCGCCGCAAGACGATCCGGCTCACCGCGCACGGCGTGGACGCTCTGACCCGGTCAGCCGCCGTCTTCGACGAGTTGCACGCGGACTGGGCCCGGACCCTGGGCGCGGGGCGGCTGGGGCAGCTCGAGGACGGGCTGCGGGCGGTCGTGGCGGCGGACTCGTTCCGGCTCGACGCGGCAAGCTGGTTCGGGGGGATGTGAGCCCGGCCGGTTCGAGGGGATGTGAACCCTGCTGCTTCAGGGGCGGCGATCAGGTGAGCGCTCTTGCCCGGAGCGGACCCCAGGGAGTTGGCTGGGCCCATGAAGTACACGCAGCTCGGACGCACGGGACTCAAGGTCAGCCGACTCGTCCTCGGCACGATGAACTTCGGACCGCAGACCGACGAGGCGGACAGCCATACGATCATGGACGCCGCGCTCGACGCGGGCATCAACTTCTTCGACACGGCCAACGCTTACGGCTGGGGCGCGAACAAGGGCCGTACCGAGAAGATCATCGGCAACTGGTTCGCCAAGGGCGGCGACCGCCGGGACAAGGTCGTGCTCGGCACCAAGGTCTACGCCAACATGGGCGCGGACGGCGCCGCCTGGCCCAACCACGACAAGCTCTCGGCGCTCAACATCCGCCGCGCCGTGGACGCCAGCCTCAAGCGGCTCCAGACGGACTACATCGACCTGTACCAGTTCCACCACGTCGACCGGGACACCCCCGTCGAGGAGATCTGGCAGGCCGTCGACGTCCTGATCAAACAAGGCAAGATCCTTTACGCGGGCTCGTCCAACTTCCCCGGCTGGAAGATCGCCCAGGCCAACGAGAACGCGACCCGGCTCGGCATGGTGGGTCTGGTCAGCGAGCAGTGCCTGTACAACCTGGCCGAGCGGCGCGCCGAGATGGAGATCGTCCCGGCCGCCCGTGAGTACGGCCTCGGGGTCATCCCCTGGTCACCGCTGCACGGCGGACTACTCGGCGGCGTGATCAAGAAGGAGGCCCAGGGCGGACGCCGCACCGAGGGGCGCTCCGCGGCGTCGCTCGCCGACACGTCCGTACGGGAGAAGGTGCAGGCGTACGAGGACCTGCTGGACAAGCACGGACTCGCACCGGGCGAGGTGGCTCTGGCCTGGCTGCTGACCCGCCCCGGGGTGACCGGGCCGATCGTCGGGCCGCGCACGGTGGACCAAGTGGCCTCGGCGCTGCGGGCGGTCGAGCTGGAGCTGGGCGAGGACCTGCTGGGCGAGCTGGACGGGATCTTCCCCGGGCCGGGACCGTCACCGGAGGCCTTCGCCTGGTAGCCGGGATCCCGGGTACGGCCGACCGGGATGCCGGTGCCGGGACTGGCAGTCGCGGTCGGTCGTCAGCCTCGGTCAGCGGCCGAGCGCGGCTGCCACCGCCACGATCGCGAACATCAGCACGAGCACACCGGCCATGATCCGGTTCCTGGTCTTCGGGTCCACTCTTCGAGCGTAACCGGCGCGCCGGAGTGGTCGGCCCACGGGCCCCTCTCCGGAACGCCTCCGCTCAGTCCCCGGTGCCCAGCGGCCAGCTCCCGACGACGTCGTAACGGGGCTGGGCCCCGGGGACACCGCCGCCCGGCAGGTTGCTGCGGATCAGCAGCAGCTCCGACACGGTCCACGGGGAGCCCTCGAAGAGACTGAGCTCGTCCACGTACGGCACGAGATCCACATCCGCACGGGCCCTGGCGATGGTCAGATGGGCCTGGTAGCGGCGGTGCTCCTCCATCGACACACCCGCCCGCCTGGCCGCCGCGTCCGCACGCTCGGCCAGCATGCGCATGGCGTCGATCCCGCCCGCAGCACCGACCCAGAGGGCCCGCCGGCCGAAGTGGCCGCCTCCGTGCAGACGCATCCGGAACGCCTCGCTGCGGTGCGCGGCGCGGCCGAGCCGCTCCCGCAGATCGGGCAGGATCGAGTCGTCGACCTCTCCCATGAAGGCCAGGGTGAAGTGCCATCCCGGGCGCGACGTCCAGCGCAGGCCCCCGGAGCCGGGCAGGTCGTGCAGCCGGTCGACGGCACGGCCGAGCTCGCTGAGGGCGTCCGCGGGCGGCACCAGGCCGGCGAAGAGTCTCATACGGCGAGTCTGGCAGCCCGGCCGCGCTCGCGAGCGCCTTTATCCGCGCTGCCCAGCGGCCCTTTCGGCGGCAGTCTCCTGCCACTCGCGGCCCATGGCCCGAAGCAGCGCCGGATACACACCCACGTACCGGAACGGCTTGATGCAGGCCATGTACACGGCGCCGAACAGCCCGTTCGGCTTCACCATGACGGCCAACTGACCCCGGTGACCTCCGCCCTCAGCCGGCACCCAGCCGATGTGCATCACCGCGTGCACGGTGCGGTTGGCCGCCTCGGCCGCCCACTCGTCGTGCAGCTGGTAGACGGAGGTGAAGGGGACGGACACGGCGTCGGGCCCCCGGGGCGCCTCGCGCAGATCCGCCGGCAGCCGGTCGCGCAGGGTCCGCACCCGGGAGTCGATGCCGTCGCGGTCCTTGTCCCAGCCGAGCAGCCTGCCGAGGTACCAGCGGATGGCGAAGAGCGCGCGGTACACGGGGGACGGGACACCCGCCTTGTCGTTCGTGCCGCTGGTGATCTGCTGCACCAGGTAGTGGAGGTCGTCGGGACCGCCTGGCGTCGGCAGCGCCCAGACGTCCTCCAGCTGGAAGTCCCCGGCGATCTCGTGGATACGCCACGGGCGGGAGGTGTGCGCGGTGCTGGGGAGTCTCATGAGCGTGCCCCTGTCTATACGATGCCGTATAGACAGCAACCTAGACCGTTTGCGCGGTTCCGTCCATACGGAACCGTATAGACCGGGTCCGACGTGAGGGGAAACACACCATGGCCCTGGCCCGCACGCCTCGCGGCAAGTGGATCGAGGAGGGGCTGCGGGCGCTCTCCGCAGGCGGCCCGGAGGCCGTCCGGATCGAGCCGCTGGCACAGTCACTCGGCGTCAGCAAGGGCGGTTTCTACGGGTACTTCCGCAACCGCGCCGCACTGCTCGCCGAGATACTCGACACCTGGGAGCGCGAGGTCACCGAGAACGTGATCGAGCAGGTCGAGAGCGGCGGCGGTGACGCCAGGACCAGACTGGACCGGCTGTTCACCATCGTCGGGGCCGGGGAGAACATCATGACCGCCGCCACCGCCGAGCTCGCGATCCGCGACTGGGCCCGGCGCGACGAGGCCGTGGCGGAGCGCCTGCGGCGCGTCGACAACCGCCGCATGGAGTACATGCGTTCGCTGTACCGATGCATCTGCTCCGACGAGGACGAGGTGGAGGTGCGCTGCCTGATCACCTTCTCGCTGCGGATCGGCAACGACCTCATCACCGCCGACCACGGCACGCGTGACCGTGCCGAGGTGATGGCGCTGACCAGGAAGTGGCTGCTGCGGTAGGCCCGCACCAGCCACTTCGCACCGGTCTCAGTCCCGCAGCGCCTCCCGAAGATGGCCGCCCGCCTTGTCGAGGCGGGCCGAGGCCGTCGCGGCGTCCACATCCGCGAGCAGCATCAGGATCGCCGTCTTCACCTCACCGTCCGCCGCGGTCAGCGCCGCCTCCGTCGCCTCGTCCGGCGCGCCCGTCGCCAGTGCGACGATCCGGCGCGAGCGGGCGCGCAGCTTGTCGTTGGAGGCGCGGACGTCGACCATCAGGTTCCCGTAGGTCTTGCCCAGTCGGATCATGGTGATGGTCGAGATCATGTTGAGCACGAGCTTCTGGGCCGTACCCGCCTTCAGCCGGGTGGATCCGGTGAGGAGTTCGGGGCCCACCACGACCTCGATGCCGTGCTCGGCGGCAGCGGTCAGCACGCTGCCGGGGTTGCAGGACAGACCGATCGTCAGCGCCCCTGCGGCACGGGCATGTTCGACCGCCCCGACGGCGTACGGGGTGCGGCCGGAAGCCGAGACCCCGACCACCGTGTCGTCGGCGCCGAGGCCGATGCCGTCCAGGTCCCGCGCCGCGAGCTCCGCGGAGTCCTCCGCGCCCTCGACGGCGTTCACCAGCGCCGCCGGGCCGCCCGCGATCAGACCGATGACCTTGTCGGAGCCGGTGTTGAAGGTGGGCGGGCACTCACTGGCGTCCAGCACACCGAGCCGGCCCGCCGTGCCCGCGCCCGCGTAGACCAGTCGTCCGCCCCGGGCCATACGCTCCGCCGCCGCGTCGATCGCGGCGGCGATGGCGGGGAGTTGTACGGCGACCGCGCCGGGGACGGTCCGGTCCTCGCCGTTCATGATCCGCGCGATCTCGGACGTGGGCAGCCGGTCGATGTCGGCGAGCTCGGGACGGAACGCCTCCGTGGTGAGGATGGCGAGCTGGGCCCGGAGCTGCTCGATGTCGTGCGCCAGCTCTTCTGCGTCTTCTGCGTCGTACGGGGAGGTCATGGCTGCGTCGGCTCCTTCGACGGACGGAAGTCGGGTCAGCGGGCGGTGCTGCGCGGCGCATGGCGGTGCGCCAGTGCCTCGTACGAGGCCGACAGCGCGGGCGCCGCCGTGTCGTAGGTGCGCTGGGCGACCCCGACGAACAGACAGTCGACCACGAGCAGCTGGCTCGTGCGCGACGACATCGCAGCCGGGCGCAGTTCACTCTCCCGGGCCGTGGACGTGGTCAGCACATGGTCCGCGTACTGCGCGACCGGCCCGTCGGGGCGGCCGGTGATCGCGACGGTCGTGGCGCCGTGGTCGAAGGCCACCCGAAGCGGCTCGATGATGTCGCCGGTCAAGCCGGAGTGGCTGATCGCCACGGCCACATCGCCGGCGCGCAGCAACACGGCGTTGGTGACGGCGAGGTGCGGATCGCTGTGGGCATGCGCGATCAGGCCGATCCGCAGCAGCTTCTGCGCCAGGTCCTGCGCGACCAGACCGGATGCGCCGACACCGTACACATCGATACGCCGGGCACCGGCGAGCGCGCTGACGGCCGCGGCGAGCTGGACGGTGTCGAGCCCGGCGGCGGTGTCCGCGAGAGTCTGCTGCTCGTCGTACGCGAGCTTGGCGACGACGTCGGCGATCGGGTCGTCCACGGCGATGTCGGCCGTGACGGCCGGGGCGCGACCCGACTGCTGCTGGGCGGCCATACCGGCGAGTGCGAGCCGCAGATCGCGGTAGCCGGGGTAGCCGAGCAGCCGGGCGGTACGCACGACCGTGGCCTCGCTGGTGCCCGTGAGCTGGGCGAGTGCGGTGACCGTGAGGGCGGCGCACCCGGCCGGGTCTCCGGCGACGGCTTCGGCGACGCGCTGCGTGGAGCGGGTCAGGGAGGGGGCCAGCGTGCGCACCTTTGCCGCGAGCGCGGCGGGCGCGATGGTGAAAGTTTCCTTCACATCACCTGTCACGATGGAAAGGTATTTTCGGATCAAGGGGCCCGTCAACCCGTCCGGCCCCCGGGAGACAATGGCGCCATGGACGACGTGGAACCGCTGGAACAGGCCCTGCACACGGCCCGCGCCCTCGTGCTCGCCGACCTCGCGGCCCGCGATGTCGCCCATGCCGAAGTCGTCTCGCTGGTCGAGGAAGCGGTCAGGCAGCGCCGCTGGTGGGTGGAGCAGTGGCCGCAGGGGGCGGAGTACGTCGCCGGGCTGATAGCGCAGGACGTCCAGGACGCGCTGCTGGAGCGGTACGGACGCTGGCCCCTGTGCCCCGTCTGCGCGTCGGGCGAGCCCCACGCACTCGAGGTCGAACCGGAGCTCGGCCCCGACCCCCACTGGGTGTGCGGCGAGGCGGGCATCGTGGTCGCCCCGGTCGGGGAGCTGCCGTGACGGGCCCGTCCGTGAGGGTCCGCTCATGACGGTCTACATCGACCCGCCGAACTGGCCGGGCCACGGACGCATGTGGTCGCACCTGGTCAGCGACGTGTCCTTCGACGAGCTGCACGCCTTCGCCGCGTCGATCGGCTGCCCGCCGCGCGCCTTCGAGCGCGACCACTACGACGTACCCGAGCAGCACTACGCGGAAGCGGTGCGGGCGGGCGCGGTGGAGATCGGCTCGAAGGAGCTCGTCCGCCGCCTCACACGGGCGGGGCTGCGGCGGCGCAAGAACGGCGACGGCGGCAGAGCCGGCGGGTAGGTCACCCGGCTCCCAGAAGCTCAAGCTCCGTCGACAGATTGTGCCGGGCGGCGGCCTCCCACTCCCGCTCCCCGTACGGCGTACGGAAGAGGCGGGGCAGGGCGAGCAGGTGCCGCAGCACGTCCGCGCGCCCCACGCGGAAGGCGTCGTCCGGGACGAAGCCGTACTCCTCGCGGACGGCGGCGGCATAGGCGGCGTACGCCTCCGGCGCCGAGGCCAGGATCGCGAGGTCGGCATCGCACAGGACCATGCCGTTGCGGTCACTCTCCTGGGCGGCGTGGCCGACCGTGAGGCGGACGAGCCTGGCGACCTCGTCGGTGCCCTGCCGCGTCAGTCCGGCCTCGGGCAGCGCCTTCTCGGCGAGCCGTGCGCTGCGCTCCTCGTTCAGGGAGCGCTCGGGGTCGTAGACGGCGTCGTGGAACCAGGCGGCGAGGCGTACCAGGTCGGGGTTCTCCGCGTACTCGGCGAGCGTGTCGACGTGGTCGAGCACAGCGGCCAGATGGTCCACGGTGTGGTAGCGCCGCTGCGGCTCCGACCAGCGGCGGAGCAGATTGTCTGCGTACGGGAGCGGATCGGGGGAACCCGCGCCGGAGAGGAGGGGTTCCTCGCGGACGGCGAGCAGCGCGAGCTGCCAGCGGTCGCGGAGGTCCTTGAGGTCGGCCATGGGTCCCATTCTCAGGGCCGCTCCCCCGCTTCCCGGGGGTCTCGTCCTGCTTTCCACACCGCCCTCCTCGCTCGTTCCAGTCATATCGGACGATAATGGGCGCGTCAGGCTTGTGTTGCCGTTGTGCCGACGTGAAGGCCGGAGGCAGACCTCATGAACTCCTTGACGATCACCGATCAGGCAGCCGCGTCGCAGCTCGCCGGGATCGGTCCCTTCATCATCGGACTCGTCCTGATCGCCCTGCTCGCGGGCGCGATGTGGTACGAGGGGCGGCGGCGGGCCCAGGAGAAGGCACCACTTCCCGAGGAGCAGCCGAAGGCGCCGGACCACCCGACGCATATCGAGGAGGCCCGTGAGCCGGACGCGGACGCCTTCCCCACGGACGGCGCCCGGCTGCTGCCGTACAACATGAAGACGCACAGCAGCCATGCGGCACCCGCCGCTGAACCGCCGACGAAGCCAGGCGAGCCTGCGCAGTCCACCCAGCCCGCGCAGCCGTCGCAGTCCACCGGGTCCGAGACCGGGACCGGGACCGGGACCGGTAGGTCCACCTCCGCAGGAGGAGGCTCCTCATAGGTGGGGGTACCCATGGGCAACCGCAACCGTGCCCTCCTGGAGGTGATCGCCCTCGACGCGCTGGACGCGGTGGCGGCGGAGGCCTCAGGGGCGGACCGTGTCGAGCTGGTCAGCGACATCGCGGCCGACGGAATCACCCCCGCGCCGGGCACCTTCGCGTCGGTGCGCGCGGCGGTGGACATCCCGGTGCGGGTGATGCTGCGGCTAACCGGCGCTTCAGGCCGGTGACGCGCGCGACATCGAGAGACTGGTCCGTGCCACGCAGGTGCTGCGGGCCGGGGGTGCCGACGAGTTCGTGCTGGGATTCCTGGACGGGTACGGCAACCCCGACCTCGTGACCGTCGAACGGCTCGTCTCCGAGATCGAGGACTGCCGGTGGACGTTCCACCGGGCGATCGACCGTGCCGCCGACCGCGACACCCTGCGCAAACACGTCGCGGACCTGCCCGGGCTCGACACCTTCCTCACCGCCGGGTCCCCGGCCGGCGTGGACCAAGGGCTGCCGGTCGTCCTCGCCGAGGCGGCCAGGCAGGGCGAGCCGGGATACGAGGCGCGGCTCATGGTGGGCGGTGGCCTGCGCCTCGACCATCTGCCCGCGCTGCGCGCCGGGGGCCTCGACGCCTTCCACATCGGCAGCGCCGCCCGCCCCGGGGGGTGGGCCACACCGGTGGATCCGGAGGCGGTGCGGGAGTGGCGGCGAGCCCTCGACACGGCCTGAACAGCCAGTCCCTGTCCGGGTGACGCGATCCTCGCTGATCAGCCCGCGAGCTGTACGGGCAGCGGTGCGCCGTGCAGCACCGTCAGCCCGGACACCGCACGGGTCAGCGCCACATAGAGCCGGCGCAGCCCGGTGCGTTCGTCGGGCTCGCCGTCCACGATCGCCGCCGGCTCGTCCAGCACCACGTAGTCGTACTCCAGGCCCTTCGCGAGCGACGCCGGGACCAGCGTCAGCCGTGCGTCGGCGGTCGTCTCCTCACCCGGCGACAGATACGGCATCCCCGAGCCCACCAGCGCCGCCTCCAGCTCCGGCAGCCGCGCGTCGGCGGCGATCAGCCCGATCGAGCCTTCGTGGCGCAGGGCAGCCACACACGCGGCCAGCACATCCCCGGTGCCCGAGGACTCCAGGATCTCCAGGGACCCGGGCGACTCACGCACCGAACGGACCTCCGCGAGCCCCGGGGACATGTGCGGCAGCAGCCGCGAGGCGTACGCGATCACCTCACGCGGCACACGGAAGCCCGCCGTCAGCTCCTCCACCGCCGCGTCCGGCTTGCCGAGGTGGGCCAGCGCCTCGGTCCAGCTCCCGGTGGCCCAGGGCGTGGTCCCCTGCGCCAGGTCGCCGAGCACGGTCGCGGAGCCGGTCGTACAGCGCCGCCCCACCGCCCGGTACTGCATCGGGGACAGGTCCTGCGCCTCGTCCAGGACGACATGCCCGAGCGAGTGGGTGCGCGCCACCAGATCCATCGCCTCGTCGATCAGCACGGCGTCCGCCAGGGACCACGTGGCGGCCCTTGCCGAGCGCGGCGGCCTGGTCCACAGGATCGTCTTCTGCTCGTCGGCGCTCAGCACGCCGTCCGCGTGCGCGGCGAGGAAGTCGGGGTCCGAGAGCAGCCGCAGCACCAGCTTCACCGGGTCGACCGCGGGCCAGATCTGCTTCACCGCCGCCTTCACGGCCGGGTTGCGCGCCACCGCGTCCTGCACCCGGTCGTCGGGGGCCTCACCGGCCTGCTCCATCCGTACGAGCACGGCGTGCGCGATGCGCTGCGGAAGGGCGTCGCGGGCGGCGCCGTAGCGGATGTCCCGCTCAAGCAGCTCCCTGACGATCTCCTCCACTTCACAGGCCGGTACACGCCAGCGGCGCGAGCCGCGCACCACCATCAGGGCCTCAGCCGGCATCGCCACATGAGCCCGGACCGCCCGGCGCAGCACCTCGGCCATCCGGGCGTCACCCTTGACGATCGCGGCGTCCGCGCTGTCCTCGCCGCATACCTCCACGTGTCCGACGAGATCGTCGACCGTGGCCTGCTTGACCTCCAACTCGCCGAGCGCGGGCAGGACCTGCTCGATGTAGTGGAGGAAGGAGCGGTTGGGCCCGATGACGAGGGTGCCGGTGCGGGCAAGCCGTTCCCTGTGCGCGTACAGCAGATACGCCACCCGGTGCAGACCGACCGCCGTCTTCCCGGTGCCGGGGCCGCCCTGGACGCACACGGTGCCGGACAGGCCCGAGCGCACGATCTCGTCCTGCTCGGGCTGGATCGTCGCCACGATGTCCCGCATCGGCCCGACGCGCGGGCGCTCGATCTCCCGCTGGAGCAGCCTGCTGGTGCGTTCCGCCTCGGCGGGGTCGGTGAGGTGCTCGTCCTCGTACGCCGTGAGGTCCCCGCCCGTGTAGCCGAAGCGGCGGCGCAGGGCCACGTCCTGCGGGTCCTTCTTCGACGCCCGGTAGAACGGCTGGGACACCGGTGCACGCCAGTCGATCACCATCGGGTCGCCCCCGGCGTCATGGACGTGCCGCCTGCCGATGTAGAAGCGCTGCCCTTCCTGCGTGGAGTGCAGATAGTCGAGCCGCCCGAAGAACAGCGGGGTGTGGGCGAGGTCCGCGAGAGCCTTGATCCGCTCCTCGATCTGCGCTTCGAGGACGGCGGCGTTGACCCAGTTCGCGGTGACATCGCGGATGTCGAGTGACTGGACGTCCTCCCGCATGGCGGTCAGCGCGGTACGTGAGGCGGCCAGATGGGCGCGCTCGCGGAAAAGAGGATCGGGCGTATCGGGATCGTGCGCAGGCACGGGACTGCCTCCGGAAGGTACGGCGAAGAAGCGGCGAGGGTACGTGTCATCTACAGCGAGCGGTACTGCTCATCTGCAGCGGTACTGCACGGCCGGTTTCCGTCCGGACGGCGGCGCTCCTCGGAGGGAGGCGGGCAAGACGGGCGATTCTAGCCACCCCCGCAGGCCCGGGCGAACGAATTACCCGGCTGGCGTGCCCACCTCAAGAAGGAGGCCGTCTGCCGAAAGTCGTACGGGCAGGGACGAAGAGACGGGACCTTGGGCCGATGTGCTTCGCGCGCGGGAGCACAACCATGGACTCATGAGCACAGCGACCTTCACCCCAGCCGCCCGCCCGGGCCGGGGCGCCACCGCGACGGGCGCCGCGAACCGTCACACCCACCTCGTCGGCGATGCGCTGCGCGCGGTCAAGGTCTTCGCGGAGGCGGCCGTCGGCGTCGTCGTCCTCGGGGAGTACGGGGAAGAGGCCGGGGTCGCCCGCCGCCGCCACTGAGCGCCCGGCCTCACCGCGACCGCCGCCCCACACGGGAGCGTGATCGTCCGCGCACGGACCCTCACCCTGCCGTCCAGCACGTGCCGCTGATCGGCCCGCCGCTGATCGCGGCGCCGGACCGGCCGGATCGCACCCGCCGCCGGATCTCCGCTGACGGCGGATCGCTACTGACGGCGGAGGGAACGGCTGACACCCGCCGCGGTCGTCGTGGCCAGGATCCAGCCGGTGACGATCAGCAGATACGACAGCCACTGGTACCAGCCCTGCGGTGCGAACGCCCCCTCCTGCCCGAACCCGATGATCGGCAGCAGCAGGTCCAGCGTGAAGAAGACCGGGTTGAAGCCGGGCGCCTCGTCCGCCTTCAGTGGAGGCGGTCGCTCCAGCGCGAACGCCGCACTCCCCACCAGCAGCAGGGCCACCAGCCACCCGGCCGCCCGCAATGGACGGAAGCCGTAGCCGACGGTCACGTCCTGCAGGTGCCCCCAGAACCTGGCCAGCCGCGGCAGCGTCCGCCGGTGCCGCCGGAGCTTCGCGAGCTGGACCGTACGGGCCCCGGACTCATCCCCGACCGTGCGGTACGCGGCAGCCAGCTGCTCGTACGCGAACGGCAGGTAGCCGGTCTCCTCACGCTCCAGCAGCGGCAGCCGCTCCTCGGGCGGGACATGCGGAGCGAGCACGCGGTAGCCCAGACCGTCCAGCCTCAGCCGGCCCGGCCACACCCCGGTCGGCACGTGCAGCACATCGATCTGGGCGCGGCGCATGTTCACCATGCCCTCGACCGGAGCGGCCTCACGCAGCCACAGTTCCCCGATCACCGCGCTGCTGGTGCGCAGCGCCTGACCACCCGGGTGCGACAGCCGGGCGTACGCGAGGTTGAGCTGGCGGGGGATCCGGGCACCGCTCAGGTTGACCCCGCCACGGGTACGCAGCCGCATGGCGCGCAGGTCTGAGCCCACCGACACGTTCTCGGCGTGCAGCGCGTAGTCCCCGCCGCCCCCGTCCCCGCCCCTATCCGGGTACGCGTACAGCTCGGCGTCGTCGAGGTTCACCTGACCGCCGACGGAAGCGTCGTTCAGCCGGACCTGGCCGTGTGCGACGAGGCCCACGGCCCACACGTCGGTACCGAAGACCGCGTGGTTGAGGTACAGCACCGGGTCTCCGTCCGGCTGCTCCTCCCCCGGCGGCGCGACCTGCGAGCCCAGCCGCGCCCCGTTGACGAACAGCGCCCGCACCTGGGCGCCGGGCAGCCGCACCGCACCCGCGATGCGGCAACACGTCAACCGCAGCACCAGATCCGCGCGGAGCGCCCCGCCGCTGAGGCCCGGCAGCACCGAGTCGCTGAGCACCAGGGCACGGACCGTCGCCCCGTACAGCTCCGGCGTCCGCTCGAAGTAGCAGGACCGCAGCCGGATGCCGTGCTCGACCGTCCCGTACTTGAGGTTGAGCTGCCCGGTCACCCGGACACCCCACACCTTCAGCCCGGCTATCTCCCCCTCGCGTGACGGCCCGTCCAGCAACAGGGACCGCAACACCTCGGCCCGCACTGTCCGTTCAGGACCCCAGGAGGCACCGGCGCCGGGGTCCTCGTCCGGGCTCTCGCGGAAGTCGACGGCCTCGTCGCGCGGGAACGCCTCCCAGACACGGCGCTCCGCCTCCGTCAGATCGTTGATCTCCATCGGACCGGATGGTGTCCCTCGCCCATCCGGGTGTCAACTACATCAACCGCGCCGACTACACGCTGCCGTCCATCAGTTCGTCGGCGTCGATGATCCGGTACGCATACCCCTGCTCCGCCAGGAACCGCTGCCGGTGGGCCGCGAAGTCCTGATCGATCGTGTCGCGCGCCACCACCGAGTAGAAGTGCGCCTTGTGCCCGTCCGCCTTGGGCCGCAGCACACGGCCGAGGCGCTGGGCCTCCTCCTGCCGGGAGCCGAAGGTGCCGGAGACCTGGATGGCGACGGTGGCCTCGGGCAGGTCGACGGAGAAGTTCGCGACCTTCGACACGACGAGCACGGAGATATCGCCGTTACGGAAGGCGTCGAAGAGCTTCTCGCGCTGCGCGTTCGGGGTCTCACCCTTGATGACGGGGGCGTCCAGATGCTCGCCCAGCTCGTCGAGCTGGTCGATGTACTGCCCGATCACCAGCGTCTGCTGCCCCCGGTGCTTGCGCACGAGCGCCTCCGTCACCCTGCGCTTGGTATCGGTCGTCGCACAGTAACGGTACTTCTCCTCGGTCTCCGCCGTCGCGTACGCCAGCCGCTCGGACTCGGTCAGATTGACCCGCACCTCGACACAGTCCGCGGGCGCGATATAGCCCTGCGCCTCGATCTCCTTCCAGGGCGCGTCGAAGCGCTTCGGCCCGATGAGCGAGAACACATCCGACTCCCGCCCGTCCTCGCGCACCAGCGTCGCCGTGAGCCCGAGCCGTCGACGGGCCTGGAGGTCGGCGGTGAACTTGAACACCGGCGCGGGAAGCAGATGCACCTCGTCGTAGACGATCAGCCCCCAGTCACGGGAGTCGAACAGCTCCAGGTGGGGATAGATCCCCTTCCGCTTGGTCGTCAGCACCTGGTACGTGGCGATCGTGACCGGCCGGATCTCCTTCTTCGCTCCGCTGTACTCGCCGATCTCCTCCTCGGTGAGCGAGGTCCGCTTGATCAGCTCGTGCTTCCACTGCCGGGCAGAGACGGTGTTGGTGACCAGGATCAGCGTGGTCGCCTTGGCCTGCGCCATGGCCCCCGCCCCGACCAGCGTCTTCCCCGCCCCGCAGGGCAGCACCACGACCCCGGACCCGCCGTGCCAGAACCCTTCGACCGCCTGCTTCTGGTACGGCCGCAGCGCCCAGCCTGCCTCGTCCAGGTCGATGCGGTGAGCCTCGCCGTCGACGTAACCGGCATGGTCCTCGGCGGGCCAGCCCAGCTTCAGCAGCGTCTGCTTGATCTGCCCGCGCTCGGAAGGATGCACGGCCACCGTGTCCGGGTCGATCCTGGCCCCCACCAGCGGCTGGATCTTCTTGGACCGCAGGATCTCCTCCAGCACCGGCCGGTCGGTGGTGGAGAGCACCAGACCATGGGTGGGGTGCTTGGCGAGGGTGAGCCGCCCGTACCGTGCCATCGTCTCGGCGACATCGACGAGCAGCGCGTGGGGCACCGGATAGCGCGAGAACTCCACGAGCGCGTCCACGACCTGCTCGGCGTCATGCCCCGCGGCCCGGGCGTTCCACAGCCCGAGGGGCGTGATGCGGTACGTGTGGATGTGCTCGGGCGCCCGCTCCAGCTCCGCGAAGGGAGCGATGGCGCGACGGCAGGCGTCGGCCTGGTCGTGGTCGACCTCGAGCAGCAGAGTCTTGTCGCTTTGGACGATGAGTGGTCCGTTCACCCGTGTGCCCTTTCCTCGCGGCGCCCGTGCGGTCGCGTGCAGCCAAACCTCCAGTTTGCCTCATCGGGCGGCGGGGCGGGGCGACGCTGGTCCACGAGGTGCGGGACCCCGCGATCTGCCAGGGGAAGGAACCCGGGCCCGAGAATCCGGACGCGTGCCCCCGGACGCATGGGTACCGGTGGATGTTCCGGCGTCGCCGACCTTCTTCCGTAGGGTCCCGGTCGCCAAGGGTGACAGGACGTGGAGGTCGACGGCGGGTCCGGTCCGCACCCGGTCTCCGGTGTCGTACGGCCCCGGGGTGCACCGCCTCTCGGTGAAGGCCCCTGGCCCGTTCACGAGTTGGGAGCGGACACCACACCGGCCGGAACAACCGCCTCCACTACAGTGAACACCGGTACGCTTGCGAACGGCTGAACCACGGGGGATCAGTAGCACATGCAGGACGAAGACCGGATCACTGTCAGTTTCGCCACGCTTCAGCACATGTCAGGGAGCCTGGAGGACATCCTCCGGCAGCTCAACGAGGGACTGGACGCGCTGTACAAACGTGCCTCGGCAGTCGTCCTGAGCTGGGACGGGGAGGCCCGTGAAGCCTTCATCGACGAGCTCGACAAGTGGAGCCACTCGGCCGATGACCTCAAGGCCGCCCAGGCGTGGCTGCACGAGGTCGTGACCAAGGGCCACATCAACTACGCCGCGGCGAACAGGTCCGTACTCGAGGGCTGGGGAGGCGGCTCCTGATGGCCGGCGGCTCGCCCAGCACTCCCGCACAGTCGCCCGACGGCAGCGGCACGATCGACGTCAAGCCGAGCGACCTGTGGAGGGTCTCCGGCCAGGTCGCCGGGTCACAGGACATGCTCATACGCGGTGCCAACAAGCTCCTGGACGAGCTGGGCAAGTATCCCGACGCCGGAGGCGCAGGCACCGAGGCCGAGAAGTTCGCTCAGTCGTACAAGAAGATCGGCAACCGCTGGCTCGACGTGTGGGGCCGGTCCGTACTCAGCGTCGGCGGTGTCGCCGTCGGGTTCACCGAGACGGCCAACGCCTACTCCAAGGCGGACGCGGCCTCCAACCCCAAGCCCGGCAAGGCGGCGGAACAGCGCCCGCTGCCTGCGGTCGTCGACAAGGAGCCGAACTTCGGCTCGGTGCCCGACATCAAGTGGGGTGACGACGACGGCGGTGACGACTTCCTGCGCGGCCTGATGGAGGGGATTCCCGAGATCGTCCGGGACCTCATCCACCCCCTGGTCAAGAACGTGTTCCGGATGGGGAAGGTGGCGGACGTCTATCCCTTCCCCCAGCAGCACTACCTCAACTCCCTGTGCCACAGCTGGATGGGCGTCTCGATCGTCGGGACGACCGCGGCCGACAACCTGACGATGGCCGTCGGCGGCATCACCAACCACCAACAGGCCGAGTGGGAAGACGCCATGCGGACCTTCTGCAGCGCTCTGTGGGGCGCGACGGCCTGGGGCAAGTCCCGGCACAACTACCAGTGGGGGCAGACGGCCAACTCCGGCCCTGGCACGCCCCGCGTCGCCACGGGCAGCGAGCCGGTGATGACCGTGCTGAAGGACACCGCCGACGAGATCGCCACCCTCCTGCGCGAGTACGCGGAAGCCGCCGTCGACCTGAACCGCGAGGTCTGGGAGGAGCTCCGGCGGGCCATGCTGAAGGCCGCCAAGGAGATCGTCGAGGACCTCGAGAAGCCCAAGGACGTCAAGAGCGTCATCAGCACGGTCACGAACGTGGTCAGCAAGGGGGTGGGGCTGGTCCTGTCGTTCGACGTCAAGACCGTCCTGAACATCAACACGGCCAAGCTGAACCGGATCGTCAACACGTACACCGGCATCGTGGAGGGCCTGACCACGCGCATGGACGCGCTGAAGGAGCCCCTGGACGAGGCGCACCGCAGCGCTCCCAAGTACGAGGCCGGCGTCGCCCGGGCCCATGGCTTCGGCGCCCGTGCCCTGGAGGAGTTCAAGGACTCGAAGGTCTGGCTGAAGGTCGACTCGGCCGGCGCGTACGACCTGAACCTCGCCGCCAACGAGTACATGGCCGACGGCCACACCCTGGACAAGCACGTCGGCAAGACGGACGAGCAGCTCGCGCAGCGCCTGCGCGACCAGCAGTCGAACGGCCCGACCCAGGCCTGGCCGCACGGCAAGCCGATGCCCAGCGGTTCTTCGGCCTTCCCGAACTACCAGCGGGCGGAGCAGCTGACCGAGCACAACCTCAACCAGAACAAGGCCGCCATCGAGGCGTGGATCAAGGGCCCGCCCCCGCCGGAGGAGGGAAAGGTCAAGGACTTCCATGCGACCGCGCCGAACGGCGAGACCAGTGGCCGCAGCGTGAGCAAGCAGCCGGTGGACCCCGGCGACCCCCTGTCCGGGTACAAGCAGGGCGGCATGAACGCCAAGGCGTACGACGTGACCGGAATCGACACTCGGATCCGGTACGACAGCAGCCGCACCCCGCCGTTCACCGTCATGACGTCGATGCCCTCCAAGGCCTAGGGCGTGTTGCGAAGGTCCCGCCTGGCACGCACACTCGCTGCGTTGTCGGACTCATCCGAGTACGTCCAGTACGAGGATGACCCTCCGTCTTGCGATCGCACGCACCAGACGCCGCGAGCCCCGCCATCCGGGCGGACGGCGCTACTTTCGCAAGACGCCCCAGCACCCCGCCGAGAGAGGCCAGTACCACTTGTCCGTCGACCAGACGTCCTGGGAAGCCGCGGTACGCCACCTGTACGAGGACGCGTACCCGTACGACGCCACGGGCCCGCGCCGACACGAGGACTGGGTCCTCGACGTACTCGCGCTGATGGCGCGGGTCCCGGACCCGCGGGGCTGGGCCGGACTCGACGATGCGGCGCAGAACCCGGAGCGCGAGGGGTTCCCCACGTTCCCGTTCGCCGTCCACCCTCCGGAATACGTCGCGCGGCGTCTCCAGGAGATCGACCGTGACAGCGCCGAGAACCTTCTCCTGGCACTCACGGACGACCGCTGCACCCTGTCCAACCTGGCGCGCTTCACGGAGAGCGAGGAGGAGTTGCGGGCGATGGCGCGCACGGTCCTCGCGCGGTACGGGGACGGGGCCAGCTATCACACCAACGTCAACAAGCCCGGTCATGTGCGCGGCACGCTCGATTTCACGTCGTCGGGCTGGGCGTACAGCCCGCTGAGTGTCTACTCGGAGGACTACGGCCTGATCGTCGTCTCGGACACCGAGGTGGGCATGTTCTGGAACTTCTCCGACTACTGATCACCAGTGGGTTTGAAAGGATGCTCCCGTGCTGACCCGTTCCGCTTCCTACCCCGACCGGGAGACCGCCCAGTGGGCCACCCAGCAGGTGGTGACCGCCAATGAGCAGGTCATCCACCGCTGGCTCGCCCAGGGCACCCGGGCCCGTCTCACCATCGAGGCCGCCTGGCCCTCCCGCGAGGAGCCCGTCGGCCGGGTCCAGCTGGAAGGCGACCTGCTGGCCGGACGCGGTCCCGCCGACGTCCGCGCCGCGCGGGTCGTGCTGCGCCGCGAGCCGTCGAGCCCGCACGGCTTCGTCGTCCAGACCACCCTCCCGTTCTATCTGTAGGGGCCCGCGACCGTGACCATGAAGCCTCTCGAACACGACCGGCGCTACGGCGAGCTGGACCAGGTGGTGCGCGCCTACCTGGGCCAGCGGGCCGACGACACCCCGGAGCAGCGCAGCCGCGCACTGGACGCCTACCTGCGCCACACCTGGCACACCCGTCCCTGGGCCATCGCCGAGGCTGAGCGCCAGCTGCGCGAGTACAGCCGCAACCCTCCGGGCCGGCTACGACTCGAACTGGGCGAGTTCTACTCGGTCCCGGACACCGGAATGCCCCAGGCCGCGATCCAGGACTGGCTCCTGCTGCTCGCCGACCACCTGAAGAAGAGCATCGAGGAGGGCGAGGTCCCACCGCCGTCGACCCCACAGACCCACTGGGAGTGGCACGCCCGTTTCCCGGAGACCGCGCAGCTGCTCGGCGGCTGGTTCTCCCAGGACGTCGTCGAGGAGTTCCCCGACCACGACGCCGCCGTGGCCGACTACGCCGCCACCACCGACCCCCAGCTGGTCGCACGACTCGTCGGCGAGATCCAGGAGTTGCTCGCGCTCCCCCTGGACGAGGCGGACTACGCCCTGGCCACCGCCGAACTCGGCATGGAGGTCGGCCCACCCGAACCGTTCTCCTACGGCGCCTGGCTCCAGTCGGTGGCGTTGACCCTGTCGAGCACCTGATCCCTCAGAACGAGTGGAAGCTGCTGCGCGGCGCCGGCACACTGCCTGCCCCGGCCGCCGTGTTGGGCGTGGAGAGCCCGTCCGCCTCGCTGTTGATGTCCACCTGGACCCCGCGCATCTTCGTGAGCACGTCGATCTCGTCCGCGGTGAAGCCGTCCCGGCTCATCCGTACGGCCTGCTCCAGCAGCTTCATCACTTCCCGGATACGCACGGCGTCCTCGGCCACCCCCCGGTGGACCTCGCGGTACGCCGTCGCAGCCGGGCCGTGCCAGCCGCCCTCGATCCGGTCCACGATCGCGTCCATGTCCTTGACCTGCTTGGTCAGATGACTCTGCATGTCGTCAAGGTCGTCCGCGAGTTTCGTCAAGTCCGTGGACGAAACTCGCAGGTCGGAACCCCCCGACTCGCCCTCGCCCGCGCCGGGCACTGCCATGCCGTATCCCCCGTCCGATCGACATCTCGTGTCCGAACAGCGTAGGGCAACGACGCACGAGGCGACCGGAGTCGTCAGCCGGCGAAGTCGTAGGCCAGGACATCCGCGGTGGGACGAAGGATCACCGCAGAGCCCACGACCGTCGCGACAGCTCGCTCCATACCCCTCATCCGCGCAGGCTATCGGCGGCACGGAGACCGGCGCACCGCCGATTCCGAGCACTCCGTACGGCGAGTGCAAAGCGGTCTGAGCGGTCTGAGCGGTTCAGAGAACCAGCCCGCGTCACGGCCCGGGGAAGGCAACCATCGGCTCGAGAACAGGTTCCCTGACGCCGGATGACCATTGGTACGGTCCCCCCATGGCTGAAGCAAAGGGATCACCGAGCGGCCCGGTTACCGCGGCCGATGTCGAGCAGGCCGTCCGGCTGGCGCTCGGAACGCTGCGCGGGGCTGAGGCGCCGGACTGGAGCGTCAAGGCCGGTTCCCTGGAGTGGGACTGCTGGGAGACCATCGAGCACCTCGCCGACGACCTGTTCGCCTACGCCGTCCAACTGGGCCCGGCCAATCCGCCGCTGGACAGCGACGTCCCGTTCGTGTGGAGCCGGAATCGGCCGGGCGGCCCGGCGAACGCCGTCTCCGCGGACCGCGAGGCCGGTCCAGCCGGCCTGCTCCACGTACTCGACGCCTGCGGCGCGTTGCTGACCGCGATCGTCCGCACCACTGCGCCCACGGTCCGGGCACACCACGTCTTCGGCGCGGCCGACCCCGAAGGCTTCGCCGCGATGGGCGTCGTCGAGACCCTGGTGCACACTCACGACGTCGCAGAGGGCCTGGGCATCGGCTGGACCCCGCCCGCCGACCTGTGCGACCGCGTGCTGGCCCGGCTTTTCCCCGACGCCCCGACCGATACCGACAGGTGGCGAACCCTCCTCTGGGCCACCGGCCGCGCGGAACTCCCCGGTCGGCCGCGCCTCACCAAGTGGCGCTGGTACGGCACACCCCGCTGAGACGCAGGGCCCGCGGACGGCACCCGCCCGCTGCGACCAGTACGCGCAATCCCCTTTACGTCCAGGTGTGTCCGGGCGATCTACTCGGGCGCGGGACGCCTGGCCCGGCAGCTTCCCCTTCACTACGACGGAGAGTTGCGCGAGCGGGCGGGCCAGAACCGGAGCTGACCGATCCGGGGGCGCCCTAGTAATCCATGGCCACCACAAGGTAGAGGCACGTGAGAATCGCGACCACACCGACAGCGGCCATGGCGATCAGCGCGCAACCGCACCCTCCCGCAGTCCCGGCGATCGCTGCCCAGCCGAACCGTGTGGCTCGTTCGGCCCGCTGGACTGCGTCGTGGGGGTCACTGTCGTCGTACCAGCTGCGATCAGCCACGATCACCCTTCTGGTCCCTACGAAGCCCGGCCGTCTCGTCCTGAAGCGCCGACGGCATGGGCCCGAAGGCGAGGCGATGGCCTGATCGCCCGGTCAGGGCCTGGTCGGCCTGGTCGAACCGGATGTGCGCCAGCCCGATCCTGATCCGCCGCAGTCTGTGCCGCAGCGGGCCGTACGTGTCGGGTGCCAGCCGCAGCCCGGCCGATCCTGCGATGTGCTCGGCCACTTGGGGAACCGTCAGCCGGTCGGTACGGATGTGCTCGGCGAACCGGGGTCCGGCGAGGCGCTCCAGGCAGTGGTCCAGCTTCCGCACAGCGAAGCTCTCCCGCTTCAGTCCCCGGCCGAGCCCCCGCTCGCTGAGCCTGCGCAGCACCGTCGCGCGCTCGGCGAGCAGCGCGAAGTGGCGCACCTCGTGACCCGAAGACCGGAGCCGTCCCACGATCTCGTCGAAGTAGCGCGGCTCCACCAGGGTCATCGGAGCGATCAACACGCCGTCGTGGGAGCGCAGAGCCAGATCCAGCACCTCGTACACCCCCTGCCGCCAGGCGGCCAGGTCCTGGAAGTCGCCGCGCAGCGCGGGCGGCAGCATCCGGTGCAGCCCGAACCCCACGTGCTCCGGGTCGCAGACCACACCGCCCGGGATCCTGCGGGCCAGCTCGTAGGCGGTCTGTGTCTTGCCGCCCCCGAACGGGCCGTTGATCCAGAGCAGCACGCTCACGCGCCGGCGCCACCGCCCGCCCGCACCAGGCCGGACTCGTACGCGAGCACCACCACCTGCACCCGGTCCCGCAGATCCAGTTTGGTGAGGATGCGGCCCACATGCGTCTTGACCGTGGCCTCGGACAGCACCAGCCGCCCCGCGATCTCTCCGTTGGAAAGCCCCTGCGCCACAAGCAGCATCACTTCGCGCTCGCGCTCGGTGAGCTTGCCGATCTCCTTGTGCTGCGCCGGCTCTCCCGGAGACGGCAGCATCGGCGAGAAGCGGTCGAGCAGCCGCCTGGTGGTGGACGGGGCCACGACCGCGTCACCGCTGTGCACGGAACGGATGGCGGCGAGCAGCTCGCTCGGCGGCACGTCCTTGAGCATGAACCCGCTCGCGCCCGCCTTCAGCCCCGTGAAGGCGTACTCGTCGAGGTCGAACGTGGTCAGGATGAGCACCTTCGGCGCGTCCGGCTCCGCGCAGATCCGCCGGGTCGCCTCGACCCCGTCCATCCGCGGCATCCGGACGTCCATCAGCACCACGTCGACCTTGGTGGTCCGAAGCAGCTCGATCGCCTCGACCCCGTCCCCGGCCTCCGCGACAACGTCCATGTCCGCCTGCGCGGCCAGCACCATGCGGAAGCCCGTACGCAGGAGTACCTGGTCGTCGACGAGCATGACTCTTACATGTCCTACCGAGGACTCTTCCGGCGCGTACGTCATACGGCCAGCGTACGCAACGAGGGCGTCGTCCCCGGCCTTCCGCCGCCCAGGAGCCACGACGAAGCCCGTTCCCGACCGCTCGGGGCCTAGGGTGCGAACGCGGCTCGTCGGACTTCCGCCCGGCCTCGGCCGTGACCGCCGCCATTGAGGGCTGATACGGCGCGCGTTGGGGCAGCACGGCGACCTGGCGGCGCAGCGCTGCACCCGGCCGTCGACGACGGCTTTCCCTGCGGTCGTCGACTGCCTCATGGCCGGCACGAATACCGTGGACCGCGCGACCGAATCGGTGGCAGGGTCAAGAATCATGGACGAACAGGGTTTCCTGGCGGTCGCGCCGCAATACACCACGACCCGTGAGCTGCTCTCGGCGGCGGCGCGGGGGCGGGACATGCGCGTGGAAGTGCTTCCGGTCCACGGCGGTGCGGGCACCGGGCCGGGGGAAGGTGGCGGCCACTACTACGGCGGACCAGCCTTCGCGGCGCGCGCCGTGGACGGCCTCGGGGTCGCGCTCCTGGAGCCGTCTGACGAATGGCTGGCCACACTGCCCCATGAGCACACGGGACGGCGCATCGCCTTGGCGACCCTGCGCGAGGCGCGCTGTCTGACGAAGCCCGCGTTCATCAAGCCGCCGAGCGACAAGAGCTTCCCGGCCGCTGTCTACGGCGGCCCCGGCAGGGGCTTGCCCGAGCTGCCCGAGCTGCCACCAGAGGCACCGGTTCTGGTCAGCGAAGTGGTGACGTGGGCGGCGGAGTTCCGCCTGCACGTCCTCGATGGCGAGGTCCGCACGGGATCGCAGTACGCCACCTACGGCCGCCTCGACGCGCGACCGCTGACCGGGCACCGCCATGAAGACGCCGTCATGGAGTTCGCGGGCGAACTCCTGGCCACGGCCGGCGGTGGCCTGCCGAGCGCGGTGGTCGTGGACGTGGGGCTGCTGGCCGCACCCGCGAACCGGGCCCCCGGCCGGTGGGCCGTGGTCGAGGCGAACATGGCCTGGTTCAGCAACTGCTACGCCGCCGACCCCGACCGGGTGCTGGACGTCGTCCTGCGCTCGGCCGGTCCCCGGGCACGGGTGGCAGGGCGGGACCTCCGGTTCTGCCGGCGGTCGCGGACATCGGCGCCCCTGGTCTGATGCCGCACAGGCCGCGGATCGGAGCAGAGCGGAACCGCGGATCGGAACCGACGCGAAGCCGGACCCGCCCGGTCCTAGGGCGTGCTTCGAAAGTCCCGCCTGCCCCGCGACGCCTGGCACGCACGCTCGCAGCGTTGTCGGAATCGCCCCCGGGCAGGCCCGAGTTTGCGGGTCCGCCGCAGCTCGCAGACCTGTTCTTCCACCGCGGACGGAGTCCGGTGCGGGGTCGCGACGGGCCTGCTGGGCCGGTCGGCCAGGCCGGCGTCGCCCTCGGTCTTCCAGCGCCGGATCCATTTGTGGGCCGTGGGGCGGGATATGCCCATCTCGGCCGCCACATGCGCGACCGGTCGGCCGGCACGGACACGTTCGACCAGCAGCCGCCTGCCGTGAACGGTCAGGCGGGCATTACGGTGGGACACGAAGACCTCCGTGCGGTGTAGTCCTAGACACCTCCACCACACCGGAGGTCTTCGCCATGATCAAGACCCGGCACTGTTAACAACGCTCGTGGTCAATACACCTAGTGCGCGGGTTTGAGCGGGAGCAGAGCGCTGATCCGGAAGCCGCCGCCCGGCCGGGGCCCCGCGTCCAGCGTGCCGCCGACCATGCCCACGCGTTCGCGCATGCCGATCAGGCCGTGGCCCTTGCCGTCGGCGCCGCCGTCCTCGTACATCTCGTGGGAGGCGCCCCGGCCGTCGTCCTCGACGAGCAGGCCGAGGCCGTCGTCGAAGTACACCAGCCGGACGCTGGCCCCGGCGTCGGGGCCGCCGTGTTTGCGGGTGTTGGTGAGGGCTTCCTGGACGATGCGGTACGCCGTGAGTTCGACGCCGCTCGGCAGCGGGCGGGGGGTGCCCTCGATCCTGAAGTCGACCGCAAGGCCGGATTCGCGGACCCGTTCCACCAGGTCCTCGATCTGCTGGACGTCAGGCTGCGGCACGTACTCCCCGCTCTCCGGGGCGTCCGACGTACGCAGCACACCCAGCAGCCGGCGCATCTCGGCGAGGGCCTGGCGGCCGGTGGTGGAGATGGTCTCCAGGGCCTGGCGGGCCTGGTCGGGTGCGGTGTCCATGACGTAGGCGGCGCCGTCGGCCTGGACCACCATCACGGAGACGTTGTGGGCGACGACATCGTGCAGCTCACGGGCGATCCGGGCGCGCTCGGCGGCCACGGCGACCTTGGACTGCGCCTCGCGCTCCTGTTCCAGCCGGGCCGCGCGCTCCTCGAGTTGCGCGAAGTAGGCGCGGCGGGTGCGCAGGGAGTCGCCCAGGACCCAGGCGAGGGCGAAGGGGACGGCCATCACCGTGGTGACCACGATCCGCTGGCCGATGCCCATGTTCCCCTCGGGCCAGCGGAGCTGGGCGAGCGGGGCAGCGGCGAGGCCACCGGCGAGCGCGAGGCGCGAGGCCCAGCGGGGGCCCTCGTTTGCCGCGACCGTGTAGATGATCACCAGCATGGCGAAGTCCGCCGCGTTGACCTGGATGTCCAGCGCGAGCTGGGCGGCCCCGACGGCTGCCACGAGCAGCAGCATCTTCTCGGGGGCGCGGCGGCGCAGCGCGACTGCGAGGCAGAGCAGGAGCACGAGGACGGCCGCCAGCGGGCGCGGCTGGTTGCCCTCGGTGTCCTGGACGACCCACAGCATGGAGAACCCGAAGAGGACGACGGCCCAGAAGGTGTCGACGCCCGTCGGGTGTCTGCGGATGAAGTCATAGAGGCGCTGCACGTAACCCAGCGTAGGGACAGCGGAAAGGTGCCGGAGTCAACCGGAGGGTCGATCCGCTCGCTGACCGCCTACTCCGCAAGGTGGACACTGACACACGTGACGTATGAGGCAGACGAACACAGTCCAGGCACAGCGGGGCACCAGGACGCGGCGGGCTGGGTTCCCTGGCGGCTCGCGATGGAGCGGGCGCTGTACGGGTCGGCCGGGTTCTTCCGGCGTCCGGAGGGGCCCGCGGGGCACTTCCGGACCTCGGTGCATGCCACGCCGCTGTACGCCGGGGCCGTGGCCCGGCTGCTGGCCGAGACGGCCGAGGCCCTTCCGGACGTGTCCGAGATCACACTGGTGGACATGGGTGCCGGGCGCGGGGAGCTGCTGACCAGCGTGCTGGCGGCGCTGCCGGACGCCGGGCGGCTGCCGGACGGGCGGCCGGTGCGGGCCTGCGCGGTCGAGCGGGCCGCACGCCCCGGGGGGCTCGACCCGCGCATCGAGTGGTCGGAGCGCCCCCCGGCGGGTGCGAGCGGACTGCTCTTCGCGAACGAGTGGCTGGACAACGTCCCGGTGGATGTCGCCGAGGTGGACGAGGCCGGCTTCGCCCGCTACGTCCTGGTGCGCCCCGAGGACGGTGCGGAGCGCCTCGGGGAGCCGGTGAGCGGGGCGGACGCGGACTGGCTCGAGCGGTGGTGGCCCCTGACCGGGCCTGGCGCCAGGGCCGAGATCGGGCGGGCGCGCGACGAGGCGTGGGCCGCCGCGGTGGCCACGCTGGACGCCGGGCTCGCCGTCGCCGTCGACTACGCGCACACCGCCGACACCCGGCCGCCCTTCGGCAGCCTCACCGGCTTCCGCGACGGCCGTGAGGTCCGCCCGGTCCCGGACGGCGGCTGCGACATCACGGCTCATGTCGCCCTGGACGCGTGCACGGGACCCGGCGCCGAGCTGCTGAGCCAGCGCGAGGCGCTGCAACGCCTCGGCGTCTCGGGCGGGCGGCCACCGTTGTCGCTGGCCGCCTCCGACCCCGCCGCGTACGTCCGGGCGCTCGCGGCCGCGGGCGAGGCCGCCGAGCTGACCGCGCGGGGCGGGCTCGGAGACTTCGTTTGGCTGCGCCAGCCCGTGCCGGGACGGGGCGGCAGCAGCTGAGGTGTCCGCTCTTCGGGCCAGCCCTCCGTCACCCCGGCGGCCGGGGGATACTGTCGCCATGACGGAGACGACGGTCGGCATCGGCGGCGCGGCGGAGAGCACCGACATGGTGCTGAACATCGGACCGCAGCACCCTTCCACGCACGGCGTGCTCCGGCTCAAACTCGTCCTGGACGGGGAGCGCGTCGGGCACGCCGAACCCGTGATCGGCTATATGCACCGGGGCGCGGAGAAGCTCTTCGAGGCGCGCGACTACCGGCAGATCGTGATGCTGGCCAATCGCCACGACTGGCTGTCCGCGTTCTCCAACGAGCTCGGTGTGGTCATGGCCGTCGAGCGCATGCTGGGCATGGAGGTGCCGGAGCGTGCCGTCTGGACCCGGACCCTGCTCGCCGAGCTGAACCGCGTGCTCAACCACCTCATGTTCCTCGGGTCGTACCCTCTCGAACTGGGTGGAATCACCCCGGTGTTCCACGCCTTCCGTGAGCGCGAGGAGCTCCAGGCCGTGATGGAGGAGATCTCCGGCGGCCGGATGCACTACATGTTCAACCGGGTCGGCGGGCTCAAGGAGGACATGCCCGCGGGCTGGACCGGACGCGCCCGGCAGGCGGTCGCGGATGTGCGTTCCCGGATGGATGTGTACGACCGGCTCGTCCTCGGCAACGAGATCTTCCGGGGCCGCACCCGCGGCGTCGGCGTACTGACCCCGCAGACGGTCCACGCGTTCGGGGTCTCGGGGCCCATCGCCCGCGCCTCGGGGGTCGACTTCGATCTGCGGCGCGACGAGCCGTATCTCGCGTACGGGGCGCTCCAGGACACCCTGAAGGTCGTCACCCGGACCGAGGGGGACTGTCTGGCCCGCTTCGAGTGCCTGCTGGAGCAGACCCACAACGCGCTCGATCTGGCGGACGCCTGCCTTGACCGGCTCGCCGAGCTGCCGCCCGGGCCCATCAACCAGCGGCTGCCGAAGGTGCTGAAGGCCCCCGAGGGCCACACCTACGCCTGGACCGAGAACCCGCTGGGCATCAACGGCTACTACCTGGTCTCCAAGGGGGAGAAGACGCCGTACCGCCTCAAGCTCCGCTCGGCCTCGTACAACAACGTCCAGGTGCTGACCGAGCTGCTGCCGGGCACTCTGGTCGCGGACATGGTGGCGATCCTGGGGTCGATGTTCTTCGTGGTCGGCGACATCGACAAGTAGAGCCAAGCAGCCCCGGCTGCGATGGGACGTGAAGCGGGGGCCGTCCGGCTGATGCCGGACGGCCCCCGCTTCACATGCCATCCCTCAGGAAATCGCGGTCCGCAGCTCCGTGACGTCGAGCTGCTCCGTCTCGTCGTGCTCGGTCAGGTCGATCACCTCACCGACCGCCCGCTCCCCGGCAGCGCCAGCGTCCCGGGTCTTCGCGCGGGCGGCCTCGGCGGCGTGCGCGAGCGCCTCCTCGCCCACCACGTCCGCGAGGTCCTCCCCTTGGACCGACTCGAGCTCGGCGGCGGCGACACGGCCGGCGCCGAAGAAGTCGAAGCCGCCCAGGGGACGGGGCTGGCGTGCGACGTACGGGACGACCGCCGCTGCGGGCGTCGGCCTGCGCGCGGGAAGGGCGGACGACGGGCGGGCGTGCTGCTCTTCCCCGGCGACCGCCGCGTGCTTCCCCTGCGGCTCGTCCGCCTCACGCGCCCGGTCTGCGGCATCGCGGGGGCGGGCCTCGTCGACGGTGCGCCCGGCCTCCTGCGCCGCGGCGTTGCGCGACAGGTTCTCCAGCGCCTTGGCGGCCCGCAGATACGCGGACGGCGTCGGCGTGGAACCGGCAGCGGGCAGCTCCTTCGGCGCGGAGGCTTCGATCGCGAGCTGTCTGCGGCCTTCCAGCGCGCTGGCCCGCTCGGCCTCCGCGGTCGCGTAACGCTTCAGCAGTGCGGCGTGCTCATTGCGCAGCTTGGCCAGCTCGACCCGTTTGGCGCGGAGCTTGCCGTCCAGCTTGGTGCGCAGCTCGCGGGACTCGTCGAGGTCGGCCTCCAGCTCGGCGACGCGCTCCTCGGTCTTCCAGGCGTCGCTGGCGCGGGCGCGGGTGAGCTCGGCGACGCGGCGGCCCGCGTTCCGGTCCCAACTGCGCATGAGCACCGCGCCGGTGACCGCGGCGGCGGCCGCCCCCGCGACCATGAAGCGGAGCACGAGCGTATCCGCGAAGAGCCAGGCACCGGCGGCACAGAGAACCGAAGCCCCGGCGACCGCGGAAGGCGGCATGAGCCGGTGCAGTGGTGGGGAATGGCGGTGGCGTCCACGTGGCATGGCCTGAAATTTACCGTGCGTAGGTGACGAATGGGGGGTCGGCCGGGCAATCTCTTCGTTCAGTTCGAGCGGACCGCCCGGAGACCCGTCGCCGCCGGTCGTGCAGGGCGGCCACGTCCCGAAGTCGCCCTGGGAGAAATGCCGGACGTACACGGGTCACACGGCGCTGAGCCGCCCGCTCAGCCACACGAGCGCCGGGGACACCTCGCGGCGCCAGGTGTTGAAGTTGTGGCCGCCGCTGTTCAGCATGATCGAGGACACCCGCGCCGGGGACTTGACCCTCTTGATGAACTCCAGCGTGCCACCGAGGTTGCTCTCGCCCTGCTTCGACGAGGTCACCAGGAACGAGGACGCGCCCTGCGGGCGGTTCTTCAGGCTCCACAGGAGATTCGCCCGCTTCCGCTCGTCGTTGTCGCCGTGGAAGAGATCACCGGTGGTCGCGTCCTCCGCGGCCTTGTAGTACGCGGACAGGCCCACCCCGGCGGCGAACCGCTCCGGGTGGTGCAGAGCGATCTTCAGCGCGCAGTAGCCACCGGTCGAGTTCCCCATGAAGCCCCAGTTGCGGGGCTTGCTGCCGACGCGGTAGGTCGCCGAGATCGCGGTCGGCAGATCCCTGGCGAAGAAGGTCTCGCTCTTCGGACCGCCCGGGATGTCGACGCACTCGGTGTCGCGCGGCGGAGCGACGGTCGGGCGCAGCATCACCAGGATCATCGGCTGCATCTTCCCGCTCTTGGCGTGGTCGTACGCCGTTCTCGGGTACCTGAGGCCCTTGATCAGGTTCTCCGCGGTGCCCGGGTAGCCGGTCAGCACGACCGCGGCGGGAAAGGTCCTGGCGGCGTACGCGGGCTGGAAGTACTCGGGCGGCAGATAGACGTAGGCCGGGCTGTCGACACCGGACTTCTCGCCCTTGATGACGACCTTGTGGATCTGCCCGCCGACGGCCGGCCGTGAGCCGCCCGGGGCGCCGGTCTTCTGCTTGCCGACCACCATGACGTGCTTGCTGCTCGCCGCGTGGTCGACCACCACGCCCATCTCCTGTTCCTGGCCGAGGAGATCGGACCAGGAGCCGTAGAACAGGAAGGACTTGTTGGCGGCGAGGCCCACCGAGGCGAAGATCGCCAACTGGGTCGCCAGCAGCAGCCCGATCCGGCCGAGCACGCTGCGCCACCCGGTGCGGGACAGCCGCGGCCAAAGCCAGATCGTCGCGGCGAAGAAGGCCGCGGCGGCGAGGACGGCCAGCGCCAGAACCTTGTTACTGGTGAGACCCATGAGGTGATCAAGCTACTTCCGTGAGACGTGGGCAGGGCGTGTGCGTGGAGTTGGACGCGGACGTGTGGACGTGCGGACATGGACGTGAAGACAGACGCGGACGAGGGCCGGGAACCTGAGAATTTCCTGAGGGCGGATGAACCCGCTGCCCGGAAGTGCCGTCCTAGAGAGCGCACTGTCCGCGCCGACGTTTCTGCGGCGAGGGACTCACACCTCTCTCGGAGTCACGGGAAGCGATGTCTGTCACGGTAGATGGGGACAAGTCAGGGTTGGTTCCGGTTCGGGTACGCCGGATCCTCAGTGGGCCGCGCGCCGAATCCGTACCCACACTGGTCGGGATGGCCTGTACCTTCATCGGCCTGATCGACATCGCCGCAGGCGTGTTCCCGCGCTTCCGGCACAGCCGGATGCACGCACTCGCCGAGGTGCTCCCGGGCGCGCTCGGACCGTTCGCCGCGGCGCTGTCGCTCAGCGCGGGCGTGCTGCTCCTGCTGCTCGCACACGGCCTCAAGCGCAACAAGCGGCGGGCCTGGCGGGCCGCGGTCGTGCTGCTGCCGGCCGGAGCGGTCGCGCAGTTCATGTACCGCAACTCGGTGATCGGGGTGCTGCTGTCACTGGCGCTGCTCACCCTGCTGCTGCGGCACCGGGACCAGTTCGCCGCGCTGCCCGACCCGAGCAGCCGCTGGCGGGCACTCGCCAACTTCGTTCTGATGGGCGCCGGTTCGATCGGCCTCGGCCTGGTCATCGTCAGCGCCCACCCGAACAAGGTCATCGGCAGCCCCGGCCTCACCGACCGGCTCGAGCACGTCCTCTTCGGGCTCTTCGGCATGGAGGGCCCCGTCGGTTACGAGGGCGGGGTCGACTGGACCGTCGGCTACTCGCTGGGCGCCCTCGGCCTGCTCACCGCCGTCACCACCATCTATCTCGCCTTCCGTCCCGAGCAGCCGGCCGCCCGGCTCACCGAGGACGACGAGGCCCAGCTGCGCGAGCTGCTCGCCCGGCACGGCAGCCGCGACTCGCTCGGGCACTTCGCGCTCCGCCGCGACAAGGGCGTGGTGTTCTCCCCCAGCGGCAAGGCCGCCGTCTGCTACCGCGTGGTCTCCGGTGTGATGCTCGCCAGCGGCGACCCGATCGGCGACGTCGAGGCCTGGCCGGGTGCGATCGAGCGCTTCATGGACGAGGCGAAGGCCCACTCCTGGACCCCGGCCGTGATGGGCTGCTCCGAGACCGGCGGCCAGGTGTGGACCCGGGAGACCGGTCTGGACGCCCTCGAGCTGGGCGACGAGGCGGTGGTGGACGTCCCGGATTTCTCGCTGAGCGGGCGCGCCATGCGAAATGTGCGCCAGATGGTGAAGCGCATCGAGCGCAACGGTTACGAGACCCGGGTACGCCGCGTCCGTGACCTCTCGGACGGCGAGCTGGAGCGGATACGCCAGGCCGCCGAGGACTGGCGCGGCACCGAGACCGAACGCGGCTTCTCCATGGCACTCGGCCGCATCGGCGACCCCTCCGACGGTGACAGCGTGATCGCCACCGCGCACAAGGAGGACCCGGACTCCCCGTACGGCGACCTGAAGGCCGTGCTCCACTTCGTTCCCTGGGGCAAGGACGGTATGTCCCTGGACCTGATGCGCCGCGACCGGTCGGCCGACCCCGGTATGAACGAGCTGCTGATCGTGGCCGCTCTCCAGGACGCCCCGAAACTCGGCGTCGCGCGGGTCTCGCTGAACTTCGCGATGTTCCGCTCGGCGCTCGCCCGCGGCGAGAAGCTGGGCGCGGGACCGGTGCTGCGCACCTGGCGCGGGCTGCTGGTGTTCCTGTCCCGCTGGTTCCAGATCGAGTCGCTGTACAAGTTCAACGCCAAGTTCCAGCCTCGCTGGGAGCCGCGCTTCGTGGTGTTCCGCAACACCAGGGACCTGCCGCGCATCGGATTCGCCGCGATGCAGGCGGAAGGCTTCGTGACCTTCGCCCTGCCGCGCCCGTTCCGCCGCCGCAAGGCCCGTCCGCCGCGGCCCTGCGTCCACCACATCCGTCCCGCCTCGGTCGGGGACGGCGAGGCCCGCGCGGCGTAGGTACTGTCCGGCATACCGGCAGGACTCACCGCTCACCGCACTAGGCTGGACGCATGAGTACGTCGTTGTGCGGCCGCGGCACGGTCAGGGGCCTGCCGGAGTGGGACCGCTGTGCGGTCATGGGGGTCGTCAATGTGACCCCGGACTCCTTCTCCGACGGGGGCCGCTGGTTCGGCACCACGGCCGCCGTCAAGCACGGGCTCGACCTGGTGGCCGCGGGGGCGGATCTGATCGATGTCGGCGGTGAGTCAACCCGCCCCGGCGCCACCAGGGTCGACGAGGACGAGGAGCTGCGGCGGGTCATCCCCGTCGTTCGCGGGCTGGCCTCCGAAGGCGTCACCGTCTCCGTCGACACCATGCGCGCCTCCGTCGCCGCCCAGGCCGTCGCGGCGGGCGCCGCTCTGGTCAACGACGTGTCCGGCGGGCTCGCCGACCCCCGGATGATCCCGGCCGTCGCCGACGCGGATGTGCCCTTCGTGGTGATGCACTGGCGCGGCTTCAGCGCGGACATGAACAACCGGGCGGTGTACGGGGACGTGGTCGCCGAGGTGCTCGCCGAACTGCGCGAACGGATGGACGCGGTGATCGCGGGCGGGGTCGCCGCCGAACGGATCGTGCTCGACCCCGGCCTCGGCTTCGCCAAGCACGCCGCACACGACCTGGCGCTGGTCGCCCATCTGGCCGATCTGCGCACACTGGGCCGCCCGCTGCTGGTCGCGGCCTCCCGTAAGCGCTTCCTCGGCCATGTGCTCGCCGGCGGCGCCGCCAGCCCGCCCCCCGCACGGGAACGCGACGCGGCCACCGCGGCGGTCTCGGCGATCGCGGCACACGAGGGCGCCTGGGCGGTCCGGGTGCACGAGGTACGCGCCACGGCGGACGCCGTACGGGTCGCACGCGCCGTCGAGGGAGCCCTGTGAGCGACGCCGACGCCACGCCCCATACGGATATCGAAGAGGTCGAAACGGCCAACACCGCCTTCTACGAGGCGATGGAACGCGGCGACTTCGAGGACATGTCCATGCTCTGGCTGGACGGGCCGGACAACGACGGGGACGAGGTCATCTCCTGCGTGCACCCGGGCTGGCCCGTGCTGTCGGGGCGGGGCGAGGTGCTCCGTTCCTATGCGCTGATCATGGCGAACACGGAGTACATCCAGTTCTTCCTCACCGATGTACGGGTCAGCGTGGCCGGCGACACCGCCGTGGTCACCTGCACCGAGAACATCCTCAGCGGAGGGCCGTCGGAGGAGGCGGGCGAGCTCGGGCCCCTCGTGGGGCAGCTCGTGGTGGCGACGAATGTGTTCCGCCGCACACGGGACGGCTGGAGGATCTGGTCACATCACGGGTCACCCGTGCTGACCGAAACCGAGGACGAAGAGGACGGCGAATCCCCCGCCTGAGGGATCCTGGGGGCACCTGCGAGGGCCCGAGGGAGTGGGCCCCGGGGCAGGCAGCTGATTCCGGGGATTGATCCAGGACCACCTGGGTAGGCGCCGCTTCCAGTCCGCTGCCGGTGTCGCCCATGCCCCCCGTGGCGCGGTGCTGCCGGACCCCGCAGGTAGATTCAGGACTGTGCGCTTGCCGCACCACCACTGCCCGGCCAGCGGGCCGGACCAACGACAGCAGGAGTGATTCGCGTGGATCGTGTCGCGCTGCGCGGCCTCAAGGCCCGCGGGCACCATGGTGTCTTCCCCCGGGAGCGGGAAGAGGGCCAGACTTTTATCGTCGACCTGGTGCTCGGCCTCGACACCCGCCCCGCCGCGGCCGACGACGACCTGTCGAAGACGGTGCACTACGGCGTGGTGGCGGAAGAGGTCGTGGCCCTCGTCCAGGGCGAGCCGGTGGATCTGATCGAAACCCTGGCGGAGCGGATCGCCCAGCAGTGCCTCAAGCACGACGGCGTCCAGCAGGTCGAGGTGGTCGTGCACAAGCCCGACGCCCCGATCACCGTCCCGTTCGACGACGTGACCGTCACGATCACCCGGAGCCGAGCATGAGCGACCCCACAGTGCAGCCGGTGCCCGCCGCCGTCGTCGAGCAGGTAGACGCTGCGGACATCACCCTCTCCAACCCGAAACGGGCCGTGATCGCCCTCGGCTCCAACCTGGGCAACCGGCTGGAGACCCTCCAGGGCGCCGTGGACCTCCTGGAGGACACCCCGGGCGTGCGGGTGAAGACGGTCTCGCCGGTCTACGAGACGGAGCCCTGGGGCGTCGATCCGGGCTCCCAGCCCTCGTATCTCAACGCCGTGGTGGTGGTGAAGACCACCCTGCCGCCCAGCTCCCTGCTGGAGCGCGCGCACGCCATCGAGGAGGCCTTCGACCGAGTGCGCGACGAGCGCTGGGGCCCCCGCACCATCGACGTGGACATCGTGTCGTACGCGGAGGTGGTATCCGACGACCCCGTCCTCACCCTGCCGCACCCCCGCGCCCATGAGCGTGCCTTCGTGCTCGCCCCGTGGAACGACGTGGACCCCGCCGCCCAGCTCCCCGGCCGCGGAGCGATCGCCGAGCTGCTCACGGCTCTCGGCCGGGAGGGTGTCGTGGCGCGCGCCGACCTGGAACTCCGGCTGCCTGAGTAGTCGTTAGGCTCTACAGGACTGCGAGCACGACGGACACAAGGGACACAAGGACACTCGGTGAAGCAACTGCGGCTTGGGGTACTGGCCGGGCTCTTCGTGGCGGCGGGGGTGCTGTCCTGGGCCGCCGCGCGCATGTGGGACGCGTTCGGCACGCTGCCGAGCGTGCCGCTGGCCGCGCCGATCGTCCTGGCCGCGATCGCCGCCGTCCTCTCGGCCACGGCCCTCTCCCTGCGCGCCCGCCTCCGCGCCCAGCGCGAGCGCCGCCCCGGCGCCAAGGGCGTGGAGCCCATGATGGCCGCCCGCGCCGTGGTCTTCGGCCAGGCCAGCGCCCTGGTGGCCGCTCTGGTCAGCGGGATGTACGCCGGCACGGGGGTCTTCCTGCTGGGCTCCCTCGACATCCCGGTCCGCCGCGACCAGGCGATCTACGCCGGCTTCGCCGTGCTCGCGGGCTTCGCGGTGATCGCCGCCGCCCTGTTCCTCGAGCGGGTCTGCAAGCTCCCGGAGGACGGCGACAACGCCCACAACGGCGGCACGGGGCGCGTCCCGACCGCCTAGGGCGTGGCGTCGGCCAGGGGGCTGGCCGGGCCGCTTCGGCGGCCCGGACGGCGACCCGTGGCCGTCAGTTCGCCATGATCAGGCTCATCGCCTCGTTGCGCGTCGCCACATCCCGAAGCTGTCCGCGGACCGCCGAGGTGATCGTCTTGGCACCGGGCTTACGGATACCGCGCATCGACATGCACATGTGCTCGCACTCGATCACGACGATCACGCCGCGCGGCTCCAGGATCTTCATCAGGGAGTCGGCGATCTGCGTCGTCAGCCGCTCCTGCACCTGCGGACGGCGGGCGAACACGTCCACGAGCCGGGCCAGCTTCGAAAGGCCGGTGATCTTGCCGCTGGTGGACGGGATGTAGCCGACATGGGCCACGCCCCTGAAGGGCACCAGATGGTGCTCGCAGCAGCTGGTCACCTCGATGTCCTTCACCAGGACCATTTCGTCGTGGCCCAGGTCGAACGTCGTGGTCAGCACGTCCTCGGGCTGCTGCCACAGGCCCGCGAATATCTCCTTGTAGGCCCTGGCCACCCGTCCCGGCGTCTCCCGCAGACCCTCGCGGTCCGGGTCCTCGCCGACCGCGATGAGCAGCTCGCGCACCGCGTTCTCGGCGCGCTTCTCATCGAACACGCCGATCGTGCCCTCGCCGTCCAGCGTCACCGGGTCGGTCATGTGTGCCTCGTTCCTGTCCTGCCATCGACGTGAAAAACGTGCATAACGCAGCACTCCCCAGGCTAGAACCTGGGGAGTGCCGTGTTCATTCCGAAAATCGGACCTCTCGGGCGGAAACCGCCAGGTCAGGCCTCCGGTCGATCCTCCGCGACCGGCTCGGTCGCGGTCTTGGTGACATCCGTCACCGTGCTGCCCGTGCCGGTGGCGGTCCCGTTGGCCGCGCCGTTGGTCAGTGCCAGCTCCTTGGGGGAGAGCACCGGCGGGCGGGTGGACGGGGTGCGTCGGGCGGAGCCGGTCCACGCCGGCCGGGCCGGGCGCTTCACGATCGTGGCGAAGACCTCGGCGATCTCCTCCTTGCCGAGGGTCTCCTTCTCCAGCAGGGCGAGGACGAGGTTGTCGAGCACGTCGCGGTTCTCGACCAGGATCTCCCAGGCCTCGTTGTGCGCGGTCTCGATGAGCTTCTTGACCTCTTCGTCCACCAGCGCCGCGACCTCTTCCGAGTAGTCGCGCTGGTGCCCCATCTCGCGGCCGAGGAACGGCTCGGTGTTGTCACCGCCGAACTTGATCGCGCCGAGGCGCTCGGTCATGCCGTACTGGGTGACCATGGCGCGTGCCGTGGCCGTGGCCTTCTCGATGTCGTTCGCCGCGCCCGTGGTCGGGTCGTGGAAGACCAGCTCCTCGGCCGCGCGACCGCCCAGCATGTACGCCAGCTGGTCGAGCATCTCGTTGCGCGTGGTCGAGTACTTGTCCTCGTCCGGGAGCACCATCGTGTAGCCGAGGGCCCGGCCGCGGGACAGGATCGTGATCTTGTGCACCGGGTCGGAGTTCGGGGAGGCCGCCGCGACCAGGGCGTGTCCGCCCTCGTGGTACGCGGTGATCTTCTTCTCCTTGTCGGACATGATCCTGGTCCGCTTCTGCGGACCCGCCACGACGCGGTCGATCGCCTCGTCCAGCATGTGGTTGTCGATCAGCTTCATGTCGCTGCGAGCCGTCAGCAGGGCCGCCTCGTTCAGCACGTTCGACAGATCGGCACCGGTGAAGCCGGGGGTCCGGCGGGCGACGGCCGCGAGGTCGACGTCCTGCGCGACCGGCTTGCCCTTCTGGTGGACCTTGAGGATCTCCAGACGGCCCTGCATGTCCGGGCGGTCGACCGCGATCTGCCGGTCGAAGCGGCCCGGGCGCAGCAGCGCCGGGTCGAGGATGTCGGGCCGGTTGGTGGCGGCGATCAGGATGACGCCGCCCTTCACGTCGAAGCCGTCCATCTCCACGAGGAGCTGGTTCAGGGTCTGCTCGCGCTCGTCGTGTCCGCCGCCGAGGCCCGCGCCGCGGTGCCGGCCGACGGCGTCGATCTCGTCCACGAACACGATGGCCGGGGCGTTGGCCTTGGCCTGCTCGAAGAGGTCACGCACCCGGGAGGCACCGACACCGACGAACATCTCGACGAAGTCGGAACCGGAGATCGAGTAGAACGGGACGCCCGCCTCGCCCGCGACGGCGCGCGCGAGCAGCGTCTTGCCGGTGCCGGGCGGGCCGTACAGCAGCACACCCTTGGGGATCTTGGCTCCGACGGCCTGGAACTTCGCGGGCTCCTGGAGGAACTCCTTGATCTCGTGGAGCTCCTCGACGGCCTCGTCGGACCCCGCCACATCGGCGAAGGTGGTCTTGGGGGTGTCCTTGGTGATCAGCTTGGCCTTGGACTTCCCGAAGTTCATGACCCGGGAGCCGCCGCCCTGCATCTGGTTCATCAGGAACAGGAAGACGACCACGATCAGCACGAAGGGCAGCAGCGAGAAGAGCACCGACAGGATCGGGCTCTGCCGCTCGGGGGAGACCGTGTAGCCGTTCTTGATCTCGCCCGCGTCGTACTTCTGCTGAAGAGTCTGGGCCAGCGCGACGCCCTGGTCGCCGATGTAGCTCGCCTGGACCTTGTCGCTGCCGTTGACCTTCTGGCCGTCATTCAGCTCGATCTTGATGATCTGCTCATCGCCGGTGGTCAGCTTGGCCTGCTTGACCTGGTTCTTGTTGATCGCCTGGACAACCTTGGCGGTGTCCACCGTCTTGTAGCCGCCCGACGAGCCGACAACCTGCATCAGCACGACCACGGCGAGGACGGCCAGCACGATCCACATGACCGGCCCACGGAAGTATCGCTTCACGTCCATCCATACGGAGCGGTGTCGCTCCGTCCCTCCTGCCCGTAGGTAAATGCTGCTATGAGACTCAACTGAAAAGACTGTTCTTCGGACGGTACCCCAGCTTTGTCACCCATGACCGCCTTCCCATGCTCCAACGGCGGGAAGGCGGCACGGGTTCCCGTGCCGCCCGCGGTTGCCGTCAGCCGCCGTAGACGTGCGGTGCGAGAGTGCCCACGAACGGCAGATTGCGGTACTTCTCGGCGTAGTCGAGACCGTATCCGACGACGAACTCGTTCGGGATGTCGAAGCCGATCCACTTCACGTCGATGGCGACCTTCGCGGCGTCGGGCTTGCGCAGCAGCGTGCAGACCTCGAGAGACGCCGGCTCGCGCGAGCCCAGGTTGGACAGCAGCCACGACAGGGTCAGCCCGGAGTCGATGATGTCCTCGACGATCAGGACGTGCTTGCCCTTGATGTCCGTGTCCAGGTCCTTGAGGATGCGGACCACTCCGGACGACTGGGTGCCCGCGCCGTACGAGGACACGGCCATCCAGTCCATCGTGACGGGGCTGGACAGCGCACGCGCCAGGTCCGCCATCACCATCACGGCGCCCTTCAGCACCCCGACGATCAGCAGGTCCTTGCCCGCGTACTCAGCGTCGATCTTCGCGGCCAGCTCGGCCAGCTTCGCGTCGATCTCTTCCTTGGTGATGAGTACCGATTTGAGATCGGTCCCCATGTCCTTCTCGTTCACCCGCGTCGCTTTCTGTCGCTGCCCGGCGTCCCGATCGCCCGGCCCTGTCGGCAGGACCGGCTCAGCCCTGCCGGATGACCAGTCTGCCACCCTGCCGACGGGCCTCGACGCGGCCGGGCAGGTTGATGGCCCGCTGGCCGCGCCAGCCGGTGATCAGCCGCTCGACCTCCTCGACATGCCGGGCGAACAGCGAACCCGCAGGTGAACCGGCTGTCACCAGCGCACGCCTGAGCACGCGGCGGCGCACCGCGGGAGGCAGCGCGTAGAGCTTCGTGCAGTCGAGCAGCCCGGACTCGTCCCGTACGGAGGCGTCGACATCGGCGGCCCAGGCGTCGAGCGCGTCAGCGTCGTCGCGGGACAGTTGGGCGGTACGGGCCAGGGCCTCGACGACACCTTTGCCGAGGGCCTTCTCCAGCGCGGGCAGGCCCTCGTGGCGCAGCCGGGAGCGGGTGTACGCCGGGTCGGCGTTCATCGGGTCGTCCCACACGGGGAGCTGCTGTACGAGGCAGGCCTTGCGGGCGGTCTGGCGGTCGAGCTGGAGGAAGGGGCGACGGTAGCGGCCGGTCGGGGACACGGCGGCCATACCGGAGAGCGAGCGGATACCGGAGCCGCGCGCGAGGCCCAGCAGAACCGTCTCCGCCTGATCGTCCCGGGTGTGCCCGAGCAGCACGGCGGCGGCCCCGAGCCGGTCGGCCGCCTCGTCCAGGGCGGCGTAGCGGGCGTCCCGGGCGGCGGCCTCGGGCCCGCCGTCGCGGCCGACCGAGACGGCAATGGCCTCCACGGGGTCGAGCTCCATCTCCCTGAGCCGGGCGGCGACCTCGGCCGCCCGCAGGCCGGAGCCGGACTGGAGGCCGTGGTCCACGGTGATCCCGCCGGCGCGCACGGACAGCTTGCGGGCCTCGAAGGCGAGGGCGGAGGCGAGGGCCATGGAGTCGGCACCACCGGAGCAGGCGACGAGGACCAGCGGCGGCTCGGCCGTCGCCAGCCGCGCGCCGGTATGGCCGCAGCCGGGGCGACCGCGGCCGACCGTGGCGCGCGGGAGCTCGATGAGTTCGTTGAGCACGTCGTGGAGTACGCGGCGAACCGCCAGGCGTATCGCCGCGACCGCAGGATGGGGACCCATGTCCGATGCCCTTCGTGAAGTTTGGGGGTGCCTCGGTCGGAGTCGGGACGGGAGTCCGTCACTCAGAGTGCGTCGATGGTGACAGAACCGGGCCGTTCCCCGAGCATTGCACGCCTATCCATGGGCCACGGTCCCTCGGATGGGTGATTACGGCTCAGTCTGCCTTACGGTGCACCCGCGCGATCCAGTCCGCCGGTTTGGCGATCTCCGCCTTGGTGGGAAGGGTGTTCGGCGAGGTCCACACCCGGTTGAACCCGTCCATCCCGACCTCGCCGACCACGGCGCTGACGAACCGTTCGCCGTCCCGGTACTGGCGCAGTTTGGCGTCCAGCCCGAGCAGCTTGCGCAGCGCGAGGTCGAGCCGGGACGCGCCACGGGCCCGGCGGGCCTGGAACTTCTCGCGGATCTCACCCACGGACGGCACGACCTGGGGCCCCACCCCGTCCATCACGAAGTCGGCATGGCCCTCCAGCAGGGACATCACGGCGGTCAGCCGGCCGAGGATCTCGCGCTGCTGCGGGGTCTGCACGAGCTCCACCAGAGAGCGGTTCTCACCCTCCTCGCCTTCGGGGCGTCCCCCGGCGAGCGCCTGTGCGGCCTCACGCAGGCGTTCGAGCACGGCCATGGGGTCGACGTCCGTCTCGGCGAGGAACGCCTGGATCTCGCCCTCCAAGTGGTCGCGGAGCCAGGGCACGGCGGTGAACTGGGTGCGGTGGGTCTCCTCGTGCAGGCAGACCCACAGCCTGAAGTCGTGCGGCGCGACGTCCATCTCCCGTTCGACATGCACGATGTTCGGCGCGACGAGGAGGAGCCTGCCGTTGCTGCCGGCGGCCCCGGGCAGCTCACGGGTGACGGGGGCGAAGGTCTCGAACTGGCCGAGCACCCGGGAGGCGAGGAACGACAGCAGCATGCCCAGCTCCACACCGGTCACCTTGCCGCCCAGGGCACCGAGCACGGCGCCGCCCGGGGTCGCCGACCTGCGCTCCTGGAGCTTGTCCAGCAGCGGCTTCAGCAGCGCGCGGAAGCCCGCGACGTTCGCCTTCACCCAGCCGGGCCGGTCCACGACGAGGACCGGGGTGTCCTGGGGCACATGGTCGTCCGGGATCATCCGGGTGAACGCGCGGACGTGCTCCTCCGACGCCTTCGCGTGCCTTCGCAGCTCGGCGACGACGGCACGCGCCTCGTCCCGGCTGACGTCGGGGCCCGGCCGTACGAGCCGGGTCGCGGTCGCGACCGCGAGGTTCCAGTCGACCATCCCAGGAGAAGCGGCACCACCGATGCTCGTCATGCGTCAACCGTACGTGGTCGGCGGCCCGCTGCCAGTAGGTCGCGCACGGCCGGTGCCAGGGCTCATGGGGCGTCTCATGCCTTGGGGGCGCCTCAGGGGATGAGCGCCGACGCCATCCGGTCCAGGGCCGGGCGGCCCGCCCCGTAGGACGGGGTGCTCCCGGCCATGAACGCGAAGGCCAGCAGCCGTCCGTCGGCGGACACCGCCGTGCCCGCCAGGGTGTCCACACCGGTGAGGCTGCCGGTCTTGGCGCGTACGAGCCCGGCGGTGCGGGCCTCGGAGCGCTCCGTGAGGGTCCCGGTGAAGCCCGCGACGGGCAGCCCGGTGAGGACGGGGCGCAGCTCGGGATGACCCGGGTCGGCCGCACGGGCCAGCAGTCCGGTAAGGAGCGCGGCCGAGACCCGGTCGGCCCGGTTCAGTCCGCTGCCGTCGGTGAAGCGGGCCTTGGCGACGGGGAGCTTCAGCCGCTTGAGCCGTGCGGTGACGGCGGCCTGGCCGCCCGCGAAGCTCGCAGGGCGGCCGTCGGCGATGGCGGTCTGCCGGGCCAGCGCCTCCGCGATGTCGTTGTCGCTGTTGGTCAGCATCCGTTCGACCAGCGCGGCCATGGGCGCCGAGAGGGTTCTGGCGACGGTGACGGCCTTGGCGGGGCGCTTGCCCCGGTCGGGACCCGCCTCGGTGTTGATGCCGCGCTTGGCGAGCAGCGCGACGAACGCCGAGGCGGCGTCGTGTGCCGGGTCCTCCACGCGGTCCGCCGGGCCCCTGGTGGAGCCGTCGAGCCTGCCCTCGTCCAGCATCAGGGGGGTGACCGGCGCGATGTTGTCGTTGGGGCTGATGGGGTGCAGCACAGGGCCCTCGTAGAGCGAGGTCTCGTAGCTCAGCCTGATCGTGCTGACCCCGTGGTCGCGCAGGGCACGCGCGGTGCCGTCGGCCAGCGCACCGAGCCGGACCTGGTCGAGGGTGGGGTCACCGCCGCCGATCAGCGTGACGCGCCGGTGGTCCGGGGCGGCGACGACCGTGGTCGGGATGCGGTGGGTGGGGCCGGTGGCGGAGAGTGCGGCGACCGCCGTGGCGATCTTGATCGTGGACGCGGGGGTCATGGGGGCGCCCGCGTTCTTCGCGTAGAGCTGCTTGCCGGTGGTGAGGTCCACGACGGACGCGGTGAGCACCGGGCCGAGCCCGGGGTCGGTCATCAGAGGTTCCAGCGCGGGGGCGATGGCGGCGGGCGCGGCGGCGGGGGCACGGGGTACGGACAGCACGCCGGGCGCACTGGGCGCGGGCGCCGGCTCATTCGGACCATCGGGCGCCGAGGGCCGGTGATGTACGCCACCTGTCCGGCTGAGCGCCGCCGCGCGGTCGCGCTCGGCCTTACGCTGACCGGAGTCCCAGGGGCCTGCCGCGGAGACCGCGACGGCCGCGACGGCGAGGCCGGCCACGGCCGCGCCCGCCGTGAGCCGCCAGGGCTGCCCGGCCCTCCGGCCGGCCGGCCAGGTCTGGCCGATGTGCTTGAGCCGCTTGATCGCCGAACCCGCCCTGAGCTGCCATGTTCTGTGGTCAGGCACCCTGGACCAGCCCCTTTCGCGATCACACAGTTGCGTAGGGGACACTTAATCACTGCGTCTTGCCGCGAGCATGGCACCCCGTCCAGCACCGGGCCCGTCCGGCCGGAGCCCCGGGCGGCCCCGTCTCACGAGCAGTCGTACCATCACCTACATATGTGTTGATCATGGAGGAGTGCCACCCGTGGAGTTCGACGTCACCATCGAGATCCCGAAGGGGTCGCGGAACAAGTACGAGGTGGACCACGAGACCGGCCGGATCCGCCTGGACCGTCGCCTCTTCACCTCGACCAGCTACCCCGCCGACTACGGCTTCGTCGAGAACACCCTCGGCGAGGACGGCGACCCGCTGGACGCCCTGGTCATCCTGGACGAGCCGACCTTCCCCGGCTGTCTGATCAAGTGCCGCGCCATCGGTATGTTCCGGATGACGGACGAGGCAGGCGGCGACGACAAGCTGCTGTGCGTGCCCGCGTCCGACCCGCGCGTGGAGCACCTGCGGGACATCCACCACGTCTCCGAGTTCGACCGCCTGGAGATCCAGCACTTCTTCGAGGTCTACAAGGACCTGGAGCCGGGCAAGAGCGTCGAAGGCGCGAACTGGGTCGGCCGCGCCGAGGCCGAGGCCGAGATCGAGGCCTCCTACAAGCGCCTCGAGGCGCAGGGCGGCGCGCACTGACGCGTTGCCTGGCAGCCTCACCGGGCGGTGCACTCCCACACGGGGTGCACCGCCCGTCGCATACTGGCTGACCACAGCCTGAGCGAAAGGGGACAGGGAGCGGTGGCGGAGCCGGGAGGTCCTGCGGAGGACCGCAAACCGCAGTCGGACGAGGCGCACAGCGCGTTCGCCCCTCCCAAGGGCGTGGAACCGCCGCTCGGACCTCCGGAAGAGGACCACCCCTCCTCCGAGTTCGCCGTCCCCGAGGGTCTGAACCCCGAGCCCCCGCCCGTGCCGGAGGGGTCGGCCTTCACCCTTCCGTCGACGTACCGCACGAGCGACGCGCCCCCGGTCTTCACCCCCGCCTACGGAATTCCCGTGGTGCAGCTGTCCAAGGACGCCCCCTGGCAGGACCGGATGCGGGCGATGGTGCGGCTGCCGGTGAGCGAACGCCCGGCCCCGGAGCCGGTGCAGCGGCAGGACGATTCGGGGCCCGCCGTGCCGCGCGTACTCGACCTGACCCTGCGTATCGGCGAGCTGCTGCTCGCGGGGGGTGAGGGCGCGGAGGACGTCGAAGCGGCGATGCTCGCCATCACCAGCTCGTACGGCCTCGACCACTGCGAGCCCACCGTCACCTTCACGCTGCTGTCGATCACGTATCTGCCGTCACTGGTGGACGATCCGGTGACGGCGAACCGCACGGTACGCCGGCGGGTCCCGGACTACACCCGGCTGACCGCGGTCTACCAGCTCGTCGCGGACATCAGCGCCGAGGACAGCGACATCAAGCTCGACGAGGCCTACCGGCGGCTGGCGGAGATCCGGCGTAACCGCCACCCCTACCCGGGCTGGCTGCTCACGACCGCCGCCGGCGTACTGGCCGGGGCGGCGTCCGTGCTGGTGGGCGGAAACGCGCTGGTGTTCCTGGCGGCCGCGGTCGGCGCGATGCTCGGTGACCGGCTGGCATGGCTGTGCGCGGGGCGCGGGCTGCCGGAGTTCTACCAGTTCGTGGTGGCGGCGATGCCGCCCGCGGCGATAGGTGTGACGCTGAGCGCGCTGCACGCCGGGCTCCAGCCCTCCGCCGTGATCACCGGTGGGCTGTTCGCGCTGATCCCCGGGCGTGCGCTGGTGGCGGCGGTGCAGGACGGGCTGACCGGCTTTTACATCACCGCGTCGGCCCGGCTGCTGGAGGTCGCGTACTTCTTCGTGGCGATCGTCATCGGGGTGCTCACGATGCTCTACGTGGGCGTGCAGTTCGAGGCGAACCTCAACCCGGAAGGGGCACTGAGCACGGTCGAGCGGCCCGTGGTGCAGATCCTGGCGTCGATGGTGCTGTGCCTGACCTTCGCCGTGCTGCTCCAGCAGGACCGGTCGACGGTGCTGATCGCGGCGCTCAACGGCGGGGTGGCCTGGGTGATCTACGCGGCGATCGCCCTGACGGCGGGAGGCTCCTCCGTGATGGCGACGGCCGTCGCGGCGGGCCTCGTGGGCCTTTTCGGGCAGCTGGTCGCGCGCCTCCAGCACACCTCGTCGCTGCCCTATGTGACGGCGGCGATCGGGCCGCTGCTGCCGGGCAGCGCCACCTACTTCGGGGTGCTGCACATCGCGCAGAGCAACATGGACCTGGGCTTCGCCTCGCTGGCACGGGCGGCGGCCCTGGCCCTGGCGATCGCGATCGGGGTGAACCTCGGTGGTGAGGTGGCCCGGCTGTTCCTGCGCAGCCCGGCCGCGGCGGGCCAGCGCCGCGCGGCCAAGCGGACACGCGGCTTCTAGACCGTGTGGGAGAAGACCCGCCCGGGCCCGGACAGGGCCTGGTGATCCGGACGGGCCGGTGCCGCTGTGCGGGGCTCAGCGCTTGGCGTGGCGACCGCGCTGCGTGGGCTGGTCGTCCGTACCACCCGGCAGGCCGGCTGCCGGACGGGCCGCCGCGGCCTGCTTCTTGCCCTTGGAGCGGGCCCGCAGGAACTCGATGGCGATCGGGACCACGGAGAGCAGCACGATCGCGATCAGGATCATCTCGATGTTCTTGTGCACGAACTCGACCTTGCCGAGCGCGGCACCGAGCAGCGTCACGCCCGCGCCCCACAGGACGCCGCCGATGATGTTGAAGGTGATGAACGAGCGGTAGTTCATCCGGCTCACACCGGCGATGATCGGCGTGAACGTGCGCACGATGGGCACGAAGCGGGCCAGGACCAGCGACTTCGGGCCGTACTTCTCGAAGAACTCGTGCGCCTTCTCCACGTTCTCCTGCTTGAACAGCTTGGAGTCCGGACGCCGGAACAGGGCCGGTCCCACCTTGCGGCCGAAGAGATAGCCGACCTGGTCACCGAGGATCGCGGCGAACACGATCATGGTGCACACCGCCCAGAGCGGCAGGTCGATCTTGCCCGTGGTGACCAGCAGACCCGTCGTGAACAGCAGGGAGTCACCCGGCAGGAAGAACCCGATCAGCAGGCCGGACTCGGCGAAGACGATGACGAGTACGCCGATCAGACCGAAGGTGGTGATCAGGTAATCGGGATCCAGCCAGCTCGGTCCGAGCGCAAGAGTGTTCACGAGGTCCGGGCTCCTGTGGTGTGGATGGGTCGGGCGGCGGGCAAACCGGCACCTCGGCCGGCCAGTCCTGTCGACTGCCCAAAGTTACCAACGCATCCGGGTGACGCCCGGTTCCAGCGGCCCTCTCCGGATGCGGGACGAACGGGCGGCAACGAAGCTGTGCCCCATGGGCATCGATGATTACGGCGGCGGCCAGACCGCGCACGCGGATGTGCTGGTTGTCACAACGAACGACGTCCCCGGCTACGCCGTACAGCAGGTGATCGGCGAGGTCTTCGGCCTGACCGTGCGCTCGCGGCACCTGGGCAGCCAGATCGGCGCGGGCCTCAAGTCGATGATCGGCGGCGAACTGAAGGGCCTGACGAAGACCCTCGTGCAGACCCGGAACCAGGCGATGGAACGCCTGGTGGAGCAAGCCAGGGCACGCGGCGCCAACGCGGTGCTGATGTTCCGGTTCGACGTCACGGAGGCGGCGGACGTGGGCACGGAGGTGTGTGCCTACGGCACGGCCGTCGTCATCGCGCCGCGCAACTGAGCCTTCCGGGCCCCGTTCACTGGTGCGGGCGGACTTTCGCGGTGCACCGCCCCCGTTCGGCACACCACGGAGCCCGCCCGCACCACAGGTGACCGCGGGCCGTCAGGCCGGCACCCTCGCCGCGTTCGCGTGGATCGCCTCGCGGAGGTGCTCGGCCAGCCCCGGCCTGATGGAGTCGTAGAGCTCCTTGAAGCGGGGGTCCGCCACGTACATGTCCCCGAGGCAGCAGTGGATCTCGTACGTGCACGCGTAGAACCAGTCGGTGATGTGCCGGCGGTGCTCCTCCGCGAGGTCCATCGCGGACTCACCGGCTGCGGGCTCCCCCTCCGCCATCAGCGCGGCGTAGCGCCTCCCCCAGTCGGCGGACTCGGACTGCATCCGCTGCCAGTCGTCCTTGGTGTAGCGGGCGACACGCCGCTGGGATTCGGCGTACTCCTCGGTATCACCCCAGCGTTCCTCGACCTCCTGCGCGTACTGCTGCGGGTCCCGGCCGCCGAAGACCTCGAACCTCTCCTCCGGCGTGAGCTTGATTCCCAATTTCCGTGCCTCCATGGCGTGCTCGACGGCCTCGGCCATCCTCTGGAGCTCGGCGATCCTTCCGGTCAGCAGTGCGTGCTGGCGCCGCAGGTGTTCCTGCGGGTCCACGTCCGGATCGTCGAGCAGGGCCAAGATCTGGTCGAGCGGGAAGCCCAGCTCCCGGTAGAAGAGGATCCGCTGGAGCCGGTCGAGATCGCCGTCGTCGTAGCGCCGGTGGCCGGCGTGGCTGCGACCGCTCGGTGAGAGCAGCCCGATCTCGTCGTAGTGGTGCAGCGTCCGCACCGTCACGCCGGCGAGGCCCGCCACCTGACCCACCGAATAGCTCATCGGTTCCCGCTCCCCGCTCTCGTACTGGTACGCACGTCAGCCTGGCTCCTCACGCCACGTGAGGTGCAAGCCCCTCCTTTCGAGAGCGCTTGCCCGTTTTAAACTGATATCGCCGATATCGTGAGCCCGTGACCACGACCGACCGCGGCCTGCCGGCCACTCCGGCCCGTGCGCTGCTGCCGCTGATCATCCCCGCACTGGTCGTCGGCGTCGGTTCGAGTCTGCTGCTGCTCGCCCTGACGGCGATCTCGGAGCAGCTGAAGAAGGTCCTGTGGACAGTGGTGCCCGACGCCCTCGGCGTGGGCTCCTACTCGTCGCTGTGGATGTTCGCCGTACTCACGGCCACGGGCCTGGCGGTCGGGCTCGTGGTGTGGAAGGTGCCAGGGCACGCCGGCCCCGACCCGGCCACGGTGGGGCTCGTGGATCCCCCGATGCCGCCCCTGGTGGTACCCAGCCTGCTGCTCACCGCCGTGCTCGGACTGGCCGGCGGGGTGAGCCTCGGCCCCGAGAACCCGATCACCATGGCGAACATCGCACTCGCCGCCTGGCTCGGCGGCAGGGCGATGCGGGGCACATCGGCCGACATGTGGGCGGCGCTCGCCGCAGCGGGCACGGTGGGCGCCCTGTTCGGTACGCCCGTCGCCGCCGCGCTGATCCTCACCGAGAGCCTGGCGTCCCGCCCCGGCCCCGGCGCGCTGTGGGACAAGCTGTTCGCCCCCCTCATCGCCGGGGGCGCCGGGGCCCTGACCACCGTGCTGATCGCCCATCCGACGTTCGACCTCGCCCTGCCCGAGCTGGCGCGGGCGCGTTGGGGCGACATCCCCGCCGCGTGGCTGGTGGCCTGTCTGGGCGCTGTGGTCGGCCTGGCGGCGGTGTACGCGCTCCCGTACCTCCACGCGGCCTTCCACCGTCTGCGGCACCCGGTGCTCATGACCACCGCCGGCGGGCTGGTGCTCGGACTGCTGGGGACGCTCGGCGGAAGCCTGACCCTGTTCAAGGGCCTGTCCGAGATGAAGGTGCTGGCCTCCGACCCCACCGGCTGGACGGCGGGGCAGTTCGCGGTGATGGCCTTCGTCAAACTGGCCGCGCTCACCGTCGCCGCGTCCTGCGGCTTCCGCGGCGGGCGGATCTTCCCCTCGGTGTTCATCGGGGTCGCCCTCGGACTGGGTGTCAGCGCCCTCGTACCCGCGGTGCATCCCACGCTCGGGGTGGCCTGCGCGGTACTGGGCATCCTGCTGGCCGTCACCCGGCAGGGCTGGCTGAGCCTGTTCACCGCGGCCATCCTCGCCGCCGACCCCCATGTGTTCCCGCTGCTGTGCATCGCCGTGCTGCCGGCCTGGCTGCTGGTGACGGGACGCCTCCAGATGCAACTCGACCAGCACGGTTCCTCACTGCGTTGAACTCTGAGATCGGAAAGGCGACCTGACATGGCACCACTACACAAGGGCGGCACGGGCCGCGAGGAGAGCCAGGAGCGGCGCAGGCTCTCGCTCAACCCCTTTTTCGGGGAGGCCGATCCGACCGGTTCGATGACCCTGGCGCCGCCGAAGCACCAGCTTCCGGACGGACCCATGCCGCCCATGACGGCCTACCAGCTCGTCCATGACGAGCTGATGCTGGACGGCAACTCCCGTCTCAACCTCGCCACCTTCGTCACGACCTGGATGGAGCCCGAGGCCGGGAAACTGATGGCGGAATGCCGCGACAAGAACATGATCGACAAGGACGAGTACCCGCGGACGGCCGAGCTGGAGCGGCGCTGTGTCGCGATGCTCGCCGACCTCTGGCACGCGCCCGATCCCTCGACCACGGTCGGCTGCTCGACCACGGGTTCGAGCGAGGCCTGCATGCTCGCCGGAATGGCCCTCAAGCGCCGCTGGGCCAAGCGCAACGCCGACCGCTACCCCGGCCCCGGTGCCAAGCCCAATCTCGTCATGGGTGTCAATGTGCAGGTCTGCTGGGACAAGTTCTGCAACTTCTGGGAGGTGGAGCCGCGGCTGGTGCCGATGGAGGGCGACCGCTTCCATATCGACCCGCAGGCGGCGGCCGAGCTGTGCGACGAGAACACGATCGGCGTCGTCGCCATTCTCGGCTCCACCTTTGACGGCTCGTACGAACCGGTCATGGAGGTCTGCGAGGCGCTGGACGCACTGAAGGAGCGCAAGGGCCTGGACATCCCCGTGCATGTCGACGGGGCGTCGGGGGCGATGGTCGCCCCGTTCGTGGACCCGGAGCTCGTCTGGGACTTCCGGCTGCCGAGGGTGGCCTCGATCAACACGTCGGGACACAAGTACGGACTGGTGTACCCGGGTGTGGGGTGGGCGCTGTGGCGCTCGCCGGAGGACCTGCCCGAGGAGCTGGTGTTCCGGGTCAACTACCTGGGCGGCGACATGCCGACGTTCGCACTGAACTTCTCCCGGCCGGGCGCGCAGGTGGTGGCGCAGTACTACACCTTCCTCCGGCTGGGCCGCGAGGGCTTCCGGGCCGTGCAGCAGACCACCCGCGACGTGGCGCAGAGCCTGGCCCGCAAGGTCGAGAAGCTGGGCGACTTCCGGCTGCTCACCCGGGGGGACCAGCTCCCGGTGTTCGCCGTCACCACGGCCCCGGACATCACCAACTACGACGTGTTCGACGTGGCGCGGCGGCTGCGGGAACACGGCTGGCTGGTGCCCGCGTACACCTTCCCGCCCAACCGGGAGGACCTGTCGGTGCTGCGCTTCGTCTGCCGCAACGGCTTCTCGGCGGATCTGGCGGCGCTGCTGGTGGAGGACCTGGGGCGGATCATGCCCAGCCTGCGCAAGCAGAGCGCCCCGCTGAGCAAGGACAAGGCGGCGGCCACGGGCTTCCACCACTGACGATCTCGTGGACAGCGGGCCGTGATGACGGCCTGATCAGCGCGAAGGTGTACGCCTCGCCCTCGATCCGCTCGATCAGACCGTGCGCCCACCGCGCACGGCGTCCGCCGAGTGGGGGCACATGTTCATGATCTCGCCGATACGGCCGGCCGCCCGGGTCCTCGGCGGCTCCTCGGCGGGCAAGCGGTCCTGGTCGCGGACATCGGCCGGCTCGCCACTCCCCGACCGCGTCCGTGCTGCCGCCCGGCCCCGGGCACCAGTAGCCGGACGGCGGACATCCGTACGCCCGCACGCCGTAGCCACCTGCCCGATTCCGGCTGGGGGACCGACCCGGGCCCGGGTCAGCGCGCCCTCAGGGCACCCACTTGTACTTTCCGCCCCCGACCCAGCGCACATCCGCGGGGTCGTCGAGGTCGATGGGGTTCAGCCCGGCGCCATGGGCCAGCTTGATCACGTCCAGCATGTCGCGGGCGGTCCCCGCCACCTCTCCGTTGATCTCCACCATCCGGAACGGCGGCTCGGCGGCCACGACGGGGAGGACCACCACGGGCGTGGGGACGAACGCCTCATGCTCATCGTTGCTCATGCCTACAGCGTGTGGCAGGGGCGAGCCTCGCACACGTCGAGCGACTCGGGCCCTGCCGACCGGATCCGGCGGGCAGGGCCCGGTGACCGCTGCGCGCGGGCCGTCGCCCGCCTACTCCCAGCTCCCGCCGCTCTCCGCCGCCACCAGCGCGAAGGAGCTCTTGCCGTCCAGCGACTCCCGCACGATGTCCGCATGCCCCGCGTGCCGGGCGATCTCCTCGATGAGGTGCAGCATCATCCAGCGCATCGAGACCCGGCCGTCCTTCGGGAACCACGGCATGGCCGGAAGCGGGAAGGTGTCGTCCAGACTCGGCACCGAGCGGATGAACTCCTCGGTCTCCTTGGCCACCCCGTCCCAGAAAGCCAGCGTGCCGGGAATCGACTCGTCTTCGACCAGCCGGAAGCCGTCCGCCCAGGTCTCCTCGTTGCGCTGGCGCTCGTTGGGCTGCTCCTGGGCCATCCGCAGCCAGTTCAGCTCGCACTCGGCCACATGCTTCAGCAGCCCGGACAGCGACAGCTCGCTGGCGCTCGGCCTGCCCGCCGCTTGGTCCTCGGTGAGGCCGATGACGGACCGGCGGACCGCTCCGCGCTGCGCCTCCACGAAGTTCAGGAGCGCGCCGCGCTCGTCGCCGCAGGTCTCCGCGGGTACGTGAGTGACCATGGTGTGCGCCTCTCGGTGGTGCCTGTTTCCTTGCTTGACACCACCCAAGCTACGGACCCTTGCGGTCAGCTTCTGTCCTCGACGTGCGGGGGAACGCCCGCATTAGTCCTCAGAGGGGAAACCTCGTACGGCCGTGCTGCACGGAGATCCACTTCTGGGTGGTGAAAGCCTCCACCGTGGCTTCGCCTCCCAGCCGCCCCAGTCCGGACAGCTTCTCGCCGCCGAAGGCGACGAGCGGCTCGTCCTGCACCGTCGAGTCGTTGACGTGGAACATCCCGGTCTCGATCCGGTGGGCAAAACGCACACCCCGCTCGATGTCCCCGGTGTGCACGGCTCCGCTCAGGCCGTACGGGCTGTCGTTGACCATCCGTACGGCCTCGTCCTCACCGTCGAACGGAGCCAGCAGCGCCACCGGGCCGAAGATCTCCTGCCGCAGCAGCGGCGACCGCTCGGGCAGTCCGGCGAGCACGGTGGGCTCCATCAGCGTGCCCCGGACCCGGCCCCGTACCAGTGCCGTCGCCCCGTCCGCCACCGCCTGGTCGACGAGTCCGGCCAGCGCCTCGGCCTGAAGGCTGTCGATTACCGGTCCGATCTGGGTCTCCGGATCCCGGGGGTCGCCGGTGCGCAGCGCCGCCACCTTGGCGGTGAACTTCTCGGTGAACTCGGCCTCCACCGACCGGTCCACGAGGATCCGGTTGGCGGCCATGCAGACCTGGCCCTGGTAGAGGAAGCGGCTGAAGACGGCGGCGTCCACGGCGTTGTCCACGTCGGCGTCGTTCAGGACCACCAGCGCGCTGTTGCCGCTCAGCTCCAGGACACAGCGCTTGAAGTTGCGGCCCGCGACCGCCCCGACATGCCGGCCCACCCGGTCGGAGCCGGCGAACGAGATCACCTTGGGCACCGGGTGCTCGATCAGCGCGTCGCCTATCTCGGCTATGTCGGTGACCAGGACGTTGAGCAGCCCCGGCGGCAGACCCGCGTCCTCGAAGATCCTGGCGATCAGGCCACCGCCGACCACCGGGGTGTGCTGGTTGGGCTTGATCACCACGGCGTTGCCCAGCGCGAGGGCGGGTGCCACGGACTTGAGCGTGACCAGGAAAGGGAAGTTGTACGGGGTGATCACCCCGACGACCCCGACGGGCAGCCGGTAGACCCGGTTCTCCTTGCCGTCGATCTGGGACGGCAGCACCCGGCCCTCCGGACGTACCGCGAGCTGGATCGCCTCGCGCAGGAACTCCTTGGCGAGGTGGATCTCGTACGCCGCCTTCAGCCGGGTCCCGCCGAGCTCCTCGGTGATCGCGTCGGAGATCTGGTCCGCGCGCTCGTCGATGATCCGCAGGGCGCGCTCGAAGACCAGCCTTCGGGTGTAGGGATTGGTCTCGGCCCAGGGCCGCTGAGCGCGCTCGGCCGCCCGATAGGCCTGGTCGACCTCGGCGACGGTGGCCACGGTGATCGCCGCGAGCTTCTCACCGTTGTACGGATTGAAGTCGATGATGTCCCATGAGCCGCTGCCGGTCCGCCACTCGCCGTCGATGTACTGGTGGGCCAGGTCGGTGAAGAAGGACATACGATCCCTTACTTCTGTGGGCGCTGAGGGAGTTGCCGGGACGGTCAGTCCTGGGTGAACTGCTGGCGCATCATCGTACTGTCGTTTCAGGTGAGTTGGAGCAGTCCGCGCAGCAGGTCACGGCTCTCGTCAGCGCCCGGCGACTCCTCGTGCAGCCGCTCCATCACCCGCTCGTACTGGGCCACTTCCTCGCGCTTGTCGAGATACAGCGCGCTGGTGAGCTGCTCCAGGTAGACGAGGTCCGAGAGGTCCGACTCCGGGAAACGCAGCATGGTGAACGCTCCGGACTCCCCCGCGTGGCCGCCGAAGCTGAACGGCATCACCTGGACGGTGACGTTCGACTGCTCGGACACCTCGATCAGATGCCTCAACTGCCCTTGCATCACTGCCCGGTTGCCGTAGGGGCGACGCAGGGCGGCCTCGTCCAGTACGACATGGAGCCGCGGGGCACGCTCGGAGACCAGGATCTTCTGGCGCTCGAGGCGCAGCGCGACCCGCTTGTCGACATCGGCGGCGCGCGCGCCGGGCATACCGCGCGAGACGACCGCATGCGCGTACGCCTCGGTCTGCAACAGACCGTGGACGAACTGGACTTCATAGATGCGGATGAGGGAGGCAGCGCCCTCCAGGCCGATGTACGTCTGGAACCAGCCGGGCAGCACATCGCCGTAACTGTGCCACCAGCCCGCCACATTGGCCTCGCGGGCGAGGGCCAGCAGCGACTCGCGCTCGGCCTCGTCGGCGACGCCGTAGAGCGTGAGGAGGTCCTCGACGTCCCTGGCCTTGAAGCTCACCCGTCCCAACTCCATGCGGCTGATCTTGGATTCGGATGCGCGGATGGAGTAGCCGGCCGCTTCGCGCGTGATACCGCGCGACTCCCTGAGCCGTCTCAGCTGTGAGCCCAGCAGGATGCGGCGCACGACCGACCCACCCCCGGAGCCTTCGGACTGGGGGTACCCCCAGGACTCCACTGGCGTCACGTCTACCAACCCTCCCAACGCTGCTGTGTCGCGGAGCCCCCGAACCCCGAGTCCCGGATTCTGCCATCAAACGCTCCACCCCGTACTCATTCGATTACGGAAATAGGAAGCCTTTGGGGAACGGTGCGAAGAAGCGCACAAGAAGAAAGGGGAGTGAACCGGCACGGGGCAGGACAGGCCGGGCGCGTGCACGTGCATCTGCCCTTGCATCTGCCTATCGCATTCGGAACCATGGAGCACGCGCACCTGCGTACTCGTTCGTGCTTGTTCGTGTTGTAGCGTCACAGCCGCGATTCCTGGGAGTGCCTCGCATGGGGACGAATGGATCGACCATGCTCGAGCCGTTACGGCAGGGCCCTCCGCCGATCGACCCCGCAGACGCCTCCAGCTCAGCCTCCTGCGCCCTGCCACCCCGCTATGAAGCGGTGCGCGGCGCAAGGACGTTCACCAGCAGGACGCTCGCCGCGTGGGATCTGAGCGAGCGCTTCGACGACGTCGCCCTCGTGGTCTCCGAACTCGTCACCAACGCCCTGCGGCATGCCATGCCCGCGGACGCCCCGCACGGCCAGGACCACCCGGTGCGACTGCACCTGATGCGTTGGACGAGCCGGCTCGTGTGCGCGGTGCGGGACCCCAGCCAGGACAGCCCGGTGGCATCCGAGGCGGAGGACTCGGCCGAGTGCGGCCGGGGGCTGTTCCTCGTGGATTCCTTCAGCGACAGCTGGGGCTGGCACCCGCTGGCCGGACAGACGACCGGGAAGGTGGTCTGGGCGCTGTTCCGGCTCCCCGGGACAAGCGGCTGCGGCCACACGGACGACTGAGCCCCCGCGTCGGATCCGCCGACGTGGGGGCCTGGTTGGTGCGCCGCGGGTTCTACGCGGGTTGACTGTCCAGACGGGCGTCGAGCCGGCCCTCGAGCCCGCCGACCAGGTGATCGAACTCCCCATCCTTCACACCCAGCAGCAGCGCCTCTATCTCGGCCGGGGTGTAGACCAGCGCCGGCCCGTCCGGGAAGCGCGAGTTGCGCATCGCCACCTCGCCGCCCGGGAGCTTCGCGAACTCCACGCACGATCCCTGCGAGTTGCTGTGACGGCTCTTCTGCCAGACGACCCCGTGAAGCTCTGCCGCCGCCATGCCGTTGTACACGTGCTGCACAGGACGCTCCCGAGTTACAAGGTGCAGATGTCAACTGTCTTGGATCATAGCTGCGTTCATATGCTGATGCATGAGCAAATGCACGTGCACGAGGGGTGGCCTCGCGGTTACAGCACCCGCGAGCAGACGGCCTCGCGCACGAGAACCTGCCGGGGTAGAGACGCGTGTCCCACCGTTTCGGATCCAGGTTCCGGGCATCCGTCCCGTCCGCGGTAGCTCGCTGGTCGGAGCAGGTGTGGTGGAGTCGGAACATCCGCTCCCGTTCGAGGAGCCGCGCTTCCGCTTCACCCCTCCGGTGCTGGGCCATGCCGGGCCCCCTCAGGGCGACCAACGAACGAAGTCCATGACGAACCGTCAGACATACGCACGAGCAGTCCGCTCATTCCATACGGACGGACACCCCGGAACCACTCATGCACATGGAGCTGGGACCGTACGCCAACGAGCGCAGTCACCTCAGGACTCCGCTACGCCGGTCGCCGGACGACGTCCCCGACACATGTCCGGGCCTCCCGGTGCAGCTCGCGGTGCTCCGGGGGACACGGTCGGCGCAGGGCTGCCAGATCCGGTCAACTGGTAGCTTGCTGTCGTCTTGCACACAACCAGGGGGACCCGATCGTGAACAAGCTCGTACGCCAGGGACTTGCCGCGGCTGGCCTGGCCGCCGCCGCCCTCATGCTGACCGGTTGCGGCAACGGAAACGACGACGCCTCCGACAAGAGCGACAAGGACACCTCGGCCTCGCCGAGTGGGGCGACAGGCGGCGGCTCGGGCGGAGCGTCCGGCGGGGCCGCGGTCGGCGAGCTCCAGGGCACGTGGTCCGCCATGGGCAGCGAGATCGTCGCCCTCTCGTTCCGGGACGACAAGGTCTCGCTGATCGCCGGTCAGCACGTCTGCACCGGAGTGGTCGCCGCCGCGGAGAAGCCCACGCTGGCCCTCAAGTGCGCGGACGGCGACACCAAGCGCACATCGGGCACGATCGAGTCCCACGACGCCAAGACCGTGGTGGTCGCCTGGGCGAGCGGCACCAAGGACTCCCTCGTCAAGACGGACACCAGCGGGGTCCCCGGTGGCCTTCCCACGAGCCTTCCGACGGACCTGCCGAAGGGTCTTCCGACGGCCGTGGCGTCCCCGGCTCCTCAGTAGTCAGCCGGATCGGTGGCAGCCGGGCGAGGCCCCGTCCGGGCGACTCGTCGGACCGGCCGGGGCTGAGTGCCGAGACTGGAAGGGTCCACGGCACGAGGCCCCGTCGGGGCGAAGGACCTGGGCCGTGCTGGAGGCCTGGCGCCGTCCGCCCGGAGGGCGGGGCTCGCGGCGTCCGGTGCGTGCCCTCGCAAGGCGATGGGGGTACCCCACCGAAGGTCGGACGACATCCTCGTACCGGGCGCACCTGGACGATCCCGACAGACGCAGCGAGTGTGCGTGCCGGGGGTACCCCCCAGGCGAAGTTCCGGGGGAGTCGCGAGCCAGGCGGGAGCTCTCACGCACGGCCTAGCCGTCGAGCTCGCCCCGCGCCGCGGACGGCCGCCCCGGCATCCGGGCCGCGTCGGCGGCCGTTCTGCCGTGCTGCCAGCCATCGGCGTCGGTGGCACCGCGGACCCGCGTCCTGACCGTCTCCGGGAAAAGCCGCTCCGCATGGGCCGTGACCGCGACATCGCGGGCGGCGAGCACCGGGAGCAGCTCCTCGTCGGAGCCTCCTTCCCCCGCGCCTCCCGAGGCGACCTGGGAGGCGACCCCAGAAGCGGTCTCCGCGAGCCGGCTGCCCAGCCGGTCCGCGTAAGCCAGCAGGAAGGACTGGCGGAAGGTCTTGGTGCGTTTGCGGCCCCCCGCACGCTGCGCGGCCTCCGCCCGGGTCATCGCCGCGGTGCCCTGCACCAGCAGCGAGGTGAAGAGCAGTTCGACCGCGTCCAGGTCGGGCTCGAAGCCGACCACGGTGGAGAAGCCGAGCCCGCTGTTCCAGACGGCACGGCAGCGGTTCGCCGTGGCCACGGCGTCCAGCAGGATCGCCTTGGCCTGCTCGTACGGCGCGTCCACCCCGACACGGCAGGCGCCAGGCAGGTCGGGGCGGTGGGTACGGGCCGCGAGCAGCGCCTCGTCGATGCTGTACCGCGCCATCAGCTCCTGCGCCTTCGCTGTGAGGGCCTCGGCCTCTTCGGGGAAGCCGGTGGCCTCGGCCTTGGCGAGCAGCCCGCGGATCCTGACCAGCATGCGGGGCTCGTCCCCCGCCGGCGCCGCGCGGTGGAAGGCGTGATGGAGAGGAGCACCGGGGACCGGTCCCGCCGGTTCGAGCGCGGGAAGCCGCACGAGCAGCCGGTAGAGCTCCAGCGCGGCCGTCATCCGCGTGAACCTGTCCCCTGGTCGTTCCCCGGACGCGTCGGCGGGCAGCGCGGTGAGCTGGGCGGCCCAGCGAGGCGGCAGGTCCTGCCCGTACCGCCGTGTCTCGCTCGTGATCAGTGTGGCGAGCAGCCGCACATGGGTGTCGCCGAGGTCGCGGCGCACGATCCGTACGAGATCCGCTGGCTGCCAGCCGCGTTCCCAGGCGCGGCGCACGAACTCCTCACCGCGCCTGGCCACTTCCGCGTCGGCGGCCGGGGGTGCGGCGGCCAGCAGTGAGGCGGCCGTGTCGAGTGCGTCATCGTCATCGGCGTACAGCGCGCCGCCGAGTGCCTGCTCCATAGCGTCCACGCCGTTCACGTCGATTGAGCCTACGCGAGCCCGGGGGCGGAGCGGGCGGGTCGTGGCCATGGGGGCACGGACGCTCGTCACACCGGTGGGGCGGGACCGAACACGGCCGCGCTGTCATGGTCGCTACCCGTCCACAGGCTGTGGATATCGAACTGCTGAACGCCGGAGCTCGGGCAGGGCCGCGCGAGGTGCGCCCTGATCGCCGTCACAGCCGGGGTCGCACCGGTGCTGGCCGGAGGAGGCGGAGACGGGAGGTGATCCAGGTGACGGACGGCGCTTATGACGGGGACTGCGCCTACGGTGGGGTCATGGGCGAGAACAAGGAGCGCATGCTGGCCGGTGACTGGTACCTGCCCGACGACCCCGAGCTCGCCGCGGACACCGAGCGGCGCTTCGTCCTCTGTGCCGCCTACAACGCGAACGGCGGCGCCGCACCTGCCGACCGGGCCGGGATCCTCGTCGAACTCCTCGGCTCCGTCGGCGCAGACGTACGCATCCGGCCGCCGTTCCAGTGCGACTACGGCCGCTACATCAGCATCGGCACGGGTACGTTCGTCAACTTCGGCGCGGTCTTCCTGGACGCCGCGCCCATCACCGTCGGGGCACACGTCCAGATCGGACCGAACGTCCAACTGCTCACGCCCACGCACGAACTGGACGCGGAGCGGCGGCGTGACGGCTGGGAGAAGGCCGAGCCGATCACGATCGGGGACAACGTGTGGCTGGGCGGCGGAGTCATCGTCTGCCCGGGGGTGACGATCGGCGAGAACACAGCGGTGGGGGCGGGAGCCGTGGTCACCCGCGACCTGCCGGCGGGGGTGCTGGCGGTGGGGAACCCGGCCCGGGTGGTGCGCCGGCTCACCGAGTGAGTCCGGCCAGGTCGCCGGCGGTCGCCAGGCCGGCGCCCGGCCCGGCAACGCCGGCCGCCGGTCAGGGACGGGCGGCCGGCCGGCCCTGCTCGCCATGCCATCGCAGCGCATCCCCTGCTCGCCATGCCATCGCCGCGCGAGCGCCGCTGTCAGTGGCGGCTGCCAGACTCGCACCCATGACCGACCGCTGGGCACTGGCACCGGCCGAGGGTGGCGGGGCTCTGCTCGTCCCCCTGGGCCAGGACGGGCTGCCCGCAGGACCGGTGCTGGCCGAGCCGGATCTGGTGGCGGCGGTCAGGGCACGCCCTGAGGTCGGGCAGGAGGGCCGCTGGGTGTGGCGTTCCACCGCGGAGGTCTATCCCCGGCTGCTCGCCTCCGGTGTCCGGGTCGAGCGGTGCTACGACATCGAGGACGCGGAGTCGCTGCTGCTCGGGCACGAGGGGCGGCTGGGCGAGCCACGGTCGGCGGCGGCCGCCTTGGCCCGGCTGCGGCACGCGCCGGTGCCGCCCGATCCGCCGCTGCGGGCAGCCGTACCGGGCTCGCAGTCCTCGCTCTTCGAGCCCGAGCCGGTCCCCGTACCCTTCGAGGGGCTGCTGGAGGTGTACGCGGAACAGCAGCGAAGACACGAGGCCGCCGAGCACCCCGGGCGGATGCGGCTGCTCACCGCGGCCGAGTCGGCGGGGATGCTGGTGGCCGCGGAGATGCACCGCGCGGGGCTGCCCTGGCGGGCGGACGTGCACCGGGAGCTGCTGCACGAGCTCCTGGGCGAGCGGTACGCGGGCGGCGGCGAGCCGCGGCGGCTGGCCGAGCTGGCGGACCGGGTGTCGGCGGCGTTCGGGCGCCGGGTGCGTCCCGATCTGCCCGCGGATGTGGTCAAGGCGTTCGCCCAGGCGGGCATCAGGGTCCGCTCCACCCGGCGCTGGGAGCTGGAAGGCATCGACCACCCCGCGGTCGAGCCGCTGATCGCGTACAAGAAGCTGTACCGGATCTGGACGGCACACGGCTGGAGCTGGCTCCAGGACTGGGTGCGCGACGGCCGGTTCCGGCCCGAGTACCTGCCTGGCGGCACGGTCTCGGGCCGATGGACGACCAACGGCGGCGGTGCGTTGCAGATCCCCAAGGTGATACGACGCGCCGTCGTCGCGGACGACGGCTGGCGTCTGGTCGTCGCGGACGCCGACCAGATGGAGCCGCGGGTGCTGGCCGCGATCTCGGGTGATCCCGGGTTGATGGAGGTCGCGGGCCATGAGGGCGATCTGTACACCCGGCTCTCCGACCGGGCGTTCTCAGGCGACCGCGCCCACGCCAAGCTCGCCCTGCTGGGCGCGATCTACGGCCAGACCAGCGGGGACGGTCTGAAGAACCTCGCCGCGCTGCGCCGCCGCTACCCGCTGGCGGTGGCGTATGTGGACGACGCGGCCCGCGCGGGCGAGGAAGGCAGGCTGGTGCGCACCTGGCTCGGGCGTACGAGCCCGCGGGCGGCCGGCGGTGGCGATGACGACGAGGCCGGCATCCCGCAGGAGGCCGCACCCGGGGACGAGCCGGCGCTTGGCGAGTTCGTCCCCGGCTACGCGTCCACCAACGCCCGCGCCCGCGGTCGTTTCACCCGCAACTTCGTGGTGCAGGGCAGCGCTGCCGACTGGGCGCTGCTGATGCTGGCCGCGCTGCGCAGGGCCATCGCGGGGATGCGTGCGGAGCTGGTGTTCTTCCAGCACGACGAGGTCATCGTGCACTGCCCGGCCGATGAGGCGGACGAGGTGGTCCGGGCGATCCGGGCGGCCGGGGAGCTCGCCGGCCGGATCGCGTTCGGGGAGACACCGGTGCGGTTTCCGTTCACGACGGCGGTGGTTGAGCGTTACTCGGATGCGAAGTGACGCGAAGTACCGCGAAGTGAGCCGGGGCCGGGCGGTCAGCCGAGGGATTCCCAGCTCTTCCAGTAGGTCGGCGTCTCCCCCGCGGGGACACGGTTGGCGAAGAACCCCGTCCCCTTGCCCGCGTTCAGCCAGAGGCGGTCGGAGGTGTCACGGGAGACCAGATCGTGCCTGCCGTCGCCGTTGACGTCCCCGGCGCCGATGACGTCCTCGTAGGACCCGCCCCAGTCCTTGAAGACCAGGACGCGGTCCTTGAGCCGCCCGGTACGCAGACCGTCGTACCGCCAGAGCTCACCTGACCTGTCGAGGGCGAGGACATCGCCGATGCCGTCGCCGTTCAGGTCGCCGGCGCCGATGACCCGCTGATAGCCGGTCCAGCCGGAGCGGATCCGCACCCGGGGCTGGAAGCCGCCCTTGCCGTCGTGCGCGTACAGGTAGAGATCGCCGCTGACGGCATCACGGGCCAGCAGGTCAGGACGGCCGTCGCTGTTCTGGTCACCGCTGGCGAGCAGGGTGTCGTACTTGCGCCAGTCACTGGCCAGGCGCTTGTACGGGGAGCCGGGCGTGGGCAGCCCGCCGCAGACGGGGGTGTAGAGGCGGGTCTCGCCACCCGGCAGCCGCACGATCAGGTCGTTGCAGCGGTCGCCGTCGAAGTCCCCGAACGGCACTGCCCTGGTCCCGTCGGCCCACGGTCGCGTCTGGAAGGTGCGCAGCGGGTTGGCGGTGTCCTGGGTGAACAGGTTCATGCTGTCGCTGCGGCTGAGCCCGAGGATGTCCGCGCGGGTGTCGTCGGCGTAGTCATGCCACTTCGGCAGGCTCCGCGTACCCGTGGTCGCGGTGAACGCGGCCGTCGAGCCGTCGGCGGCCGTCTGCGTCCACACCGCCAGCGGGCGCCCCTTGTCGTCGACGGACACACGGCCCACGCTGGTGGTCCCGTTGGCCGGCGTGCTGAGGGTGCGCGGCTTGGACGCGCTGCCCGCGGCGACGGTCTGGGTGACGAAGTCCCGGCGGACCGTACGGCTGCTCTCGAACCGTTTCTGCGTATAGGTGACGACCAGCGCCCCGGACGGGGTGAGGCCACTGCTGAGCGACCCTGACTCCACGTAAGAGCCGAGCCCGAGCCGGGCGCCCCAGGTGCCGGTCGCCGCCGACCTCGTGGCGACGGTCGGGCCCCCGCCCCAGCCGACCGCCGTGACATCGCCGTTCGGGGCCGTGAGCAGTTCGGCGGGAGCGGTGTCGCCCGAGATGCCCACGCTCTCGGCCGGACCCCATTCCGCGGCGCCGGCCGCCTTGCGGGCGTAGCTGTCCCTGGAGAGCAGGTGGAAACCACCCTGCGGGTGGGCGACCAGTGTGACGGTCCCCGGCTTCCCGCCCAGCTGCGGAAGATCGCGCGGAGTGGTCCAGGAACCGGCTCCGGCGGGCTTCTCGAGGTACTTGTAGTACCACTGGTACGCCGACTCGTCCGGGTCGACACCATCGCCGGTGTAGTAGCTGTTGCCGCCCCAGATCACGCCCAGGGCTCCGTCGGCGGCGACGGCGAGGCGCAGGTCGCGGAGCCGGTAGTCGTAGGTGTTGTCGGGGCGGACGATCGGCTCGGGGAGCTGGTCCAGCCGCGCCGGCTCGGACCAGGCCGCCTGCGGACCGGACCGCTCGACCACCGTCAGCCGCCGCTCCCCGTCCATCCAGGCAACGGCCTGCCGGCCCGAGGCACTGGCCGCGAGGGTGACGCTCTGGGCCTTGGGCACGCCCGTCGCGATGTCCTCGGCGGGCCCGAAGACGGTCCCGTCCGGTGCGAGGTGGGACATGCGCAGTGTGCCCTCCGCCCACCACACCAGCGAAAGCGCACCGTCGTCCGTCCGCTGGAGCACGGCACCGGGCGCGGACACAACCGTGGCCGTCTGCCAGGCAGCGCCCCCCGCGGCCCTGACCGCTAGCACGGTCTCGCCCCCCTGCTTGAAGAGCCCGGCCACGGTGCCGTTCCCGGACGACTTCAGATCCATGACCTGGCTGACACCCGCCAGCCCCTTCGGCGCACCCCACGGCCCCAGCCCGACGGCAGCAGTGCCGGACACCGCCGACGCGGCATGAGCACCCGAAGCGCCCACACCACCGGCCAGCACAAGCACGGGCACGAGCGCGCCGCCCAGAAGCGTGCGGAAACGCATGGTCATGTGTAGGCCCCCCCGGGCGTGATCTTCGACTATCGCTCGGCAGCGTATATCAGTGGTCCCGGTGTCCTTCCGCCACCGAACGCGGTACGCCCGTCCGCCCCGGTGAGCTCCCCGAACGTGGCACGCGCCCCTGGCACGCTCCCGGCACCGGTGAAGCCAACCGTCAGATCCACCGGAGCAGTTCGGGCAGCCGCCCGCCATTCATCGGCCATCGCACGCCAGCCCTGCGCCCCGCCCCCTGGGACGCACCACGCCTGAACAACAAAAACCCCAGGTCGAACCCGAGACCTACGCATGGCAAGTTGTCCGACCTTGACCGCGCAGCTACCGAAGGTCGGAGGCGCGCCGGCATCTGGTCAGATCGGTGATCAGGCACGGACGGACGGCGGCGGACAGTCACGGATGGAGCACAGTTCGAGACGACGATCGAGACCCTGCACCGCTCGGGTCACGCCGCATCCCACTCGTGCGCGTGCCCTCCCTGCCACTCGACCCAGTTCGGATCGTCGAGAAGATCCCACGCGTCCGGGAGGCCGGCGCGGCGCAGGAACTCGATCACGTCCTTGTCGTCGTGAGCCAGGCCGAGGATCTCCCCACGCACAGTGACCCGCCGACCACCGGTGGGCGACGGCCGGTGCACGACGATCGGCTCAGCCATGAGTCCACTGTGCTCCACACCCGGATTGATCGCAGCCGATCACGCCAGAGGATGACCCTCGTCGCTCCTACATTGCTCGAACAACTTCGCGTGCATCGTGTACGCCGACGTCAGAGACGGGATCGGCGAGAGCGCAGTGGGGGCGGTGCTTGGAGTCGCACCCCTGGTGTTCAGGGCGTGGTCAACCCGTTCAACGAGAGCACGTACGTCCGTCCGCCGCAGACGAACCCGCGGGGACGACGCAGTGAGTTGATCACATGGACCAATCCTGTGCTGAGGCTCCGCGGAGACGTCGCGCGCTGTGTCTCAGGGCTGCGGCGGCGTACCGCCGCTCACACTGACCCCGTGCCGTTCCTCGAAGGCGCTTGCCGTGACAGCGCGCTGTTCTTCGGCTCTGGCATCGACCACGCTGGCAGATCCGGGACCTCCGCAGAAGCAAGCTTCAACACTACGGCTGCTTGGAGCTGGGAACGGAGCAGCGGTTCCTCTACTTCGCCAATGAGGCGGATTGATGCCTCCAGCTCACGTTCGCGCCGCATGTCAGCCCGCAGAGATTCGGTCTGGAGGCGCATGTGTTCCATGGCCTTATCAGCCCGCCGGTGTGCCAGATGGCCGATCACGGCTGCCACGGCCCCGGAAGTGCTCGTTGCCGCAGCGGCGTACAGCTCGCCGGTGGACTCCGCCCTGATGATGCCCATCGCTACACCCGCGAGCAGCACCAGGACACCAAGAGCCGAACATGTGAGGCTCAGAACGGTGGCGCTGCGAGCCTGCGTAAGCCCCCACGCGTAATACTCAATCAGGACTTGTGCGAACCTGTCGTCATCAACGCGCTGAGTCCCTGCACTGGGCAGGGTGTTGATCCCACCGCGCTCGTCCGAAGGCAGTCCGCTGACTTGCCCGGTGGCTGCTTCCCCGGCGTCCTCACGCAGGATTGCGCGCAACCGCTTGCCCTCCGAGTCAGCCTCAGAGGCAAGACGTTTCCGTAACAGTGATGCGATCGAGGTAGCGGCGGTTCCCGCTACCGCCATGACCACGGGCAACAGAAGTTCAATGCCCACTCGCTCAACTCCCCCTCAGCCGGACTACGCCAGATCCTAGGAGCCTGGGCCACTCCACCGTGAGCGATTCGAGCGGTGGAGCCTGGTGGGATTTCCACAAGGCCCCGTGGGAAGCGAGGCAGTCCGCCGCCAGGTAGCTGGCAAGACACGATGTCGTGTTCTCACGGCCAGACGGAAGCCCGCTCGACCCGCGGGCCGGCTACGAGGAATTCGAGGAACGGCCCAAGGAGGCCGGAATCAATGACCGTCGCCTGTACAACGGAAGCCGCCACACGGCGGGAACGATCCTGAACGAACTGGGGTGGACATGCCCACGGTCATGGAGATCCAGCGGCACACCCAGATCAGCCAGAGGAGCCGCTACGTCAAGGGCCGCTCGCATCCCGCGAAGGACGCGATGCGCCGGATGGGAGACGTCTTGCTGCCCGCCCCTGCACCTGCGTCCGAGCCCGCGACTGAGACTAGAACTGAGACCGGGGACCGCCGCGCGGCCCGCGCCCGGCGCCGCCGCCGTATCCAGTAAAAGCAAAAGCCCCAGGTCACGGCGAGTGAGTCCTGGGGCTTCCACAGAGCCGCCTTCGGGATTCGAACCCGAGACCTACGCATTACGAGTGCGTTGCTCTGGCCATCTGAGCTAAGGCGGCAAGCTGCCGACATGCATGATCCGGTAGGGACCAGGCTCGCATCAGCAGCGGCGCTAAGTCTACAGGGTTAAACAGTGTGCCCCGGACAAGCCCCAATGATCACTGGCAGCGCTTGTTCGGCGGGGGCGGGGTGCCCTCCAGGAGGTAGGTGTTGACGGCTGTGTCGACGCAGTCGCTGCCGCGGCCGTAGGCGGTGTGGCCGTCGCCGTCGTAGGTGAGGAGCTTTCCGGAGGAGAGCTGGCCCGCGAGGGCCTTGGCCCACTTGTAGGGAGTGGCGGGGTCGCGGGTGGTGCCGACGACCAGGATGGGAGCGGCGCCCTTGGCCTCGATGGGGTGGGGGGTGCCGGTGGCGTGGGCGGGCCAGTAGGCGCAGTTCAGCGAGGCCCAGGCGAAGCCCTCGCCGAAGACAGGCGAAGCGGTCTCGAAGTCGTCCACCGCGGCGGAGACGTCGGACGGGGAGGCGAAGGCGGGAGGTGCGTCGAGGCAGTTCACCGCGGCGTTGGCGTACATGAGGTTGGCGTAGCTGCCGTCGGGGTCGCGCTCGTAGTAGGAGTCGGCCAGTGCCAGCAGGCCGGCGCCGTTGCCGTTGTTCGCCTGGCGGAGGGCATCGCGGAGCTGGGGCCAGGCGGCCTCGTCGTACATCGCGGCGATCACGCCGGTGGTGGCCAGGGACTCGGTGAGTTTGCGGGTTTCGCCGGTCGCGACCGGCTGGGCGTCGATCTTGGTGAAGAAGGCCTTGAGGTTCTTCGCCGCGTCCGCGGCGGATGCGGTGCCCAGGGGGCAGTCGGAGCGCTGCACGCAGTCCGTGGCGAAGGACTGGAAGGCGGTCTCGAAGCCCGCCGTCTGGTCGCGGTTCAGTTCACGGGCGGAGATCGAGGGATCCATCGCACCGTCCAGCACCAGGCGCCCGACCCGGTTCGGGAAGAGCTCGGCGTAGGTCGCGCCGAGGAACGTGCCGTAGGAGGCGCCGACGTAGGACAGTTTCTCGTCGCCGAGCACAGAACGCAGGATGTCCATGTCACGCGCCGTCTCGACGGTGGAGACGTGCGGCAGGACCGCGGCGGACCGCTGCTGGCAGCCGGCCGCGAAGCGCTCGTACTGCGCGCGCAGTTTGGCGATCTCGGTCTGGTCGTCGGGGGTCTGGTCGGTCTGCGTATAAGCGTCCATCTGCTTGTTGTCGAGGCATTCGACGGGCTCACTGCGGGCGACACCCCGCGGGTCGATGGCCACGATGTCGTACCGCGCCCGCACCGGGGCGGGGTAGCCGATTCCGGCGTACCCCTGGAGGTAGTCGACGGCCGAGCCGCCCGGGCCACCGGGGTTGACCAGCAGCGATCCGATGCGCTTGCCGGGGCCGGTCGCCTTCACCCGGGCCACCGCGAGCTTGATGGACTGCCCGTCCGGTTTGGCGTAGTCCAGCGGGGCCTTCAGCGTGGCGCACTCGAAGCGCGGGACACCGCACTCCCGCCAGCTGAGCCGCTGCCCGTAGTACGACTCCAGATCGGCCGCCGGGGCCGCCGCCGGAGTCCCCGACCTCTCAGCCCCCACAGGGAGGACGCTGCCGCTACAGCCCGAGAGCAGCATCCCAACAGCCGCGGCGCAGGCGAGGAGAGAGATACGGAGGCGGGCGCGATGCCTGATGTCCATTCTGGGAGCCTAGCCGCCGACCAGGGGTTCGTACCTGTTGACGCCCGTTTGGGTGATTGTGGAGGTGCCTCAGCCGGCGCGGAGCGCCATCGTCATCGCCTCCACGGCCAGCAGCGGCGCCACATTCGCATCGAGCGCCTCGCGGCAGGCGAGGACCGCTTCTATCCGGCGCAGGGTCCGCTCGGGGCTGGAACTCCGTGCGATCCGGTCGAGCGAGTCCCTCACGTCTTCGTTGGCGAGGGCGAGCCCGGAGCTCATCTGGAGGGCGAGCACATCGCGGTAGAAGCCGGTCAGGTCGGTGAGAGCCAGATCGAGGCTGTCGCGCTGCGTCCGGGTCCTGCGCCGCTTCTGCCGGTCCTCGAGCTCCTTCATCGCCCCCGCGGTGCCACGCGGCATACGTCCGCCCGCTACCGCGCCGAGCGCCGCCTTGAGGTCCTCGGTCTCCTTGGTGTCGACCTCCTCGGCGAGTTGCTTCGCGTCATCGGCCGCCGCGTCGACCAGCTCCTGGGCCGCCTTCAGACAGCCGCCGATGTCCTCGACGCGCAGCGGAAGCCCCAGGACGCTGGCGCGGCGGGCGCGGGTGCGCTCGTCCGTCGCGAGCCGGCGTGCCCGGTCGATGTGCCCCTGCGTGGCACGGGCAGCCGCCGTCGCCGCGTCCGGTTCGATGCCGTCCCGTCGCATCAGGACATCCGCCACGGCCGCCACGGACGGGGTGCGCAGCGTGAGGTGGCGGCAGCGGGAGCGGATCGTGGGCAGGACATCTTCCAGGGACGGTGCGCACAACAGCCACACCGTCCGGGGGGCGGGCTCCTCGACCGCCTTCAGCAGCACGTTGCCCGCGCCTTCGGTGAGGCGGTCGGCGTCCTCCAGCACGATGACCTGCCAGCGGCCGATCGCGGGCGACAGCTGGGCACGGCGCACCAGGTCCCGTGTCTCCTTCACTCCGATGGAGAGAAGATCGGTCCGGACCACCTCGACATCCGCGTGGGTACCGACCAGGCTCGTGTGGCAGCCGTCGCAGAACCCGCAGCCCGGCGCCCCGCCCAGCGCACGGTCCGGACTGGTGCACTGGAGGGCAGCGGCGAAAGCCCGCGCAGCGGTGTCGCGGCCCGAGCCGGGCGGACCGGTGAACAACCAGGCATGCGTCATCTTCGACGCCTCGGGCGGGCTTTCACCCGCCGCTGTCGCCGTGACGAGAGCATCGGCGTCCCTGGCCGCCGCCGCGAGCTGCTCCTGGACTCGCTCCTGGCCGACCAGGTCGTCCCATACGGTCATGCAGTCGTCACCGCCTTCCGGGCCCTTCCGATGCTTGCGTTGCATTCCCATTGTGGGGCGGGGGTCGGACAGCCTCGTGTGCCTGTGGACAACTCCTGACCCTCCGCGGGCCGGCACTACCTCCGGCGGCGACGGCCACCCTCTCCGGCATCGCCGTCATCGTCATGCCGCCCCAGCAACTCGTCCGCCAGAGTCGGCAGATCGTCCAGCGGGGTCTCCTCCGCCCAGTCCGAGCGAGGCCGGGGCCGTCCCTGCTCGTCGAGCTGCGGCAGTTCGCGCGTACGGTCCTCGCCGCCCGCCGCGGACTGCTCGTCCCGGAAGATGCCAGGCGGCACGCGGTCCGCCGGGTCGGTGGCCCGTACCGGAGGCAGCACGGCCGTCTCGTCCACCGACCGGTCCTGTGCTGCCGCGCCGGTGGCCCGTACCGGAGGCAGCACGGCCGTCTCGTCCACCGACCGGTCCTGTGCGGCGTCAGGGACCTGAGGCAGGACGGTTGTCTCGGTCTCGGCGTCGCGGTCTGGCTTCGCCGTGTCGTTCGACGCCTCGGGCTTCGTCATGTCGATGCGCGGATGCGGCGTCTCCACCGTCTGCGCCATGTCGTCCGCCCTGGGCGACGATGCCTGGGCCGCCGCTTCCGCAGCCGCGGCGGATGCCGCCTCCGCCACCCTGCGCGCCTCCTCCGCGCGCAGCAGGGCCTCCTCCGCCTTGCGCTGCCTCTCGCGGCGGCGCTCCTCGGCCTCCGCGCGCAGCCGGGCCTCTTCCTCGGCCTCCCGCCGACGGCGCTCGTCCTCCTCGCGCTGGACCTTCTCCTCGGCCTCCCGCCGACGGCGCTCCTCCTCGGCCAGGCGGCGTGCCTCCTCGGCGCGCTGCCGCGCCTCCTCCGCCTGCCGTTCGGCCTCGCGCTGGCGGGCTTCCTCCAGCTCGCGGCGCTTGCGCTCCTCTTCCTCGGCCCGCAGCTTGGCCAGCTGCTCCTCGCGCTCACGCGCCAGGCGCTCCTCCTCCGCCTTGCGGGCCGCTTCCGCCTCGGCCTTGCGGCGGGCCTCCTCCTCGGCAGCCCTGCGCGCCTCTTCCCGGGCCTCCACCTCGGCCTCGGAGAGCGGAAGCATCCGGTCGAGCCGGTGGCGTACGACCGTGGTCACGGCCTCCGGCTCCTGGCCCGCGTCCACGACCAGATAGCGACCCGGGTCGGCGGCGGCCAGGGTGAGGAACCCGGCGCGCACCCGCTGGTGGAACTCGGCCGGCTCGGACTCCAGCCGGTCCGGTGCCTCCGTGAAGCGCTCGCGGGCGGTCTCCGGAGACACGTCGAGCAGCACCGTCAGATGCGGTACGAGGCCGTCCGTGGCCCAGCGCGAGATGCGGGCGATCTCGGTCGGCGAGAGGTCGCGGCCAGCGCCCTGGTAGGCGACGGACGAGTCGATATAGCGGTCCGAGAGGACGATCGCGCCGCGCTCCAGCGCAGGGCGGACCACCGTGTCGACGTGCTCGGCGCGGTCCGCCGCGTACAGCAGGGCCTCCGCTCGGTGAGACAGACCGGCCGACGAGACGTCGAGCAGGATCGAACGCAGCCGCTTGCCGATGGGTGTGGCACCGGGTTCGCGGGTGACGACGACCTCGTGGCCCTTGGCACGGATCCAGTCGGCGAGAGCCTCCACCTGGGTGGACTTGCCCGCGCCGTCACCGCCTTCCAGAGCGATGAAGAAGCCGGTCGCGGCGGGCGCCTGCGCCGGGTCGGCTCCGCGGCGTACCGCGTCGGCCAGGTCGCGCCGCAGTGGTACACCGGACCGGTCGTCCGTCTTGGCGAGGACGATCGCCGCGACGGGCAGCAGCAGCGCGCCGACCAGCATCAGGGTGAAGGCGGCGCCGCCGTGGGCGAAGACGAACTCCCCGTTGGCGAGGCGGTGCGGGCCGATCGCCGCGGCGAGCAGCGGCGCGGCGACGGCGGCCAGGCCGATCGAGACCCGGACCACGGCCTGAAGATGCTCGGTGATCCGCGGCCGGCGGTGCTCCTCGGTCTCCAGGTCGATCAGTGCGTGTCCGATGTGCGCGGCGACTCCGGCCGCGAGGCCTGCCAGCACGGCGATGAACAGCGCGGTCGCGGTGTCCGGTACGAGCCCGAGCGCCAGCAGGGCGAGGCCGGTGACGGCGATCGCCAGTGCGAGGAGCCGACGGCGCGACAGTGCGGGCAGGACGCTCTGAGCCCGCCTGATCCCCAGCCCGGTGCCGCCGGTCAGGGCAAGGACGAGAAGGGCGAAGGCGACCGGGCCGCCGCCGAGGTCGCGGGCGTGCAGTACGGCGACCGCCGCGGCCGACGCGATGGCACCGGCGACCGCGGCGCAGGCCAGGACGAGCAGCGGAACCGCACCCGTACGGCCCTTGTCGAGGCCGCTGCCGGTGGACGGGCGGCGCAGGCCCTCGAGTGGGGAGCGGGGACGCGGGGTGGACGCGTCGGGCAGCTCGACGGCATACAGGACGGACATGCAGGCGGCGAAGAGCCCGGCCGCGACGTACGAGCCGAGCGCGGCCTGGTGCAGCGAGAACCACTCGATCCCGGAGCCCAGCAGATTGCTGATCAGCGTGGCGACCAGCAGCACGGCGGCCCCCGCGGGGATCACCACGAACGAGGTACGCAGGGAGAGCCTGCGGAGCGCCTCCTGATGGTCAGGGAGGGGACGTACGGCGGCGCCTTCGAGAGGCGGCGCCGGAAGCAGGGCCGGCGCGGCGCTCTCCCGGGCGACGGTCCAGAAGCGCTCCGCGACCCCGACGACGAAGACCGTGCCGAGGACGTACGCGAGGGCGCTGTCCGGCACCCAGTCGATCCAGAGCGGGGCGATCACCAGTAGGGGGATACGCACCCCGTCGGCGCCGATCATCGTCCAGCGGCGGTCCAGGGGGCCGCTGGGTGCGGTGAGCGCGGTGAGCGGTCCCAGCAGCACCGCGCCGAACAGCAGCGTGGCGAGGACACGGGCGCCGAACACCGTCGCGACGGCGAAGGCCGCCCCGCGGTAACCGCCGCCGAAGGCCCCTTCGGTGACGGCCGCCTGAAGCGCCAGCAGGATCAGCACCAGCAGCGCGAGCGCGTCACCGATGCCGCCGATGAGCTGCGCTCCCCACAGCCGCCGCAACGCGGGTACGCGCAACAATGATCGAACGGCGCGTTCGCGTGAATCCGCGACAAGGGCGTCCGTACCGGATGCCCTCTGGTCGTCTGCCGTGGCTGCTCCAGGGTCGGTGGCGGCGTTCTGGGCCGCCTGCTGCTCGGCTCGCGTCATCCGCCCAGCCTATCCGGAGCATCTGACTCCCCGGGCGCCCCGTCCGAACAAACGGGCGGAGAGCCGAGAGCGTACGCAGAGGGGCCACCGCGTCGCTCTCGACGAGGTGGCCCCTTTGTGCGCGTTCAGCGGCTATGCGTCTATTCGTCAGTGGCGGATTTCGCCGCCGTCTTCTTGGCGGCTGCCGTCGTCGTCTTCTTCGTGGTGGTCTTCTTGGCCGCCGCAGCCGTCGTCTTCTTGGCGGCGGTCTTCTTCGCCGCCGCAGCCGTCGTCGTCTTCTTGGCTGCCGTCTTCTTCGCCGCCGTCTTCTTGGCGGGTGCCTTCTTGGCGACCTTCTTCGCCGGTCCCTTCGCCCGCTTCTCCGCCAGCAGTTCGAAGCCGCGCTCGGGCGTGATGGTCTCGACGCTGTCGCCGGTCCGCAGGGTCGCGTTGGTCTCGCCGTCGGTGACGTACGGCCCGAAGCGGCCGTCCTTCACCACGACCGGACGCTCGCTCACCGGGTCCGTGCCGAGTTCCTTCAGCGGAGGCTTGGCCGCCGCCTTGCCGCGCTGCTTCGGCTGTGCGTAGATCGCCAGCGCCTCGTCCAGCGTGATGTCGAAGAGCTGGTCCTCGGTCTCCAGCGAACGCGAGTCCGTGCCCTTCTTCAGATACGGCCCGTAGCGACCGTTCTGGGCTGTGATCTCGACGCCCTCGGCATCCTGGCCGACGACGCGCGGCAGCGACATCAGCCGGAGCGCGTCCTCCAGAGTGACCGTGTCCAGGGACATCGACTTGAAGAGGGAGGCCGTGCGCGGCTTCACCGCGTTCTTGCCGGTCTTCGGTGTGCCCTCGGGCAGCACCTCGGTGACATACGGCCCGTAGCGTCCGTCCTTGGCGACGACCTCATGGCCCGTCTGGGGGTCCTTGCCCAGCTCGAAATCGCCGCTCGGCTTGGCCAGCAGCTCCTCGGCGAGCTCGACGGTCAGCTCGTCCGGCGCGAGATCGACGGGGACGTCGGCACGCTGGTGGCCCTCCGCGTCCTTCTCGCCGCGCTCCACGTACGGGCCGTATCGGCCCACCCGCAGGACGATGCCGTCGGCCACCGGGAAGGAGGAGATCTCGCGGGCGTCGATGGCGCCCAGGTCGGTGACGAGCTCCTTGAGACCGCCGAGGTGGTCGCCGTCACCGTTCCCGGCTTCGGCGGCGGAGCCCGTGGAGCCGCCCGCAGCCGTGCCCTCGCCGAAGTAGAAGCGCTTCAGCCACGGCACCGCCTGGGCCTCGCCGCGGGCGATGCGGTCGAGGTCGTCCTCCATCCTGGCGGTGAAGTCGTAGTCGACGAGCCGCCCGAAGTGCTTCTCCAGGAGGTTGACCACGGCGAAGCTCAGGAAGGACGGCACGAGAGCCGTGCCCTTCTTGAAGACGTAGCCGCGGTCGAGGATCGTGCCGATGATCGACGCATAGGTCGACGGTCGGCCGATCTCGCGCTCCTCGAGCTCCTTGACGAGGGTGGCCTCGGTGTAGCGGGCCGGAGGCTTGGTGGCGTGGCCGTCCGCCGTGATCTCCTCGGCGGTGAGCCGGTCGCCCTCCGCGACCTGCGGAAGGCGGCGCTCACGGTCGTCCAGCTCCGCGTTCGGGTCGTCCGCGCCTTCGACGTACGCCTTCATGAAGCCGTGGAAAGTGATCGTCTTACCGGAGGCCGAGAACTCCGCGACCCGTCCGTCGGACCCGGTGCCGGCGATCCTGACGGTGACGGAGTTACCGACCGCGTCCTTCATCTGGGAGGCGACGGTCCGCTTCCAGATCAGCTCGTAGAGCCGGAACTGGTCGCCGGTCAGGCCGGTCTCCGCGGGGGTGCGGAAACGATCACCGGAGGGGCGGATCGCCTCGTGCGCCTCCTGCGCGTTCTTGACCTTTCCGGTGTACGTACGCGGCTTCTCGGGCAGGTAGTCGGCACCGTAGAGCTGCGTGACCTGCGCCCGGGCCGCGGTGACGGCGGTCTCCGAGAGCGTGGTCGAGTCCGTACGCATGTAGGTGATAAAGCCGTTCTCGTACAGCTTCTGCGCGATCTGCATCGTGGCCTTCGCCCCGAAGCCGAGCTTGCGCGAGGCCTCCTGCTGGAGGGTGGTGGTGCGGAACGGCGCGTACGGCGAGCGGCGGTACGGCTTCGACTCGACCGAGCGGACCGAGAACGCGGAGCTCTCCAGCGCCGCCTTCAGGGCCCGGGCATTCGCCTCGTCGAGGTGGAGCACCTGGTCGGTCTTGAGCCGGCCGTCCGGACCGAAGTCACGTCCCTGGGCGACACGCCGCCCGTCGACCGAGGTCAGCCGGGCCGTGAAAGCTGCGGGGTCTGAGGCGTCGCCGGTGCGGCCGGTGGCGAAGGTGCCCGTCAGATCCCAGTACTCGGCGGAACGGAAGGCGATGCGCTCGCGCTCGCGCTCGACGACGAGGCGGGTGGCCACGGACTGGACCCGTCCCGCCGACAGCCGCGGCATGACCTTCTTCCACAGGACCGGCGAGACCTCGTAGCCGTAGAGGCGGTCGAGGATACGGCGGGTCTCCTGTGCGTCGACCATGCGCTTGTTGAGCTCGCGCGGGTTGGCCACGGCCTCACGGATGGCGTCCTTGGTGATCTCGTGGAAGACCATCCGGTGGACGGGGACCTTGGGCTTGAGGACTTCGAGGAGGTGCCAGGCGATCGCCTCGCCCTCACGGTCCTCATCGGTGGCGAGGTAGAGCTCGTCGGATGCGGCCAGCTGCTCCTTGAGCTTTCTGACCTGCGCCTTCTTGTCGGCGTTGACGACATAGATGGGCTGGAAGTCATGCTCGACGTCCACGCCGAGGCGCCGGACCTCGCCCGTGTACTTGTCGGGGACCTCGGCGGCCCCGTTCGGGAGGTCGCGGATGTGCCCGACGCTCGCCTCGACGACGTAGCCGGGGCCGAGGTAGCCCTTGATCGTCTTCGCCTTGGCAGGCGACTCGACGATGACGAGTCGGCGGCCGCCCTGTGCGGTCTCGCTGGTCGGGGACAACTTCGCTCTTCTCTCCGGTCGACGCTCGGTGGGTACGTACGCGTGTGACGCATGGCGTACGGCGCACGAGCCGTACTGTCACTGCTGTCGCTGCGGAGTGTGACGGTACAACCCGCCCCCGTGTCAAACGGCAAAAGCCCGCAACGGCCACTCGAACGGTAACCCGAGTCCAGGCATTCCTGCCGCCCGGACCGCCACGCCGGATGTCGGGGCGAAGCGGAACGCCGCGCCTCAGTTCGCTTCCTTCCTCTCCTCGACGTGGCGCCGGGACAGGCTTCTCGGGCACCGGGACCGGCCCATCCGGGCACGTCCGGGCATCGGCCACCCGAATTTCCGGGTGAAGGAGCCGAGGGTTCACCCGGGCGGCGCCAGGGCGTGTCGCGGAGTGCCCGGGTGGCGCTGGTCACTGTCGCGGGGACCTCACCGCAGAAGCCGGACACGCCGGAGACGCGAGGAAACCGGAACCGGAACCGGAACCGGAACCGGAACCGGAACCGGGAAGGAGAGTGAGGGGACGTACCGCTTCCGCCCGGTGGGCTTCCGTCCGGGTGGGCCGAACACATTCGACCCACCGCTCGAACGGTGACCGGAACCAGAAGGGAAGGCCGGGTAACGGTCGCCTGGCCGCCCCTGGGCCCCGGAAGCTACGTCCCGGCCACAGGCGCCGGCACCGGATCCAGGAACCCTTCCGCCACCAGCAGCCTGATGGCCCCCGGTGTGCGGTCCCGCAGCAGCACCGGGTCCTCGCCCAGGAGCTGGGCGATGGCGTCGAGGATCCGCCCGGCGCTGAGCGTCCCGTCGCACACCCCGGCAAAGCCCGCGCAGACATGGTCGACCCTGGTGGCACGGCGCATGCCGCGGTTCTGCCGCAGCACGACGTGCTCGGGGTCCTCCGCACCGGGCGGGCCCACCTGCTCCTGCGTCACCTCAGCGGCGAGCACGAAGGCGTCGGCGAGCAGCGCCGCGTCATCGCGCGACCGCAGATAGTCCTGCCGCTCGAAGTGGGTCCGTACCGCCTCGCCAAGGGGCTGCTCCACCGGGTGCGGCCATTCCTCCACGACGACCGACGGGCGGTCCGAGCCGGACTTGCGCAGCGTGATCCAGCCGAAGCCCACCGCCTTGGTACCGCGCGCCTCGAACTCGTCCAGCCAGGCGTCGTACCGTGCCGCGTACTCCTCGGGAGCCGTCCGGTGGTCGCCGCTGTCCCTGAGCCACAGCTCGGCGTATTGCGTCACGTCCTGCACTTCGCGCTGGACGATCCAGGCGTCACAGCCGCGCGGCACCCAGGAACGCACCCGCTCCTGCCAGTCCTCCCCTTCCACGTGCTGCCAGTTGGCGAGGAACTGCGCGAACCCTCCGGCGTTGAGCCGGTCACCCGCCTGCTGGACGAGCGAACGGCACAGGTCGTCCCCACCCATCCCGCCGTCCCGGTAGGTCAGCCGGGCGCCGGGAGAGATGACGAACGGGGGATTGGACACGATCAGGTCGTACGTCTCCGCCATGACGGGCTCGAAGAGCGAGCCCTCGCGCAGATCGGCATCGGGCGCCCCGGACAGCGCGAGCGTGAGGCGGGTGAACACCAGAGCCCGCGGGTTGAGGTCGGTGGCCGTGACGCGGGACGCGTGCTGGGCCACGTGCAGGGCCTGGATCCCGGATCCGCTGCCCACGTCGAGGGCGGTGGCGGCCGGCGTACGGACGGTGATGCCGGCCAGGGTGGTGGAGGCCCCGCCGACGCCGAGCACCATCGCCTCGCCCCTGCCACTGGCACCCCCGGCTCCGCCGACCGCGCAGCCGAGATCGGAGACGATGAACCAGTCCTGGTTCTCGGGCCCGCTGTAGGGGCGGATGTCGACCGTCGCCCGGACGCCGTCGCCGTCCTCGACCACCCAGCCGTCGCCGAGCACCTCGTCCAGGGGCAGCACGGCGCGCGCCCGGTCGCGGGAGACCGTGTGCTGGAGGAGGAACAACCGGACGAGTGTCTCGAGCGGGGAGTCGCCGCGGGTGGCACGCACCGCGGGGACGGTCTCGCTGCGGGCGAGCGCGGCGTAGGCGGGCGCGCCGAGCAGATCGAGCAGGCCGTCGGCGGTGAAGTCGGCGGCGAGCAGGGCATCGCGCAGCCGGGCGGACTGAGCGGGCGCGGGGAGGGCCCCGGGGAAGCTGATCGTACTCACGCGCCCATTCTCACCCGCGCCGGAGACAGAGAGCCGGCTCATGAGGCTGGAGCGGCCGGAGCAGGGTCATCGGCCGGGCGGGCTGCCGGGTTGACGGACGGGCCAGGGCTGGGCGTGCTGCCGGATTAACGGACGAGCCAGGGCTGGGCGTGGCGTGGGCCCGGCTCACCCGCGGGCCCACCCACAATCTGGGGGACGACTAGTCGCCGGAGGAATCCGGCGTGCCCTGGGACTTCGACGGGCCGCTCGCGTTCGAGGGCTTGGCCGGCGGCTTGGCCGCCGGCTGCGAGGCCTGACCCGCGGGCGTCGAGGCGCCCGAGCCCGGGTTCCCGCTCGCCGTCACCGAGGGCTTGACCTTCTGACAGCCGGGCTGCTTGGCCATCGCCTGCCCGAGCTCGCCGGACTGGAGCTTGGCCAGCGCGTCCTGGTCCATCTTCTCGATCTTGGTCAGCCCGTCGGCGACGTCCTGCAACCCGTCGGCGAACTTCTGCTGGTCCTTGGGGCTGAGCGCGTCGACCTGCTTCTTCAGGTTCACGTAGGCGGCGGCCGTGGCGTTGAGTTCCTTGACCGCGTCCTGCTGCAGCGTCGCGCCGTTCTCGACCGGAGGGCTACCGGCCGACTGCACCGCGGCGGCCAGGGCCTTGTTGGCGTCGGCGATGTCCTGGAAGGCCTTCGAGTCGGCGGCCTGGATGTCGGCCGGCTTGCCGTCGGCGGCGGTCGAGATGATCGACTGCTGGGCGTCGGCCCGCTTCTGGATCTGCGGCTGTGCCTTGTCGCAGACCGTCTTGGCCCAGGCGTTCACCTTGCCGTCGTTGTCGTCGCTGGTGCAGCCCGACAGAGCGAGCACGAGTACCGCGCCGCCCGACAGCGATGCCGCGAGCTTCTTGTTCACCTTCACCGGATCGGTCCCTTCCAAGGCTCTCGGCCCCGGAACATACACGGCAAGAGGACGACAATCGCATCACAGCAGTCCGGACTGCAGGGCTTTGCAGCCATTTGAACCAAGAGATACGAGGCTCTCATCACGTCATGCCGGTGAGCGGCACGCGTGCGAGTGCGCGAACGGGCGGGCGGCGCGCCAATGCGCGCCGCCCGCCCATGGTTTGAACCGGCCCTTCGTGCAGATGGTGAAGTCCTGCGCGAAAGGCCTGCACGAACGTCCGAGTGGAACCTCCGTGCGGGGCTGCTACGAAACGACTGCCGGATCCGGCGACTTCGCCGAGCGTTCGGCCGCGTTGCCGTCGTCGCCCACGGCCACGCTGCGCCGCTTCGACGCGTACACGGCAACCAGGATGACCAGCAGGGCGATCGCGGCGATCACCGCCCGTGCGCCGGCGTTGGCGTCGTCGCCGTAGCTGAACTGCACGACGGCCGGAGCGATCAGCAGCGCCACCAGGTTCATCACCTTGAGCAGCGGGTTGATCGCGGGACCCGCGGTGTCCTTGAACGGGTCGCCCACCGTGTCGCCGATGACCGTGGCGGCGTGGGCGTCGCTGCCCTTGCCGCCGTGGTGGCCGTCCTCGACGAGCTTCTTGGCGTTGTCCCAGGCGCCACCGGAGTTGGCGAGGAAGACGGCCATGAGGGTGCCGGTGCTGATGGCTCCCGCGAGGAAGGCACCCAGCGCACCGACGCCGAGCGTGAAGCCGACCGCGATCGGCGCCAGCACCGCGAGCAGCCCGGGGGTGGCGAGCTCACGCAGCGCGTCCTTGGTGCAGATGTCGACGACGCGTCCGTACTCCGGCTTCTCGCTGTAGTCCATGATCCCGGGGTGCTCGCGGAACTGCCGCCGCACCTCGAAGACCACCGCACCGGCCGACCGGGAGACCGCGTTGATCGCGAGACCGGAGAACAGGAAGACCACGGCGGCGCCGAGGACAAGGCCCACCAGGTTGTTGGGCTGGGAGACGTCCAGGCTGAGGCTCATCTCTCCCGCCCTGGCGCCGACATCGGCGACCGCGGTGGCGATCGCGTCCCGGTACGAGCCGAAGAGCGCGGCCGCGGCGAGTACGGCGGTCGCGATGGCGATGCCCTTGGTGATCGCCTTGGTGGTGTTGCCCACGGCGTCGAGGTCGGTGAGCACCTGCGCGCCCGCGCCCTCGACGTCGCCCGACATCTCGGCGATGCCCTGGGCGTTGTCGGAGACCGGACCGAAGGTGTCCATGGCCACGATGACGCCGACGGTGGTCAGCAGCCCCGTGCCGGCCAGCGCCACCGCGAACAGAGCCAGCATGATCGAGGTGCCGCCGAGCAGGAACGCCCCGTACACCCCTAGGCCGATCAACAGCGCGGTGTAGACGGCCGACTCCAGACCGACGGAGATGCCGGCGAGCACCACGGTCGCCGGTCCGGTGAGCGAGGACTTGCCGATGTCACGGACCGGTCGGCGGCTGGTCTCGGTGAAGTACCCGGTCAGCTGCTGGATCAGAGCGGCCAGCACGATGCCGATGGCCACGGCCACCAGCGCGAGGATGCGCGGGTCGCCGTCGTGCGCCAGGATCGCGGCCTCGGTGACACCGTCCAGGTCCGCGTACGACGACGGCAGGTAGACGAACACGGCGACGGCCACGAGGGCGAGTGAGATCACCGCGGAGATGAAGAAACCGCGGTTGATGGCGCTCATCCCGCTGCGGTCGGCGCGCCGCGGGGCGACCGCGAAGATACCGATCATCGCGGTGACCACGCCGATCGCCGGCACGATCAGCGGGAAGGCCAGACCCAGATCGCCGAAGGCGGCCTTGCCGAGGATGAGCGCGGCGACCAGCGTGACGGCGTAGGACTCGAACAGGTCAGCCGCCATGCCCGCGCAGTCGCCCACGTTGTCGCCGACGTTGTCGGCGATGGTGGCGGCGTTGCGCGGGTCGTCCTCGGGGATGCCCTGCTCGACCTTGCCGACGAGGTCGGCGCCGACGTCCGCGGCCTTGGTGAAGATGCCGCCGCCGACACGCATGAACATGGCGATGAGCGCGGCGCCGAGGCCGAAGCCCTCCAGCACCTTCGGCGCGTCGGCCGCGTAGACGAGCACCACGCAGGAGGCGCCGAGCAGACCGAGGCCCACCGTGAACATGCCGACCACACCGCCCGTGCGGAAAGCGATCTTCATGGCCTTGTGTGCGACCGCCGTCAGATCCTTTTCCGGTTCGCCCTCCGCGGGAGTGGCCTCACGTGCGGCTGCGGCGACGCGGACATTGCTGCGCACGGCAAGACGCATGCCGATGTATCCGGTGGCCGCCGAGAAAATCGCGCCGACCAGGAAGAACACGGAACGCCCGCCACGCTGGGTCCAGTTGTCGGCCGGAAGCAGCATCAGCAGGAAGAACACGATCACGGCGAAGATGCCAAGAGTGCGCAACTGCCGCGTCAGATAGGCATTCGCACCTTCCTGGATGGCTGCCGCGATCTTCTTCATGGAATCGGTGCCTTCACCGGCTGCCAGAACCTGGCGCACCAGCAGCTGGGCAACGACCAGCGCCGCCAGCGCAACGGCCGCGATCACAATGACGATCATCCGATTTTCATCGGTGAGTACCGCAGCAGCGAGAGAAGTGGGGTGGTCGATCAGGTGTGGGTTGAACAGCCCCGCCATTCGTCCTCCTTGACGTTCAGCGCGCAAGATGTGGACGGATTCTAGGGAGCGGAACCTGATCAAAACAGGGCGCGGCAAACGGAATTGACCTTCACTTGCTCCTCAGCAAAAAGATCGCGCTCCGAGATACGCACCGAAAGCGGTAATGCCGCAAAAGCATTGACGCTTGATCAATGATCTAGATAAATGAAAAAGACCCTGCTCAGCAGGGTCGGTCAGATGAATGATCATATGCCGCACGGCATATGCATGACGGGGGTCTATGCGGCTGACGGGTCAAAGGGTGCGCGGTCTCAGGATCAACGGTCACGAAGTGACCGTGGCCGGATTGATCGGCCAGCTCATCCTGATGACACCGCCATCGACTCCGGACGTCACCTCGACATCGTCGACGAGCCCGCTGATCACCGCGAGGCCCATCTGGTCCTCACCGCTGCCGTCCGAGCCGTCATCGGCTCCCGCGGCGGAACCCGACGCCGCCCCGCCCTCGTCTCCATCGGCAGGCACCTCGTCGACGACCTCGATCGAGAAGGTCTTCTCCTCCTCGGTCAGCAGCACCCTCACGGGGGCGGTGAGGCCGTTGACGCGGTGCAGCCCCACGGCGCGGCTGCACGCCTCACCGACGGCGAGCCTGACCTCATCGAGCACGGTCTCGTCGACCCTGGCCCGGCGTGCCACGGCAGCGGCGACCAGACGGGCCGTCCTGACGTGCTCGGGCTGAGCGCTGAAGCGCAGTTCGACGGTGGCCATGCGGTCCCCCTTGGACGTACGAGCGTGCGATGGTGCTTTCGGGCCTGCTTCTCAGGGCCCGGGCGACTGTGCCCGGGCCCGGGCCCACATCTCAGAAATCTCCGGTACTCCCCAGACACTTCGGGGCCTCCAGCGGTCTCCGGGAGTGCTCAGGATGCCCGGAGTCGCCGGGGTTCCCCGGAAGCCTCCGGACCTGGGGCGGTCCGGAGGTCTCCGGGGTCTCCGTGTCTTCCGGCCGACTCAGTCGGTCGCGGCGACGGCCTCGTCGACCGTCGTGTGGATGGGAAACACCTTGGTCAGACCAGTGATCCGGAAGATCTTGAGAATGCGCTCCTGGTTGCAGACCAGGCGCAGAGAGCCTTCGTGCGCACGCACACGCTTGAGACCGCCCACCAGGACGCCGAGGCCGGTCGAGTCGAGGAAATCCACACCTTCCATGTCGACAACCAGGTGGTAGCTGCCGTCGTTCACCAACTCGACCAACTGCTCGCGCAGCTTGGGCGCGGTATACACATCAATCTCGCCACCGACCTCAACGACCGTGCGGTCGCCACCAGGGCCGGACACATTGCGAGTCGACAGGGACAGGTCCACGGATCCTCCAGCACCTTGCTATCGAGCGGTCGCCCCTCCGGGTCTCCCCGACGGAGCCAGGGGGGCGCATCGCCAGCCGCGATGGCATTCAATCACTTACCAGCAGCCATGCACGACGCCTTGGGACCATTGTCCGTCACGCCGGTGACACACTCGGTGCCGATGGCCAAGAATCACCGTTCCAGACGACCCGCCGAGAGCGGGGAGACCCGCCGCCCGTCCCCCGGTACGGTCCTCGACCGGCTCACCGCAGGGGCGGGCCGGGCTGCGCGCATCACTCATACGGAGCACTTGCCCCCAAGGCCGGGCCGCCATGCGGTCTGGCCCCATCGCATCCGCGCGGAAGTGATCGCCGCGATCGAGCAGGCGGGTATCGAACACCCCTGGGTCCACCAGGCGACCGCCGCCGAGCACGCCTTGGACGGCGAGTCGGTCGTGATCGCCACCGGTACCGCGTCCGGCAAGTCCCTGGCCTATCTCGCCCCCGTGCTCAGCACCCTGCTCGACGGCGCCGAGGCCCCCAACGGACGCGGCACCACGGCCCTCTACCTCGCCCCGACCAAGGCCCTGGCCGCCGACCAGCGGCGGGCGGTGAGAGAACTCGCCGCCCCGCTCGGCAACCGGGTGCGACCGGCCGTGTACGACGGCGACACGCCCGTCGAAGAGCGCGAATGGGTCCGCCAGTACGCGAACTACGTGCTCACCAATCCGGACATGCTCCACCGCGGGATACTCCCCTCACATCCCCGCTGGTCCTCCTTCCTGCGCTCGCTGCGCTATGTGGTCATCGACGAGTGCCACACCTACCGGGGCGTCTTCGGCTCCCATGTGGCCCAGGTGCTACGGCGGCTGCGGCGGATATGCGCGCGGTACGGCGCCGACCCCGTGTTCCTCCTCGCCTCCGCCACGGCGGCGGAACCGGCCGCCGCCGCCCGCCGCCTGACCGGTGTGCCCGTCACCGAGGTCGCCGACGACGCCTCACCGCGCGGTGAGCTCGTCTTCGCCCTCTGGGAGCCCCCTCTCACCGAACTGCACGGCGAGAAGGGCGCCCCGGTCCGTCGCACGGCCACCGCCGAGACCGCCGACCTGCTCACCGACCTGACGGTCCAGGGCGTCCGTACGGTCGCGTTCGTGCGGTCCCGGCGCGGGGCCGAGCTGATCTCCGTCATCGCCCAGGAGCGCCTGGCCGAGGTGGACCGCTCACTCGCCCGGCGGGTCGCCGCCTACCGGGGCGGCTATCTGCCGGAGGAACGCCGTGCCCTGGAGCGCGCCCTGCACTCGGGCGAACTCCTCGGGCTGGCCGCCACCACGGCTCTGGAACTCGGGGTGGACGTCTCGGGGCTCGACGCGGTCGTGATCGCCGGCTACCCGGGCACCCGGGCATCGCTCTGGCAGCAGGCGGGCCGGGCCGGCCGCTCGGGGCAGGGTGCCCTCGCCGTGCTGGTCGCCCGCGACGACCCGCTCGACACCTTCCTCGTCCACCACCCGGAGGCGCTGTTCCGGCAGCCGGTGGAAACGACCGTCCTCGACCCGGACAACCCTTACGTGCTCGCCCCGCACCTGTGCGCCGCCGCCGCTGAGCTGCCCCTGACCGAAGACGACCTCACGCTGTTCGGCCCCGCCGTGACCGGGCTGCTTCCCCAGCTGGAGAGCGCCGGGCTGCTGCGCAGGCGCACCTCGGGCTGGTACTGGACCCGTCGTGAGCGGGCGGCCGACCTCACGGACATCCGGGGTGAGGGCGGGCGCCCGGTGCAGATCGTCGAGGCCGCGACCGGCCGGCTGCTCGGCACCGTCGACGAGCCCGCCTCGCACACCGCCGTGCACGAGGGAGCCGTCCACCTCCACCAGGGCCGTACGTATCTGGTGAAGCGACTGGACCTGGACGACTCGGTCGCCCTCGTCGAAGAGGCCAACCCGCCGTACTCCACCACCGCGCGTGACACCACCTCCATCTCCGTCCTGGACACGGACACCGAGCTCCCCTGGGGGGCCGGACGGCTGTGCTTCGGCTCCGTCGAAGTCACCAACCAGGTCGTCTCCTTCCTCCGCCGCAAACTGATCACCGGGGAGGTGCTCGGCGAGACCAAGCTCGATCTGCCCCCGCGCACCCTGCGTACGAGAGCCGTGTGGTGGACGGTCACCGAAGACCAGCTGGAGGCCGCGCGGGTGAATCCCGAGCAGCTCGGCGGCGCCCTGCACGCCGCCGAGCACGCCTCCATCGGGCTGCTCCCGCTCTTCGCCACGTGCGACCGCTGGGACATCGGCGGGGTCTCCGTGCCGATGCATCCGGACACCCTGCTGCCCACGGTCTTCGTCTACGACGGCCACCCGGGTGGCGCGGGCTTCGCCGAGCGGGCCTTCCACACCGCCCGTGAATGGCTGACCGCGACCCGTGAGGCCATCGCCTCGTGCGAGTGCGAGGCAGGCTGTCCGTCCTGCATCCAGTCCCCCAAATGCGGCAACGGCAACGAGCCACTGCACAAGCGGGCCGCTGTGCGCCTCCTGACGGTCCTTCTCAGGGACGCGCCGGCCGACGCGGGCCCCGGTGGCCAGGAGGACTCCGCGGAGCGTTCCTGAGTCCCCTGAAGGGCTTCAGGGAGGTGCTGTCCCCCTGCGCCCCCCGTGCCCCCCGAACCCCTGGTCCGCGGGTCACGGGGGTCCTGCGCGGGATCTGACCTCCGGTGAGAAGGGACCGAGGCCGACGCTCACGGTCACATCGGCGATCTCCCCGTTCACCGTGCACCTGACCAGAGCGGTCCCCTGGGCATCAGCCACCCGAGCCGCGGCCTCGCATGCCCGCGGTGTGCCTCCGAGGGCACGGTCGGCTGCGGCGATGGCCGCGAGATCCGCGGCTGCGCCCGCCTGATGGCGGGCGATCACCGCTCGCCCCAAGGCCAGCCCCGCGGCGAAGACCACACACAGCGCACACGTCGCCATGGCTACCCACACGGTCGCCGAACCCCTGTCGCCCCCCGCTCTCATGGCTTCGTTCATGGCGCCTCCTCGCCCACGCTGTCCTCGGCGAGCGCGGCGGCCTGAGCGGTCAGGTCGAGCATCAGGGACCCCGGGCCGGGTGCGGGAGCCTTCACACGCACCCGCCAGAGGTCTCCCTCCCGTCCGATGAGGACCTCGGCTCCCGGCGGGGCGGCCGACCGTGCGGCGGCCAGTGCCGCTCCCCGCGGCTCCGATCTCGCCGCCGCCCTGGCTCCTGCCCTGGCGGCATCCACGCACTGGATCTGCGCGGCTGCCGCCATCAGGGCCCACAGAAGGGCCATGGCGAGGAACACCAGCGCTGGAACGGCCAACGCCGCCTCCGCCGTCACGGCCCCTCGGTCCCGCAACAACATCCGCGGTCCCCCCACGGCTGCCTCAGCAGCGGCGCTCCCGGTGGCCGCGGGGATCTCAGAACTGCGCACTGAGCGCCCTTCCGATCACCGATTCGAGCGCCCCGGAGACGGTGCCGCTCGTCACGATCTTGTAGAGAACCGCCGCGAAAGCACACGCCGCGATCGTGCCCATGGCGTACTCCGACGTGGTCATCCCCGCGTCGGCGTGGGGCCGTCGGGTGGCGAGCCATGTCCGCACGACGGCTACCGCCCGGGTCGTCCCGGTCACCCAGTCCTTCATCCGTGCCTTAACGCTCATGCCAATCCCCTCGTCTCATCGTGTAGTTGCTGTGCCAGTCGCGCTTCAGCGAGCGCTCAGGAGCCCGTTCGCCAGGCCGATCACCACCGGGGCGACCCCGATCGCCAGGAACGCGGGCAGAAAGCAGAGCCCTACGGGTGCCGTGATCAGGACCTGGGCGCGCTGGGCGCGCGCCGTGGCGGATCTGGCCCGCTCAGCCCTGAGGCCCGCGGCCAGCCGCGAGACTGGCTCCGCCGCAGGTGCCCCCGACGAGCCGGCCCGCTCAAGACACCGGGCCAGTCCGCCCCCTCCCGGTATTTCGCCGAACCGCCCCCACGCCCGGGCCGGTTCACCACCGAGCCGCAGCTCCGCCGCGGCCATCGCCAGCCGCTCGCCCACCGGCCCGCCCAGGGACTCCCCCACGGCTTCCGCCGCCTCGCGCGGCCCCGCACCCGCGGAGATACAGGCAGCCAGAAGATCGGCGGCGAGCGGGAGTTGCTCCGCCGCACGGTCCTGCGCCACAGCTTTGTCCCGCGCCCGGCCCTGCTGCCATCTCCGGACGCCATAGGCCCCGGCAGCGCCCAGCAGTGAACCGGTCACGGGGCCGACCAGGGCAAAACCCATCACCACCGCGCTCGCGGGCAGAGCCCACTGCCGAGCCCGCGCCCCGTATCGAGGCATCCGGTCCCGCAGTCGCTCAGGCGGCACCGGCCTGGGCACAAGGGCGTCGAACCGCCGGCGCAGCCGACGCTCACGCCGCCGGTCTGCCAGTGCCAGGACCAGCCAGACCACGGCCGCCGCCGCCAGAGCGCGCAGCTCCGGCCGTGTCCCCAGGCTGTGGACGAAGGCGCCGCTCAAGGCCGCGCCCCCGCCCTCACGATGCGCCCCGCCCAGCAGAGCCCTGCCGCCTCGAGCAGCCCGCCCACCAGCAGACAGCCCGCCCCGGCCGGTGTGTGCAGCAGCACCTTCAGCGGGCCGGCCCCGAGAGCCGAGCCCAGTGCCAGCCCCACCACCGGAAGCATCGCCAGGACCAGGACCGTCGACCAGGCTCCGGCCAACTGGGCACGCAGCCCCTCCCGTTGCTCCCGCTCACCGCGAAGTGCGCCCTCCAGTCGGTCAAGTCCGGTGGCCAGCCCCGCTCCTCCGTCCACCGACACCAGCCAGCAGGCAGCCAGTCCGGCGAGCCCGCCCGCCCCGGGCTCCTGGGCCGCCCGGCGCAACTGCGCCGGCACATCCCCGCCGAATCGTGCGGCGGCGAGCACGGCGGCCTCGGCCCCGCCCAGAGCTCCCGTGGCCCGGCCGAGGGCCAGCAGCGCCTGCCCGGGCTGGCGCCCGGCTCTCAGCTCACCGGCGATCCCACCGCAGAGCGCGATCACCGCGTCGGCTCTGCGCTCCTTCGCACGCCTGCCCTCCGCGACGCGCAACTGGCGTCCCACCACGGGCACCGCGAGGGCTCCCACGAGCAGCGGCAGCGGCGAATCGCCCAACAGCGCCAGCAGCACTGCCCCCGGCAGACAGAGCCACTCCCGCCGGAAGCACCGAACGATCCACCGGCGGAACTCCCCGCCCCAGCTTGACGCGAGCGCTGCGGTGTCCCCGTCAGGGAGCACCAGCCGAGCCCGTCTGACGGCAGGGTCTCCGATAACCGACATCCAGACCGCAGCACCGGCACAGACCGCGGCACACAGCGCCGCCGAGGTCACCACGCACCCCCGATCAGCGCCCACAGCCGCTCCCAGCCGCGCTCCCGCACGAAGCCCGTGGCGCCCCAGCGCAGCGCGGGTACGGTCACCACCAGCCCCGCCGTGTCCCGCTCCAGCACATGAACCTCGGCGACCCGTCGACACCCGTGCCGGTCCCGTACGAGATGCACCACGACCGACAGGGCCGCGGCCAGTTGGCTGTGCAGCGCGGCCCGGTCCAGACCCGCGGCCGTGCCCAGGGCCTCGAGCCTGGCCGGCACGTCGGAAGCCGTATTGGCATGAACGGTGCCGCTGCCGTCGTGTCCCGTGTTCAACGCCGCCAGCAGATCCATGACTTCGGCGCCCCGGACCTCGCCGACGACCAGCCGGTCCGGCCGCATCCGCAGGGCCTGCCGCACCAGATCCCGCAGGGTGACCTGGCCCGCCCCCTCCTGGTTGGCCGGACGGGACTCCAGCCGGACGACATGTGGGTGGTCGGGTCGCAACTCCGCTGAGTCCTCGGCCAGTACGATCCGCTCACGCTCACCCACGAGACCGAGCAGCGTGGACAGAAGCGTCGTCTTGCCCGTGCCGGTGCCGCCGCTGATCACGTAGGAGATACGCGCCGCGGTCAGCGCCTTGAGCAGCCGGTCGCCACCCGGTGGAACGGTGCCCACCGCGACGAGCTCGCTCAGGGAGAAGGCCTTGGGGCGCACCACCCGCAGCGAGAGACAGGCGGCGCCGACCGCCACCGGGGGCAGCACCGCGTGCATACGCGTCCCGTCGGGAAGCCTGGCGTCCACCCAGGGGCGGGCATCGTCCAGCCGCCGCCCGGCCACGGCCGCGAGCCGCTGCGCCAGTCTGCGCACGGCCCCCGCGTCGGTGAAGGTGACGCCGGTGAGTTCGAGTCCGCCGCCGCGGTCCACCCAGACCCGGTCCGGGGCGGACACCAGCACGTCCGTCACCGCCGGGTCGGCGAGCAGCGGCTCCAGCGGTCCCGTCCCCACCAACTCGCACCGCAACTCCTCGGCCGCTCCGAGCACCTCCGCGTCGCCGAGCAGCCGCCCCTGCGCCCGGAGGGCCGCCGCCACCCTGGCCGGCGTGGGCTCGGCACCGCTCTCCGCCAGCCGCTGCCGCACCGCTTCGAGCAGCGCCGCGGTCACCTGGCACCACCTGCTGCGTGGGCCCGCTCCCAGAACGCCGAGCAGAACCGGGCCAACGGCCCACGCGATCCGGCCCCGGGTGGGACTCCGCCGTTCAGGTCGGCGCTCAGCCCGGTGTCCCACGGCAGTTCGCCCACCAACGGCAGTCCGAGTGCGTCGGCCACCCACCTCTCGTCCAGCCCCGCCGCGTACGGCCCGCGCACCACCACCCGCAGGTCGGAGAGCACCATCCGCACCGCCGACGCGACTCGACGCGCCGCCGCGACCGCACGAAGCTCCCCCGGCACCACCAGCAGCCCGGCATCGAGCTGCGCCAGGGCCTCCGCGGCGCTTTCGTCGACCCGACGGGGCAGGTCCACGACCACCACTCCACCCCGTCGGCGAGCTGCCGCCAGCACCGCGCGCATCGCCTCCCGGGGCACCGCGACCATGTCACCGCGGTCCCAGCTGAGCACCCGCAACCCGTGCGCCGCGGGGAGGGACTCCTCCAGCGCACCCCCGGCCACGCGGCCCTTCGACGCGGCGAACTCCGGCCAGCGTCTGCCCTCGGCGTGCTCTCCGCCGAGGAGCACGTCGAGGCCGCCGCCCAGGGGATCACCGTCGACGAGCATCGTCCGCCATCCCTGCCGGGCCGCGGTGACGGCGAGAGCTCCGGCGAGCGTGGACGCTCCGGCCCCTCCGCTGCCTCCGATCACTCCGACGGTCAACGCGGGCCTGCCCACCCCTTCGGCGACATCGGCGATGCGGTCGACCAGCCAGCCCTCGGCATCCGGAAGCCGCAGCACACAGTCCGCGCCGATCTCGACGGCGGACCGCCAGACGCCGGGGTCTTCCCGGTCATGTCCGACGAGCAGCACTCCGCTCCTGCGGGACGCTCCTCTGCAGCGGGCGGCCGCGTCGTCGCCGACCAGGACGAGCGGGGCGCTGTCCCAGCTTCCCCTCCCCCGTCCTTCAGGCACCGTGTGGTGGACCTGGGGATCGACGCCGGCGGCGGCGCACAGCCTCAGGAGATCGTCGAGCAGCTCCGGGTCCTCGGTGAGGATCAACGGACCTTCGCGCCGCTCGCCCCCAGCGGGGCACGGACCGGGTGGTTCCGACGCACCAGAGGTGCGGTACGCGCGAGACACGTCGATACGGGAACCGGAAGCGCCAGGCTCACCGGATCCGAGGGACGGACCGGACCATGCGGATGCCGCATGCGGACGGGCCACAGGCAAGGGCGAGGATGCCGTGGGCGCATCGGATGGGCTGGACGTAGCGGATGTGAGCGAACCCACCATGATTTCTCCGACTCTCACCGCGCAGTGCGGGTGGATGCCAGAGGGTCGGCGCACCGGCCCTCATCAGTGATTCCTTCGGCCCGTGAACTTCGTGGCCGGAATCACCGTGCAGCGCGCCGGAAAATCATGTGGATCTTGCTCGAAATCTGTGGACGGCCCACCACTTGTGAATATCTCACTCACCCATACCAGTGACTTCCGGTATGACTTCCAGAGCGCAGCGCCATAACTACACAGCGTGACAAAAGCGGAGGGGTGCGCGGGCGGCACAGCGGAGCACTGCGGAACACCGGGAAGAGCCGAACGATCCGGCGAGAGGGACGAAAACGCGTCCGGACATGCGACGACCCCCGCCGGGGGGGAGAGCGGGGGTCGTCCCCACGGCCGACTCGGGGGGGGAGGAGCCGGACCGGGTTAGCACGGTCGCGAACGATCCGTGACTTCCATGGTGTACCCGAGAGCCTTCTCAGGCAAACCCACACGCCGCAGCTTACGCCGAATGGTGGGCGCCTATGCTCGGCTTCGTGGAAAACCACTCCTTGCCGCGCGCAGCAGCGTTCTTTGACCTGGACAAGACGGTCATTGCGAAGTCATCGACGCTGACCTTCAGCAAGTCCTTCTACCAAGGAGGACTGATCAACCGGCGCGCCGTACTGCGCACCGCCTACACGCAGTTCGTCTTCCTCGCAGGCGGCGCCGATCACGACCAGATGGAGCGGATGCGTCAGTATCTGTCAGCACTCTGCAAAGGCTGGAACGTCCGCCACGTCAAGGAACTCGTCGCCGAGACCCTCCACGATCTGATCGACCCGATCATCTACGACGAGGCGGCCTCCCTCATCGAGGAACACCACACCGCCGGACGGGATGTCGTGATCGTCTCCACTTCCGGCGCCGAGGTGGTCGAGCCGATCGGCGAGTTGCTCGGCGCGGACCGCGTGGTCGCGACCCGCATGGTCGTCGGCGATGACGGTTGCTTCACCGGGGAGATCGAGTACTACGCCTACGGCCCGACCAAGGCCGAAGCCGTGCGGGAGCTCGCCGAGTCCGAGGGATACGACCTGTCGCGCTGCTACGCGTACAGCGACTCCGTCACCGATGTCCCCATGCTGGAGTCGGTGGGCCATGCCCACGCGGTCAACCCGGACCGCGCCCTGCGCCGCGAGGCGGTCTCACGCGGCTGGCCAGTGCTCGTCTTCAACCGCCCGGTGCGTCTGAAGCAGCGCCTTCCCCGCTTCACCATGCTGCCGCGGCCCGCCCTGCTCGCCGCGGCAGCGGTCGGCGCGGCAGCGGCCACGGCGGGGCTCGTCTGGTACGTCAGCCGACGGCGCGGCAGCGCCGATGCCCGTATTTGAACCTAAAAGTAAAGAAGTGCAGGGAGGGGTTCCGCTTGCCCGGCCGCTGGAGTACAAAGGACTCAACGGCCCGCGAGACCTGGGACATCCGAGAGGATCACCTTCTACGCAGCAAAGGCCCCACGGACCGAAGCATGGCCGATCAGCACCCACGCGACGTCGACCCGTCGATTACGGGCCAGCCGCACCAGGTGACGGACAAAGTTTCCGGCCTGATGGGCAACATATCGAGGACGCTTGGTAACTGAGCGGACATGCCAGCGGCGGTACCAATTCCGGTACCGCCGCAACCTTTTGCCCACTCCCCGTGGCAGCCGGTCTCAGCTGGACCTCGTCGCCCGGGGGAGAGGATCTAGGCGGCGCCGCGCTGGAGCGCCTCGCAGACCGCCGTCGACTCCCGTACGCCCAGCTCGACGGCCCGCCCGCAGTGCGCGATCCAGGCCGCCATCCCCTCCGGGGTTCCTGACAAGTAGCCGTCAAACGCGCCAGCGTAGGCGGCCCGTCCGAGTTCCGCGTGACCCACCTCGGCGGGGCAGATCGACTTGGGGTCGAGACCGCTGCCCACGAGGACGATGCGTTCGGCCGCCCTGGCGATCAGTCCGTTGTACGACGCGAACGGGCGCAGTGCGAGGAGTTCGCCATGTACGACGGCGGCCGTCACGAGGGCCGGGGCCGAACTGCCCTCGATCACCAGCCCGGAGAGCCCGTCCAGACGAGCCGCCACCTCGTCGGCATCCGGCAGCGGAGCGCTGATCAGCGGCTCGTCGGCCGTTTCACCCGTGAGTCGCGGACGACCGACCGCCGCATCCGGCGCGACACCTCCCGCGGCCACCAGATGAAGCCGCGCCAGTACCCGGAGAGGGGACTGCCTCCAGATGGAGAGCAACTGGCCGGACTCGGCGGACAGCCTGAGAGCGGCACCGACGATCTGGGCCTCGTTCTCTGCACCGAAGTCGCTACGCCGGCGCACCTCCTCCAGCGCCCAGTCGGCCCCCGAGAGCGCCGCGGAACCACGGGCGCCGCGCAGTGCCGCCTCGGATGCGACCTCGTTACTGCGCCGCCGCATGACCCGGTGGCCGTAGACACGGTCGACGGCCTTGCGCACGGAATCAACAGCGTCACCGACCCCGGGCAGGGTGCCGAGCGCGGCCAAGGGGTCAGGGGCGTTCGTACTCATAAGTAGGGAGGCTACGCGTCTCGGCGGTCCGCCCCACATTGGAGTGGTCTTCTTCACGCACGGCCAGCACCGAGAGCAGTCGAGCGACTACCTTAGGTGAACATGAAGATCGCTTTCGTAGGGAAGGGCGGCAGTGGCAAGACCACGCTGTCCTCACTGTTCCTTCGCCATCTCGCCGCGCAGCGGGCCCATGTCATCGCGATGGACGCCGATATCAACCAGCACCTCGGCACGGCGCTCGGCCTCGACGAGGACGAGGCGGCGGCGCTGCCGGCCATGGGGGCGCACCTTCCTCTGATCAAGGACCACCTGCGCGGGACCAACCCGAGGATCGCGTCGGCCGACACCATGATCAAGACAACGCCCCCGGGCGAGGGGTCACGGCTGCTTCGGGTCCGCGAGGACAATCCGGTCTACGAGGCCTGCGCGCGGACCATGCGGCTGGACGGCGGCGAGATCCGGCTGATGGTGACGGGCCCGTTCACCGAGTCCGACCTCGGGGTGGCCTGCTACCACTCCAAGGTCGGGGCCGTGGAGCTATGCCTCAACCACCTCGCCGACGGCCCGGACGAGTATATGGTGGTCGACATGACGGCGGGGTCGGACTCCTTCGCCTCCGGACTGTTCACGCGCTTCGACATGACGTTCCTCGTCGCCGAACCCACCCGCAAAGGCGTCTCGGTCTACCGGCAGTACAAGGAGTACGCACGGGACTTCGGGGTCGCCCTCAGAGTGGTCGGCAACAAGGTGCAGTCTCCGGATGACGTCGACTTCCTGCGCGAGCAGGTGGGTGAGGACCTGCTGGTCACGATCGGGCAGTCGGATTGGGTACGCGCGATGGAGAAGGGCCGCCCGCTCCACTTCGGCCAACTGGAGGAGCAGAGCCGTCAAGCGCTGTGCGTCCTCCAAGAGACGGCGGACGGGTCATACGGGAACCGCGACTGGGAGCGCTATACCCGCCAGATGGTCCACTTCCATCTGAAGAACGCCGAGAGCTGGGGCAACGCGAAGACCGGGGCCGATCTGGCGGCACAGGTGGACCCCTCGTTCACCCTCGGGGAACCCGCCGTGGCAGCCGACGCACCCGAACCCGCGCCTCAGCCTGCGTAACGCGCCCGGCCGCGGCGGGGCAAGGGCCCTCGCCGGGCCGGCCAGGGGCCGGTGTGCGCATACCCCCGCCCCGCAGACATACGGACGCGGACCGCGGGACCGCTGATCACGGGACCCCAAAGCGGACTGCCCGATTCCTCACCCCGCCGAGTGAACCAATGCCCCATTTGCCCGGAAAGTCATGCCGTCGTCTTTACTCTGCATTACGATCCATTTACTCAGAGTTGAGACTCTGTCCGATTCGCGGTCTTGCCCAAGGCTCCCGGTCAGAGGATCCCGCCGCTGATACGCCGTGACCCACGGCCGCGCCCCACACACCGCGACCGCGCCGCCCCGGAGGAGACGGGACCATGTCTGCCTACTTTCCCTCGCGCACGCACGACGAAGAGCACAGCGACCACAGCCCCCACAGTCCGCCCGACAAGCACGACAAGCACACACGACTCGGTGGCGGTCGCGGCGACCGGGGGCCCGGCACCGGTTTCCGGATCGCGGGCGCCGACATCTCCGCCTCGATCAGCGTCTTCTTGATCGCCCTGCCGCTCTCGCTCGGTATCGCTCTGGCCACCGGGGCACCGCTGCAGGCCGGCCTCGTGGCGGCTGCGGTCGGCGGTGTCGTCGTGGGCTTCTTCGGCGGGGCTCCGCTCCAGGTCAGCGGCCCCGCCGCAGGTCTCACCGTGATCACCGCCGACCTCATCCAGCGGTACGGATGGCGAACGACATGCGCCATCACCGTACTTGCCGGGCTCAGTCAGCTCGCCCTGTCGGCCCTGCGTGTGGCCAGGTCCGCGCTGGCCGTCAGCCCGGCGATCGTCCACGGCATGCTGGCCGGCATCGGTGTCACCATCGCCATGGCCCAGCTGCACATCGTGCTCGGCGGCACCCCTCAGAGCTCCGCGATCGACAACGTCCTCGCCCTGCCCGGCCAACTGGCCGGCCTGCAACCGGCAGCGCTGTCGGTCAGCATCCTGACCATCACGGTGCTGCTCACCTGGCCGCGCGTGCCTGGCGGGATGGGACGGCTGGTGAGAAAGGTGCCTGCCGCTCTGGCATCGGTCGTTGCCGCGACGGCTCTGGCCGCGATCGCAGGGCTCAGTCTGCCCCGGGTCGACCTGCCGTCGTGGAGCAGTCACGCCCTGCCAGGGCTGCCGGAAGGCCCGGTGCTCGGGCTGATCGCCGCCGTCCTGACCATCACTCTGGTCGGCAGCGTCGAGTCACTCCTGTCCGCCGTTGCCATCGACCGGCTGGCCGCGGCCCGCAAGGAGCCCGCCGTCCGCGTCCCACGCGCCGACCTCGACCGGGAACTGCGGGGGCAGGGCGCGGCGAATGTCGTCTCCGGCGCGCTGGGCGGACTTCCGGTCACCGGTGTCGCCGTGCGCAGCACCGCCAATGTCTCGGCGGGTGCCGTCAGTCGACACTCAGCCATGCTGCACGGTGTATGGATCGCCATCGCCGCACTGCTGCTGGTGCCCGTACTCGATCTGATCCCGCTGGCCGCGCTCGCCGCCCTGGTCATGGTCGTCGGCATCCAGATGGTCAACATCACCCATCTGCGCAGCGTGAAGCGGAACCGCGAAATGCTGGTGTACGTGGCCACCATGGGCGGCGTCGTCCTCACCGGCGTCCTGGAGGGCGTGGCCGTCGGTATCGCCGTGGCGGTGGCCTTGGCGCTGTATCGGCTGACCAGGGTGCGGATCGGCGTGGGGCAGCGGGACGGCGTCCACCGGGTGCGAGTGCACGGTCAGTTGACGTTCCTGGCCGTGCCGAGACTGAGTCGCACGCTCAGCAAGGTGCCGCATGGCTCCGAGGCCGTGGTGGAGCTGGACGGTTCGTTCATGGACCACGCGGCCTACGAGGCCTTGCACGACTGGCAGACCACCCATGAGGCACACGGCGGAGCCGTCGAGTTCACCGGGCGTACGGGGGGACGGATCGCCGAGCCCGCCTTGGAGTCGCACGCCTGCTGCCGTCCCTGGACTCCCTGGCGGAACCACCACTGCGGAGAGCACCCGGTCTCCGACTCACCCGAACAGCGTACGGAGCATGCCCAGCATCAACTGGCCAGCGGACTGAGCTCCTTCCAGCGCAACACGGCTCCGCTGGTACGGGAGGAGCTGGCACGGCTGGCCCGCGAAGGACAGCGCCCTTCGCAACTGTTCCTGACCTGCGCAGACTCCCGCCTAGTCACCAGCATGATCACCGCCAGCGGCCCGGGGGATCTGTTCACCGTGCGGAATGTCGGCAATCTGGTTCCCAAGCCCGGCGAACAGGGCGGGGACGACTCGGTCGCGGCGGCGATCGAATACGCGGTGGACGTGCTGAAGGTCGATTCGATCACGGTCTGCGGCCACTCCGGTTGCGGGGCCATGCAGGCCCTGATGAAGGGCACGCCGGACGACGAGGACCAGGCGACTCCGCTGCGGCGCTGGCTACGGCACGGGCAGCCCAGTGTGGAGAGGATGAACTCGCCTCACCACTCCTGGGCCCGGATCGCAGGGAGGCTGCCGGCCGACGCGGTGGAGCAGCTCTGTCTGACGAATGTCGTCCAGCAGTTGGAGCATCTGCGGGCGCATGACGCCGTGGCGCGAAGGCTGGCCGATGGCACGCTCCAGCTGCACGGAATGTACTTCCATGTGGGAGAGGCGCAGGCGTATCTGCTGGCGGACGGCGAGGAGTGCGGCGACCGCACCGATGAGGTGTTCGACCGGGTGACCTCCGAACCGTCAGCCCTGGAGCAGGTGCACGCCTGAACCTCCAGGGTGCGACGTCCGTGGGAACGTGTGGCCTCTCTTCTCCATCCACCCGGAGGAGAGAGGTCGTCCCGTCCGGACGTGTGAACGTGCAGATCTACAGACGGGAGCCGCCTCAAGATCATAGGTCTACACCATTTCCCCGCGGGCCCTTGTCTCCCGGGCATCTGGCTGATGAGCTATGGCCTGGGACACATAGGTACATAGGACGCCCTGGGAAAGGGAGAACTCGTGAGCAACGAGAGCCTGGCCAACCTGCTCAAGGAAGAGCGGCGGTTCGCGCCGCCGGCCGATCTGGCGCGGGACGCCAATGTGACGGCCGAGGCGTTTGAACGGGCCGCGGCGGACCGGCTGGGGTTCTGGGCAGAGCAGGCACGGCGGCTGAGTTGGGCCAAGGCGCCGACGGAGACGCTGGACTGGTCGAACCCGCCGTTCGCGAAGTGGTTCGGGGACGGCACGCTGAACGTGGCGTACAACTGCGTGGACCGGCACGTCGAGGCGGGTCTGGGCGAGCGGGTCGCGATCCACTTCGAGGGCGAGCCCGGCGACAGCCGCGCGGTGACCTATGCCGAGCTCAAGGACCTGGTGTCCAAGGCCGCCAATGCGCTGACCGAACTGGGCGTGAGCGCCGGGGACCGCGTCGCGATCTATCTGCCGATGATTCCCGAGGCCGTGGTGGCGATGCTCGCCTGCGCCCGGATCGGCGCCGCGCACTCGGTGGTGTTCGGCGGCTTCTCGTCCGACGCGGTGGCCTCCCGGATCCAGGACGCCGACGCCAAGCTCGTCATCACCGCAGACGGCGGCTACCGCCGCGGCAAGCCCAGCGCGCTCAAGCCCGCCATCGACCAGGCGCTGGCATCCTGCCCGCAGGTTGAGCATGTGCTGGTCATCCGCCGCACCGGCCAGGACACCGCCTTCACCGAGGGCCGTGACCAGTGGTGGCACGACATCGTCGAGCGCCAGTCCGCCACGCATGAGCCCGAGGCATTCGGCGCCGAGCACCCGCTGTTCATCCTCTACACCTCCGGCACCACCGGAAAGCCCAAGGGGATCCTGCACACCAGCGGCGGCTACCTCACCCAGGCCGCGTACACGCACCACGCCGTCTTCGACCTCAAGCCGGACCGCGATGTCTACTGGTGCACCGCCGATATCGGCTGGGTCACCGGTCACTCCTACATCGTGTACGGCCCCCTGGCGAACGGCGCCACACAGGTCATCTACGAAGGCACCCCCGACACCCCGCACCAGGGCCGCTTCTGGGAAATCATCCAGAAGTACGGGGTCACGATCCTCTACACCGCCCCGACGGCGATCCGCACCTTCATGAAGTGGGGTGACGACATCCCCGCCAAGTTCGACCTGTCCAGCCTGCGCGTCCTCGGCTCGGTCGGCGAGCCCATCAACCCCGAGGCCTGGGTCTGGTACCGCGAGCACATCGGTGCCGGCGCCACCCCCGTCGTCGACACCTGGTGGCAGACCGAGACCGGCGCGATGATGATCTCGCCCCTCCCCGGCGTCACCCACACCAAGCCCGGCAGCGCCCAGCGCCCGCTCCCCGGCATCAGCGCGACGGTGGTCGACGACAACGGCCAGGAAGTCGCCAACGGCCACGGCGGTTACCTCACCCTGACCGAGCCCTGGCCTTCGATGCTCCGCACCATCTGGGGAGACGACCAGCGCTTCATCGACACCTACTGGTCCCGGTTCCAGGGCCAGTACTTCGCCGGCGACGGCGCCAAGAAGGACGACGACGGCGACATCTGGCTCCTCGGCCGCGTGGACGACGTCATGCTCGTCTCCGGGCACAACATCTCCACCACCGAGGTCGAGTCCGCCCTCGTCTCCCACCCCAAGGTCGCCGAAGCAGCTGTCGTCGGCGCCGCAGACGACACCACCGGCCAAGCCATCGTCGCGTTCGTGATCCTTCGTGGCACCGCCCAGGAGGACGAGGGCCTCTCCGCCGAGCTGCGCGACCATGTCGGCGCCACCCTCGGCCCGATCGCCAAGCCCAAGCGCATCCTCCCCGTCGCGGAGCTTCCCAAGACCCGCTCCGGCAAGATCATGCGCCGTCTGCTCCGTGATGTCGCGGAGAACCGGCAGCTCGGCGATGTCACCACCCTTACCGACTCCACCGTCATGGACCTCATCCAGTCCAAGCTCCCCAGCGCACCTTCGGAGGACTGAGGCCGGCCGCGCAGAGTCCGCTTTTCCCGGGGCACCCGGAGCGACAGGCCGGGTGCCCCTTTTACACCTAAGGTGAAGATCACCGGATTCACCCTTGCGCATCAGGGCGACTTCTTAGGTAAAGTAACGACTGCGTCAACAACCCAACAAAGAACCTCAGGTGCGCCGGGAAGTCTGGTCGGCATGTGCTTCGCCCTGCCTATCCGACCGGAGGTCTCCACCCGTGGCCGCGCCCCCACCCGCACCGACGCCCGCCAACCAGGCCTCGGGACCGCGTAAGTTCCTCGGACGTCTCTCCCTCCCCGAGCGGAACTTCGTGGCTGAGGCGCTGCGCGCCGAGACCGTCGGGGGCATCCTGCTGCTGGCCGCCGCGATCGCCGCGATCATCTGGGCGAACACCCTGGGTGCCTCCTACGAGGCTGTGAGCGACTTCCATTTCGGCCCCGCGGCACTCGGCCTCGACCTCTCCGTGGAGCACTGGGCGGCGGACGGACTGCTCGCCATCTTCTTCTTCGTCGCCGGCATCGAGCTCAAGCGGGAGCTGGTCGCCGGTGAGCTGCGCGACCCCAAGGCCGCCGCGCTTCCCGTCGTCGCCGCCATCTGCGGTATGGCCGTGCCCGCTCTCGTCTACACCCTGGTCAGCATCGCGGGCGGCGGTTCCACCGCGGGCTGGGCGGTGCCGACCGCGACCGACATCGCCTTCGCCCTCGCCGTACTCGCCGTGATCGGCACCTCGCTGCCGTCCGCCGTACGGGCGTTCCTGCTCACCCTCGCCGTCGTCGACGACCTCTTCGCGATCCTGATCATCGCGATCTTCTTCACCGCGGACCTGAACTTCGCCGCACTGGGCGGGGCAGTCGTGGGACTCGGCGTGTTCTGGCTACTGCTGCGCAAGGGCGTGCGCGGCTGGTACGTGTACATCCCGCTGGCTCTGGTGATCTGGGGCCTGATGTACAACAGCGGCGTCCACGCCACCATCGCCGGGGTCGCCATGGGCCTCATGCTGCGCTGCACCAGGCAGGAGGGGGAGCCGCATTCCCCCGGTGAGCACATCGAGCACCTCGTACGACCGGTCTCGGCCGGAATCGCCGTACCGCTGTTCGCCCTGTTCTCCGCCGGTGTCAGCGTCTCGGGCGGCGCACTCCAGGAGGTCTTCACCAGGCCGGAGACTCTCGGCGTGGTGCTCGGCCTGGTAGTCGGCAAGACCATCGGCATCTTCGGTGGCACCTGGCTCGCCGCCCGCTTCACCAAGGCCGAGCTCAACGAGGACCTGGCCTGGGCCGATGTCTTCGCCGTGGCCTCACTGGCCGGCATCGGATTCACCGTCTCGCTGCTCATCGGCGAGCTCGCCTTCGCCACCGACACCGCCCTGATGGACGAGGTCAAGGCCGCGGTGCTGGCCGGTTCGGTCATCTCCGCCGTCTTCGCCTGTGTACTGCTGAAGCTGCGGGTACGCACCTACCAGGCGCTGTGCGAGGAGGAGGAGCGCGACGAGGACCACGACGGCATCCCGGACATCTACGAGCAGGGCAAGCCGGAGTACCACCTGAGGATGGCCGCGCTCTACGAGGCGAAGGCCGCGGAACACCGCCGCAAGGCGGAACTGGCGGGGGCATGGCGCGGCGACGGCGACAGTCCGGCATGATCTGACTACAGATCTCAACGGATACGCAGATACGCAGTGAAGACGACCGAAACCGAAGCAGAGATGATGAAGAGGGAGTCAGCGATGAGCGACCCCGGCAGCGGCGCACCGAAGACCGCCGGCACCGTCGAAGTCACCGGCGACACGGTCGGACCGGTCCGGCTGATCGGCCCCGACCGGACACTCGGCCAGCTGGTCGCCACGGCGACCGCCGAGATGTCGGCCCTGGTGCACGACGAGATCGCACTGGCCAAGGCGGAGCTCCGCCAGGACGTCAAGCGCGGGGTGACCGGTGGTGCGGCCATCAGCGTGGCGGGAGTGCTCGCACTGTTCTCGCTGCCGGTGCTGAGCTTCGCCGCCGCCTACGGGATCCACAATCTCGGCCTCGGTCTCGCCTGGTCATTCCTGATCGTCGGAGCGGCGTTCCTGCTGATCGCGGGGCTGCTGGCATTGATCGCCACGTCCAAGTTCAAGAAGGTGAAGCCTCCGGAGAGGTCCATCGCCTCTGCGAAGCAGACCGCCGCTGTCCTGGGGAACGTCAAGCCGCACCCCCGTCAGGACCAGGAGGCGTCCACAGCTGTGGCACGCTCATCTGCATGACGGTCCCTGAATCAAGCCCCGACGGTCCTGGCGGCCCCGGCGCCCGCGGCAACGCTCCCAGCAACGGCGCGGGCTCCGGCAATGGCTCGGGCTCTGGCGGCCCCGTGCGTATCGAGGGCCCCTGGACCCATCGGGATGTCGCGGCCAATGGCGCGCGCTTCCACATCGCCGAGCTGGGCGACGGGCCGCTGGTGCTGCTCCTGCACGGCTTTCCTCAGTTCTGGTGGACCTGGCGGCATCAGCTCACGGCACTCGCCGACGCCGGGTTCCGGGCCGTGGCCATGGACCTGCGCGGTGTGGGCGGCAGCGACCGTACGCCGCGGGGCTACGACCCGGCGAACCTCGCGCTCGACATCACCGGTGTGGTGCGTTCGCTGGGCGAGCCGGACGCCGCGCTGGTCGGGCACGACCTGGGCGGCTACCTCGCCTGGACCGCGGCGGTGATGCGCCCCAAGCTGGTGCGCAGGCTCGTGGTCTCGTCGATGCCGCACCCGCGCCGCTGGCGTTCGTCGATGCTCGGCGACTTCGCGCAGAGTCGCGCCGGTTCGTACATCTGGGGCTTCCAGCGGCCTTGGCTGCCCGAGCGTCAACTCGTGGCTGATGACGCGGAGCTGGTGGGCCGTCTGATCCGGGACTGGTCCGGGCCGCGGCAGCCGGATGACGACGCGATCGAGGTGTACCGGCGGGCGATGTCCATTCCCTCGACGGCGCACTGCTCGATCGAGCCGTACCGCTGGATGGTTCGCTCACTCGCCCGCCCGGACGGCATCCAGTTCAATCGCCGGATGAAGCGCCCGGTACGGGTGCCGACGCTCCATCTGCACGGCTCCCTGGACGCAGCGGTGCGTACGCGCAGCGCCGCGGGATCGGGTCAGTACGTCGAGGCGCCGTACCGCTGGCGGCTCTTCGACGGCCTTGGCCACTTCCCCCATGAGGAGGATCCGGGGGTGTTCTCCAAGGAGCTCGTCGGCTGGCTCAAGGACCCCGAGCCCGACCGCTAAGCGGACCGCCGACGAACAGACGTACGACGAACGGGTATTGCCTCGCGCATAGGCCAATTGGCGGGCCGGGATGCGATTACCGACCTTGGGGCCCGGGCACACGTCGGGGTATGGGCTGGACGCACGACTACGCTGACACAGCACGCAACTCCCGCTCGGCCTCCGCGCCGATCGGCTACGAGAGGGGCGGCTCGCAGACGCAGGGCCACGATCCCCGGCTCGGGATCCCCCGTATCCTCCGGCGCCGGGCCCGCTGGGTCTCGGCACGGCTGCGCCATCCGCGCGGCTGACGCGACAGCATTCCGGCGGTCGAGCCGGCAGGTCGTCGTATCCGTGTCCGACGGGGGCGCCGCGAGGCGGCGCCCCGTAGATGTCACAAGGCGCAGCCCTGGCTGTCGACCTGCTGGTTGGCCCGGGTGCCAAGCGTGATGTCATCGCGGATCTCGTCGGCCGTCAGCGCGTAGCCGGTGTTGGCGTCGTCACGCGACCGGGCGAAGATCACCCCGTAGACCTCGCCCTCCGGGGTGAGCAGCGGCCCGCCCGAGTTCCCCTCGCGGACGGTCGTGAACAGCGAGTAGACATCGCGGCGCACCTCGCCCCTGCGATAGATGTCCGGGCCGTCGGCGTCGATACGGCCACGGACCCGGGCCGACCGCACGTCGTACCCGCCGTTCTGCGGGAAGCCCGCGACGATCGCACTGTCACCCGTACGAGCGTCGGTCCCGGTGAACGGGAGCGGAGTGGCCTTGAGGTCCGGGACGTCGAGTACGGCGATGTCGCGCTGCCAGTCGTAGAGGACGACCTTCGCGTCGTAGAGGCGGCCCTTACCACCTATCTGGACGGTCGGCTCGTCGACGCCACCCACGACATGCGCATTGGTCATGACCCGGCGCTCGGCGAACACGAAGCCGGTGCCTTCCAGGACCTTGTTGCAGCTCGTGGCCGTGCCGACGACCTTGACGATCGAACGCTGGGCGCGCGTCACCACCGGGCTGCTGACAAGCGCCGGATCGGGCGCGCGCACCTCGGTGATGGGTTCCTTGGCGAACGGGCTGAAGACCTGCGGGAAGCCGTTCTGCGCGAGGACGGAGGAGAAGTCGGTCGTCCAGGTGGCGGCCTCGGCGGGCAGCACCTCGGAGACCCCGAGGAGGACCTTCGAGTTTCGGACCTCCTTGCCGAGGGTCGGCAGGGAGGTGCCCGCGAGGGCGGAGCCGATGAGCCAGGCGACAAGGAGCATCGCGACCACGTTGACCAGCGCACCGCCCGTGGCGTCCAGGGCACGCGCCGGGGACCACGTGATGTACCGGCGGAGCTTGTTGCCGAGGTGGGTGGTGAAGGCCTGCCCGACCGAGGCGAAGACAATCACGATCACGACGGCGACGATAGCGGCTGTGGTGGAGACCTCGGCCTCATCGGTCAGCTGGTCCCACACGACCGGCAGCAGGTAGACGGCGATGAGTCCGCCGCCGAGGAAGCCGATCACCGAGAGAATGCCGACGACGAAGCCCTGGCGGTACCCGACGATCGCAAACCACACGGCGGCTACCAGCAGCAGGATGTCCAGCACGTTCACCGTCGTTTGCCTCGCAGTTTCGTTGTCCGGCACTCCGTCCGGCTGGGGTTCGGCACGTGAGCAACGGTCTCATGGCCGCCAATCGAGCGGGACCTGCTTCCCGCGGTCCCAGGGGCGCTCCCAACCGGCGAAATGCAGGATCCGGTCGATCACCCCCGCCGTAAAACCCCAGACCAGCGCGGATGCGACCAGGAACGCGGGTCCCCGGAAGCCGCTGGGATGGACGGCCGTCGCCCGATTTGCCGGATTCGTGAGATCCGCCACGGGAACGGTGAAGACCCGGGCGGTCTCCGCGGGGTCGACGGCGGCGACCGGACTGCGGTCGCGCCACCAGCCGAGGACGGGTGTGACGACAAAGCCGCTCACCGGGATGTAGAGCCGGGGCAGCACGGCGAAGAGCTGTACGCCGGCCGGATCCAGACCGGTCTCCTCCTCGGCCTCCCGCAAGGCGGCGCGCAACGGGCCGGACGTGGCGGGGTCACCGTCCACGGGATCAAGGGCGCCGCCGGGAAAGGAGGGCTGCCCGGCATGCGAGCGCAGGCTGCTGGCGCGCTCCATCAGCAACAGCTCGGGCCCCTGCGCGCCTTCGCCGAAGAGCACCAGCACGGCGGACTGACGACCGCCGTCGTCGGGGGGAAGAAAGCGGCTGAGCTGCTCGGGAGCGACCGTCCTGACGGCCTCGGCCACCGGGAGCAGCCAGTCGGGCAGCCCTTCGCTCGTCACGGCCAGCTCGCCGTCGTACATCTCGTCCGTGCGTGTCATGAGCACCCCCGTCGTGTGCAACGCGTACCGCGTCCAGGATCGTTCCTGACCCCGGTCCGCTGCCCGCGGCCGGCCCCGGACAGGGAGCCGGACAGTGTCATGAAGCGCCCAGCGGAGGGGCGGGTTTGCCGGGATAGTCCGGCGGCGGATTCAACCGCTGGCCCGGATAGCCGCCCATCTCGTACTTGAGCAGCTTCTTCGCCTTTTCCGGGTCCGTCTCGCCCTCGCCGTACGACGGGCACAGGTGGGCGATCGGGCATGCACCGCAGGCGGGCTTGCGTGCGTGGCAGATGCGGCGGCCATGGAAGATGACCCGGTGGGAGAGCATCGTCCACTCACTCTTGGGGAAGATCGCCGCGATCTCGGCCTCGATCTTGACCGGATCCTCCTGCGTGGTCCACTTCCACCGGCGGGCGAGCCTCATGAAGTGGGTGTCCACGGTGATCCCGGGGACGCCATAGGCGTTGCCCAGCACTACGAACGCCGTCTTACGGCCCACTCCCGGCAGCCCGACCAGGTCTTCCAGGCGCCCCGGGACCTCGCCGCCGAAGTCGTCACGAAGGGCGGTGGACAGGCCGATCAGGGACTTGGTCTTGGCCCGGAAGAAGCCGGTGGGCCTGATGAGCTCCTCCATCTCCTCCGGAACGGCCGCGGCCATGTCCTCGGGAGTGGGGTATCTGGCGAAGAGCGCGGGAGTCGTCTGATTGACGCGCAGGTCGGTGGTCTGGGCGGACAGCACCGTGGCCACCAGCAGCTGGAAGGGATTCTGGAAGTCGAGCTCAGGGTGGGCGTACGGATACACCTCGGCCAGCTCACGGTTGATGCGCCGGGCGCGCCGGACCATCGCAAGCGGGGACTCCGGCTTCGCGGCAGCCTTCCTGGCGGCGACCGCCTTCGAAGAGGAGGGCTTCCTCTTTGCCTCTTTTGCTACTTTTGTCGGCGTGGGCGAATCATGTTCGCCCACAGCGGAATCTTGCTCCCCTGGCACTCTTCCGGCCCCCTTGGCCTGCACTCCCACCGGCGAATTGGACACCCGGCCAGCCTAAAGGCCGCCACCGACATCCGCCCCGGGCATGGCCGATCACCACCCGAATCGACCCCTGAAGCACAACGGGACACGCCGGTGCGTCAGACTTGTGATGGATCCTTGTGATTGATCGCACTGTTTTGCTGTGCGGCATCATGGGGAGCACCGTCCCCTGAGCAGGTCGACAAGGAGAGAACTCGTGGACGACGTTCTGCGGCGCGCCCCGCTCTTCGCGGCGCTCGATGACGAGCAGGCCGCGGAGCTCCGCGCCTCGATGAGTGAAGTGACACTCGCCCGCGGCGACGCGCTCTTCCACGAGGGCGACCCCGGGGACCGCTTGTACGTGGTCACCGAGGGCAAGGTGAAGCTGCACCGCACCTCGCCCGACGGCCGCGAGAACATGCTGGCGGTGCTCGGCCCCGGCGAGCTGATCGGCGAGCTCTCGCTGTTCGACCCGGGTCCGCGTACGGCCACGGCCAGCGCGCTGACGGAGGTCAAGCTGCTCGGCCTCGGCCACGGCGACCTCCAGCCCTGGCTCAACGCCCGCCCCGAAGTGGCCACGGCACTGCTGCGTGCCGTCGCGCGCCGACTGCGCAAGACCAACGACCAGATGTCCGACCTGGTCTTCTCCGACGTCCCGGGCCGTGTCGCCCGCGCCCTCCTCGATCTGTCGCGCCGCTTCGGCGTGCAGTCCGAGGAAGGTATCCACGTCGTTCACGACCTGACCCAGGAGGAGCTGGCCCAGCTCGTCGGCGCCTCCCGCGAGACGGTCAACAAGGCACTCGCCGACTTCGCCCAGCGCGGCTGGCTGCGCCTGGAGGCGCGCGCCGTGATCCTGCTGGACGTGGAGCGCCTCGCGAAGCGCTCGCGCTAGCAACGTCGGCGGGCATCGGCCCAGCGACGGCTCGGTGCCGACACACACGGAAACGCGCGGATGGGCGCCCCCGGACTGATTCGGGGGCGCCCATCCGCGTTTCGGTTTCGGGTTTCGGGAGAGCTGAGGTCAGCGCTTCGTACCGTCGACGATCAGCGGGTTTCCGCTGCCACCGCCGCAGGGGACCGCGTAGACCGGGTTCTTGGCAGCTGCCTCCCGGAAGGCGTCGATGCACTGGTTCATGATCACCTTGTCCGTGAGCGAGTCGTTGAGGATCTTGTTCGCCCTGGCGATGCCCTCCGCCTCGATACGGCGGCGCTCGGCCTCCGCCTTGGCCGTACGAGCAGCCTCGGTCGCCCGCTCCGTCGCCTGCTGCTGCTGGATCTTGCGATCGATCTGGCCCTGGAGACTGTCCGACGGCCGCACATTGCGCAGGTTCACCGTGGTCACTTCAATACCGCGCGGGGCCAGCCGCTCCTTGATCAGACCACCGATCTCGGTGTTGATCTTCTCTCGGGCCGAGGCGTAGCCCTGCTCACTCGTGTAGCGGGCGAACACGTTGCGGATGATCTCCCGGCTGTCCGGGTAGACGAGCCGCTGCTGGATGGCGTCCTCGCTGCCCGCCAGCCGGTAGAGTTCCACGGCCTTCGCGGGGGTCACCGCCCATTTCACGGTCACCTCCGCGTACATCACGCCGCCCTGGCTGGACCGCACCTCGACCACCTCCTTGTCGGAGAGATTGAGGTCGACCGGACGGGTGGAGAAGGTCGTGACGTTGGTGAACGGCGACCTCAGATGCATGCCGGAGGTCAGGGGCGAGCCGACCTTTCCAAAGGTCACGGGCACACCGACCTCGTACGCGCTGACGACGTAGACACAGCTGGTGATGCCCGCGAACAGACCGGCGATCAGCGCGGCCGCCGCGCCTATCCTGAGCCCGCGGCGGCCGTCGTTGCCGCGGGATACGACGAACAGCACCACGGCGGCAATGACGAGCAGGATGAACAGGACGAACACCGTGATTCCCCCCAGGGATGAAATGCCGAAAGTAAGCGGAGCGTAAGACACGGCGGGGCGCCGCCCACAGGTGGGGGAGGTCTTCGCGAGTGAGGGGATTCAGCCGCCTTGCCAACCCGGATCAGTCGCCGTCGGTCTGGGCTCAGCCCGTCTCCGGAATCAGGCCGTGCTCCCGCAGGTACTCGATCTGCGCGCGCACCGAGAGCTCGGCAGCCCCCCACAGCGACCGGTCGACGTCGGCGTACACATGCGCCACCACGTCGGCCGCCGTGTGGTGGCCGTTCTCCACGGCCGTCTCGACCTGGGCGAGTCGATGTGCGCGATGGGCGAGATAGAACTCCACCGCGCCCTGCGCGTCCTCCAGGACCGGACCATGCCCCGGGAGCACCAGGTGCACCCCGTCGTCGACGGTGAGCGAGCGCAGCCGCCGCAGTGAGTCGAGGTAGTCCCCGAGGCGGCCGTCGGGGTGGGCGACCATCGTCGTGCCGCGCCCCAGGATCGTGTCGCCGGTCAGGACGGCGCGGTCGGCGGGCAGATGGAAGCAGAGCGAGTCGGAGGTGTGGCCAGGCGTCGGGACCACCCTCAGCTCAAGACCACCGGTGCGGATCACATCGCCGGCCGCGAGCCCCTCGTCGCCGAGGCGCAGCGCCGAGTCGAGGGCACGCACCTTTGTGCCGGTCAGCTCGGCAAACCTGCCCGCGCCCTCCGCATGGTCCGGATGTCCGTGTGTCAGCAGGGTCAGCGCGACCCGCTTCCCCGCCTTCTCGGCCATCGCGATGACATTCCGCAGGTGCGCGTCGTCGAGCGGCCCGGGGTCGATGACGACCGCGAGTTCGGAGTCGGGCTCGGCGACGATCCAGGTGTTGGTGCCGTCCAGGGTCATCGCGGAGGCGTTGGGAGCCAGGACGTTCACCGCCCGCGCGGTCGCCGGCCCTGACACGACGGCGCCGCGCGGCTGGCCGGGGAGGGCTGCGGCGTCGCTCATCGGGGGTCTCCAGCGGCTCCGGCAGATCCGGCAGATCCGTTCGGTTCGACGGGAGAGGGGGGCGGCATGGGCGAGGCGGGAGCGGTGGGGATGTGCTTGGTGAACTCGTCGTGGCCGGGCCAGCTCAGCACGACTTCACCCGCCTCCAGCCGCGCCTGCGCGAGGACGGGCGTGAGGTCCTGGCCGACCGCCGCCGCGAGGGCGTCCGCGGCGGCTCCGTACCGTACGAGCACCCGCAGGGTCGCGATCGTCGGCGGCATCATCAGCAGCTCGCCCTTGTCATACCCCGCGGCGGCGTCCACCGGCCGGATCCAGACCGTGCGGTCGGCCTCCGTCGAGGCGTTCCGGGTCCGCTGGCCCCGCGGGAGGGCGGCGACGAAGAACCAGGTGTCGAAACGGCGTGGCTCGAACTCCGGGGTGATCCAGCGCGCCCAGGCGCCCAGCAGATCCGAGCGCAGCACCAGGCCCCTGCGGTCCAGGAACTCGGCGAAGCCCAGCTCCCGGTTGACCAGCGCGGCCCGGTCCGCCTCCCAGTCGTCCCCGGTGGTGTCCCCGATGACCGTGTCCGCGGTCTCGCCGGCGAGCAGGACGCCCGCCTCCTCGTAGGTCTCGCGTACCGCCGCGCACACGATGGACTGCGCGGAGGCCTCGTCCTCGACTCCGAGCCTGACCGCCCATTCGGCCGGGGAAGGGCCGGTCCAGCCCACCGGCCTGGCGTCCCGCTCGTCCACTCCGCCGCCCGGGTAGGCGTACGCACCTCCGGCGAAGGCCATGGAGGCGCGACGGCGCAGCATATGGACGTGCACGCCCTCGGAGGTGTCCTTGAGCAGCATGACGGTGGCCGCGCGCCTCGGGCTCACGGCGGCGAGCTCGCCGGCGGCGAGCGCCCTGATCCGCTCGGGCCATTCCGGTGGGTACCACTGACCATTGGACATGGGCGGATGCTATGCGCTTACGCGTGGATGTTCGAGGGGTGGCCGACACGCACGACAAGCGGGGCGTCCGGGAGGGACGCCCCGCTGTACGAACCACTACGGACCATTCAGTCCGCGCAGCCCTGCACGAGCTGCCCAGCCCCTGGACGAGCTGCTCAGTCCTGGACGAGCTCGACCTGGACCTCGACCTCGACCGGGGCGTCCAGCGGCAGCACCGCCACGCCCACCGCGCTGCGGGCGTGCACCCCCTTGTCACCGAGCACCGCGCCGAGCAGCTCGCTGGCACCGTTGATGACGCCCGGCTGGCCGGTGAAGTCGGCAGCGGAGGCGACGAAGCCGACGACCTTCACGACCCGTGCGATGCGGTCCAGGCTGCCGGCGACGGACTTCACGGCGGCGAGCGCGTTGAGCGCGCAGGTGGCGGCCAGTTCCTTGGCCTCCTCCGCCGTCACCTCGGCACCGACCTTGCCGGTTACCGGGAGCTTGCCTTCCACCATGGGGAGCTGCCCCGAGGTGTAGACGTACGGCCCCGACTGCACGGCCGGCTGGTAGGCGGCCAGCGGCGGGACGACCTCCGGGAGCGTGAGGCCGAGCTCGGCGAGCTTCGCCTCTACGGCGCCCGCCCCGGCCATCAGACCCTCTCCCGCTTCAGGTAGGCCACGAGCTGCTCGGGGTTGTTCGGCCCGGGGACGACCTGGACGAGCTCCCAGCCGTCCTCGCCCCAGGTGTCCAGGATCTGCTTGGTCGCGTGCACGAGAAGGGGCACGGTCGCGTATTCCCACTTGGTCATGGAGCCGACTTTAGCCGCCCGGGCGCACGGTCTCGTGACGCGGGACCACAAGGGTCCTGGGTCTCGTGCGTAGCGCACGGGCCGACTGGTTAGGCTCGAAGACGTGAGCAGGCTTCAGGTCGTCAGCGGCAAGGGCGGTACCGGTAAGACGACGGTCGCCGCCGCCCTTGCGCTCGCCCTCGCCACCGAGGGGAAGCGCACACTTCTTGTGGAGGTCGAGGGCAGACAGGGCATCGCACAGCTATTCGAGACGGAGGCGTTGCCGTACGAGGAACGCAAGATCGCGGTCGCTCCGGGTGGTGGCGAGGTCTTCGCGCTGGCCATCGACGCCGAGCGGGCGCTGCTCGACTACCTCCACATGTTCTACAAGCTGGGTACCGCGGGCCGGGCGCTGAAGAAGCTCGGTGCGATCGACTTCGCGACCACCGTCGCTCCTGGTGTCCGGGACGTGCTGCTGACCGGCAAGGCCTGCGAGGCCGTACGTCGCCGCACCTCCGACTCGAAGAACGGCCAGGGCCGTTACGCCTACGACTACGTCGTGATGGACGCCCCGCCCACCGGCCGGATCACCCGATTCCTGAACGTCAACGACGAGGTGGCGGGGCTGGCCAAGATCGGTCCGATACACAATCAGGCCCAGGCCGTGATGCGGGTCCTCAAGTCCCCCGAGACCGCTGTCCACTTGGTGACCCTGCTGGAGGAGATGCCCGTCCAGGAGACCGCGGACGGCATCGCCGAGCTCCGTGAAGCGGATCTCCCCACCGGGAACGTGATCGTCAACATGGTGCGGCCGCACATTCTGGACGAGGAGGCGGTCCGTACGGCGGCGACCGCCGCCCGTCGCAAGGACATCGCCAAGTCGCTGACGGCTGCCGGGGTGAGCGGGGCGGCCAGGCTGGTCGGCCCGCTACTCGAGCAGGCCGCCGAACACGCGCAGCGTGTGGAGCTGGAGCGCGAGCAGCGCACCGCGCTCGGCTCGCTGGGTCTGCCGACGTATGAGCTGCCGCTGCTGAGCGAAGGAGTCGACATCGCCGGGCTGTACCAGCTCGCCACCGAGCTGCGGAAACTGGGCGTGAACGGCGACACCGGTATGAACGGTGACGTCGGCGACAGCAGCGACAGGGACAACGGGAACAGCTGGGAGAACGGATGACGCCGCCGTCCATGACACAAGGCAGCTCCCTGGAAGACGGGCCGTCACTCGCCATCGACCCGCTGCTCGACGACCCGGGCACCCGCATCATCGTGTGCTGCGGCGCGGGCGGCGTGGGCAAGACCACGACTGCGGCCGCCCTGGGCGTACGGGCGGCGGAGCGCGGGCGCAAGGCGGTCGTGCTGACCATCGACCCGGCGCGCAGGCTCGCCCAGTCGATGGGTATCGATCTGCTCGACAACATCCCGCGCCGGGTCGACGGCATCCCGGGCGAGGGCGAGCTGTACGCGATGATGCTGGACATGAAGCGGACCTTCGACGAGATCGTCGAGGCGCATGCGGATCCGGCGCGGGCCCGCGCGATCCTGGAGAACCCCTTCTACCAGTCCCTGTCGGCAGGCTTCGCGGGCACGCAGGAGTACATGGCGATGGAGAAGCTGGGGCAGCTCCGGGCCCGCGAGGAGTGGGACCTGATCGTGGTCGACACGCCGCCGTCGCGCTCGGCCCTGGACTTCCTGGACGCTCCCAAACGGCTCGGGTCGTTCCTGGACGGCAAGTTCATCAAGCTGCTGATGACCCCTGCGAAGATGGGCGGCCGGGCCGGGATGAAGTTCCTGAACGTCGGCATGTCGATGATGACCGGCACGCTCGGGAAGCTGCTGGGCGGTCAGCTGCTGCGGGACGTCCAGACCTTCATCGCTGCCATGGACACGATGTTCGGCGGCTTCCGTACCCGCGCGGATGCCACCTATCGCCTGCTCCAGGCGCCCGGCACCGCGTTCCTGGTGGTCGCCGCCCCGGAGCGGGACGCGCTGCGCGAGGCTGCGTACTTCGTGGAACGGCTGGCGGCGGAGGAGATGCCGCTGGCTGGGCTGGTGCTCAACCGGGTGCACGGAAGCGGGGCTGCCAGCCTGTCGGCCGAGCGGGCGCTTGCCGCCGCGGAAAATCTTGATGAGGCCGGCATTGTGGATCAGGAGCCCGGGAAGACTGGTGTTCGTGGCTCCACGGGCACCTCTCCCACCGTGGAGTCCAGTCCTGAGGACTCAGAAGCCCCCGTACGTTCTCCTACGGCTCCCACCGCTCCCACGGAACAACTGACCGCGGGTCTGCTGCGCCTGCATGCCGAACGGATGCAGGTGCTCGCCCGTGAGCAGCGGACCCGCGACCGGTTCAGGACACTCCATCCGGAGGTCGCAGTGGCCGAAGTGGGGGCCCTGCCCGGCGATGTGCACGACCTCGCGGGGCTCAGAGCCATCGGTGAGCAGCTCGCGACCGGTGGTGCTCCGGCCGGAGCTGCGCGCTAGGCAGCCGGACAGGCGTGGGGGCTTGCCGAGCACACGCCCCGCCCGGACCGGACGGGACCTGACCGACAGCCGAGCCGACTGCCTGCTTCGACTACCTACCCGACTGCCGCATACGTCTCGTACGTCTCGTCGTCCTCCAGGCCCACGGGCAGGAGGCCCGCGCTCCGCTCGTACTCGGTACGCGCGGTCTCAAGGAGCCTGCGCCAAGAGGTGACCGTGGGGCGCCTGCGCAGCAGTGCGCGCCGCTCCCTCTCGGTCATTCCGCCCCAAACGCCGAATTCGACACGATTGTCGAGCGCATCAGCCAGGCACTCGGTACGCACCGGACATCCGGTGCATACTGCCTTGGCCCTGTTCTGCGCCGCTCCTTGCACGAACAGTTCATCCGGATCGGTAGTGCGGCAGGCTGCCTGCGCACTCCAGTCGGTTACCCAGCCCATTCCGGCGCCGTCCTCTCCCGAATCGAGGCTCCCCCACGGCGGCAAGCGGCATATTCACCGCTGCCAGTTGAGGACGTTACGGAAGGCGGGCACAGCGCAACACCCCCTTCGGGCCCAATCTTGAATGGCCCGAACGGACTATGGGTACGCGGCAGATCACCCAGGGGAGTGAGCGGAGGGCATAAGCGACTATTCCGGCATTCAGCCTGACTTTCATGAAGGCGCGCCTGGGAACAGCTTGGGAAATGCCCTGAGCTTGCCTTGAAGGTGTCCGCAGGGGGCGGCGGGGGTATTGATACGCGACCGCATTGCCGTGACAGTTGAGGGCAGCTTAGGCCAATGCCTGTCTGCGTGTCCGGAGAATGAGAACGTCGGCATCACGGGTCACACGTGTCACTCCTCACCGGTCACACCAGGACGCCGCCCCACAGCCGTTCACTGTCGCCCCGCTGCTCGCACACACACGGCAGCCCCTGGCTGCCGGTCACACCAGACCATCTCCTTGCCGTTCGAGTCGCGTAAACCTCGAACCTCCTGGCCTCGGATGTCACGGTCTGGTACTCGAACACCTCCAGAGGCCCCCCGCTCCTGCGGCACGCCCCGCATGACGGATTAGGCTGCCCCCATGGCAAACAAGCGCTCGGGCGGAGGTCTGACAGGGACCCAGCAGGCCGCCAAGTTCATCGGCGTCAGTGTGCTCTCCGGAGCAGTGATGGCGGGCCTCGCCCTGCCTGCCGCCGGCGCACTGGGTCTCGCGGCCAAGGGGACCGTCGAGGGTTTCGACACGATTCCCGCCAACCTGAAGACGCCCCCGCTCAGTCAGCGCACCACGATCCTGGACGCCGAAGGCGACCAGATCGCCACCGTCTACTCCCGCGACCGCACGGTCGTCCCCCTCAAGGACATCTCCCCTCATATGCAGCGGGCGATCGTCGCGATCGAGGACGCGCGCTTCTACAACCACGGCGCGGTCGACCTGAAGGGCCTGCTGCGTGCGGCCAACCGGAACGCCCAGGGGGGCACCGTCAAGCAGGGCGGCTCCACCCTCACCCAGCAGTACGTCAAGAACGTCTTCGTCGAGGAGGCCGGGGACGATCCGGACAAGGTCGCCCAGGCCACCCAGCAGACCATCGGCCGCAAGGTCCGCGAGCTCAAGTACGCGATCCAGGTCGAGGAGGAGCTCGGGAAGAAGAAGATCCTCGAGAACTACCTCAACATCACCTTCTTCGGCCAGCAGGCGTACGGCGTCGAGGCGGCTTCCAAGCGCTACTTCTCCAAGTCCGCCAAGGACCTGAACCTGGAGGAGTCGGCTCTGCTGGCGGGGATCGTGCAGTCCCCCAGCAAGTACGACCCGGTCAACGACAAGAAGACGGCCACCATTCGGCGCAACACGGTGTTGCAGCGGATGGCCGACGTCCGTGCCATCTCGCAGCAGGAGGCGGACAAGGCCAAGGCCAAGGCGATCACGCTCAACGTCAGCAGGCCCAAGAACGGCTGCATCACGTCCGTCGACGGTGCGGGCTTCTTCTGCGACTACGTGCGCAAGACGGTGCTCTCCGACCCGGCGTTCGGAAAGTCGGCGGAGGAACGCCAGAAGCTGTGGGACCTCGGCGGTCTGACCATCAGGACCACGCTCGACCCGCAGGCGCAGAAGGCCGCCAACGAAGCCGCCACGGCGAAGGTCAACAAGGACGACAAGGTCGCGGCGGCCGTCGTCCAGCTCCAGCCGGGCACCGGCAAGATCCTGTCGATGGGGCAGTCGCGCCCGTACGGCCTCGATCAGAACCGTCACGAGACAGTGCTCAACCTGTCCGTCGGCAGCAAGATGGGCGGCACGACCTACGGCTTCCAGGTCGGCTCGACCTTCAAGCCGATCACGGCGGCGGCGGCGCTGGAGAAGGGGCTCAGCCCGGCCCAGTCGTTCTCCAGCGGCTGGAAGATCTCCATGCCCATGAGCTCCTTCACCGAGTGCTCGGGCGCCCCTGCCGGGAGCGGCACCTGGCCCGTGCAGAACGAGCTGGAGTCGGAGACCGGCAGCTGGGACATGACGAGCGCTCTCGGCAAGTCCATCAACACCTACTTCGCCAAACTGGAGCAGATGACCGGGCTCTGCGAGACGGTCGAGATGGCGAAGAAGGTGGGCTACAAGACGGGCAACGGCAAGAAGATCACAGAGAACCCCTCGATCACCCTCGGCTCCATCGAGAGCACCCCGCTGTCGATGGCCGCCGTCTACGCCACCTTCGCCAACCGCGGCACGTACTGCTCGCCGGTCGCCATCGAGTCGGTGACCACGGCGGAGGGCAAGAACCTCAGGGTGCCGAAGTCCGAGTGCTCCAAGGCGATGAGCGAGCACACCGCGGACACCGTCAACCAGATGCTCAAGGGCGTGGTCGAGGACGGCACCGGCACCCAGGCCGGGCTCAGCGACCGGGACAACGCGGGCAAGACGGGTACCACCAACGATCGTAAGGACGCCTGGTTCGTCGGATACACGCCGAACCTCTCCACCGCTGTGTGGGTCGGTGACGACGTCGGCGAGAAGACGCCGATGTTCAACATCCGGATCGGCGGCCAGTACTACGACAAGGTCTGCGGTGGCTGTCTGCCGGGCCCGATCTGGAAGATCGCGATGACCGGGGCGCTGGACGCGTCCGAGACCCCGTCCTTCACCGCCGTCGACCTGCCGCGCGGTGAGGCGCGCGACGGAGACGAGCAGGAGCGCGACGGAGACGGCGACCGGAAACGGCGCAAGCGCGACCGTGACAGGGGACGTGACGACGACGGCGACCAGGGCCCCATCCCCGGTATCTCCCTTCCGCCCGGCATCATCGGCGGCTCGGACGGCGGGCCCGCCAACGACACCGGGGGCCGGGACTAGGAGCTGCGGAGTGGGGCGGGAGTTCTACTCCCGCCCCACTCCGCAGGCCCTTGGCGGAGGGCTCCTGGATCCTGTGAAAACCTCACAGAGGCTTCCTGATCAGCCCGCCAGCAGCTTCTTGACCGCAGCCGCGACCCGGCCGCCCTCGGCCTTGCCTGCCACCTTCGGGTTCACGATCTTCATGACGGCACCCATGGCGCGAGGCCCCTCGGCACCCGCCGTACGAGCCTCCTCGACGGCCTGTGCCACGACGGCGTTCAGCTCGTCGTCCGACATCTGCTTCGGCAGGTAGGCGTCGAGGAGCTCGCCCTCCTGCCGCTCCCGCTCCGCCTGCTCGGTACGACCGCCCTGAGTGAAGGCCTCGGCCGCCTCGCGGCGCTTCTTGGCCTCCTTGGCGATCACCTTCTGGACCTCGTCATCGGAGAGCTCGCGCGCCTCCTTGCCCGCGACCTCCTCCTTGGTGATCGCGGCGAGGGTCAGCCGGAGCGTCGACGAGCGCAGTTCGTCGCGCGCCTTGATCGCGTCGGTGAGGTCATCGTGAAGCTTGGACTTGAGCGTGGTCATGCCCTTGATTGTGGCAGGTACGCGCCCTGCGCCGCCCGCGCATTTCGCCATGCCGGCCGGCCTTCGCGTATCCACCCACGCGGCTGGCGGGACTGGTGCCGCCACAGCGGGAACGGCTACGGCCGCGGCCCCAGCTGCACAGCGGCGTGCCCTCCACCCCGGATCCGTCACGCGGCCGAAGGACAGGAGCCGGGCTGGAGAGCGCCGGTAGCAGCCTCCCGGAATTCACCGTTCCAGCCTGGCAGCCAGCCGATACCGCCACTACGGTGCTCGCCGTGATCGCCTTCTGGCGGTGGCACCACCGACGCCGCCCGGTCTACGCGCTCGGTCCGGGCCTGACCGCACTCGCCCTCCTCAGACCGGCGTTCCGCCCTTGGTATGTACTGTGGGGGCTGTTCCTGATCGCCGCCGCCGCGCCCAACGGCTCGGTACGGCTGCGTCGCGCCGCGGCCGTGGCAAGCGGTGTGCTGGCGCTCGCCGTACTGCCGAGCGGATTCGCACCCCACCGCGCACAGTTGATGCTCGCTGTCGGCGGCGGCGCGGCAGCCGTACGCGTGTCGTGGTGCGCCAACCGGCCGGCCGCCCGGGGTTCCTCGGGACCGCGCCGCCGTACCGAACTGCTGGGGAGCCCCGCATGAGACCGCCGTCCACCGCCCTGGGCAGGGTCTCCGCGGCATTCGCCCTCACTGCCGTTGTCGCAGCTTTTCTCATCTTCGTACCGCTGCACCGCCACTGGTTCGACCTGAAGGTCTATTACGGCGCCGTCGGCTACTGGGGGGAAGGCGGCCGGATCTACGACTACCTCAAGCCAGGCACGCACTACGGCTTCACCTACCCGCCCTTCGCGGCGCTGGTCATGCTGCCGATGATGGCGGTCGGCTGGTACAGCGCCATAGCGATCAGCCAGTCGCTGAACATCGTGGCTGCGGCGGTCATCCTCTACATCTGCGCCGATGCCACGATCCGTCGCGAGGGCTGGACCCGGTGGTTCACTTATGCCGTCCTGGCCTGCCTCTTCGCCTGGATGGAGCCGGTGCGCGACACCGCGAGCTTCGGCCAGGTCAATCTGCTGCTGCTGGCGCTCGTCCTCGCCGACGCCTGGCTGCTGACCTCGGCCACGGCGCGGGCCCGCCGACTGCACCGGCTGGCAGGGCTCGGCATCGGGCTCGCCGCCGCGATCAAGCTCACCCCGGCGATCTTCATCGTCTATCTGCTGGTCACCCGGAGGCTGCGGGCGGCCGGTACGGCCATCGCCGTCGCGGGCGGGGCGACCGCACTCGCCGCCTGGGCGGACCGGGAAGCGTCACGGACGTTCTGGACCGAGGCGATGTGGAACACCGACCGTGTCGGCTCTCTCGCCTTCGTGTCCAACCAGTCCTGGCAGGGCATGCTGGCCCGGCTCACCGAGCCCTTCGCCGAGCCGAGCCGAGCCATCTGGGCCCTCGGCGTCCTGCTGCTGCTGTCCCTGTGGGTCTGGCGCGCCAGACGCGCCGTCGCGGCCGGTGACGAACTGGCCGGCTTCGCCCTGACGGGTATCACCGCCTGCCTGGTGAGCCCCGTCACCTGGGTGCACCACCTGGTGTGGCTGATCCCCGGCATAGCGGTGCTCGTGGACGCCGGGCTGCGCTCCGCGCCGGGCGGGGAACGGCGCAAGCGGCTGCTGCTGGCCGCCGCGACCAGCTATCTGCTGCTCTGCAGCAGCATCGTCTGGCTTTGGCGATGGAACCAGGGCGGCATCCCCGGCATCATCGGCAGCAACGCCTATGTATGGATCTCCCTGGCCCTGCTGCTCCTGCTTCCCTTCCGGGCAGTCAGGGACGGGTACGGGTCGCATGACCACACGGGCCTGTCTGCAACGATGGACGCATGCGCGCACGCTACGGAGTCCCCCTCACCATCACGGCCGTCGGCGCCGCAGGCCTCGCCTACGCCGCCGGATACGAAGCCCGCTCCTTCCGGCTCCGGCGTGTGACGATCCCCGTCCTGCCCCGTGGGATGCGCCCCCTGCGTGTGCTCCAGGTCTCCGACATCCACATGGTGTGCGGCCAGAACAAGAAGCGCGCCTGGCTCCAGTCGCTGGCGAGCCTGCGACCCGACCTCGTCGTCAACACGGGCGACAACCTCTCGGACACCGAGGGCGTACCCGAGGTACTGGACGCGCTGGGCCCGCTCTTCGACTTCCCCGGCGTCTACGTCTTCGGCTCCAACGACTACTACGGCCCGAGGCTGCGCAACCCCGCCCGCTACCTGCTCGAGAAGGCCCAGGGCCGCCACGGCCTCAACGGCAACGCTCCCGCGGTCGGCGTCGTCCACAATCCGTGGGAGGACCTGCGCGACGCCTTCGACGCGGCAGGCTGGCTGGGCCTGAGCAACGCACGGGGCCGGCTCAAGCTGGACGGCGGCATCGAGCTCGCCTTCACCGGCCTGGACGACCCCCACATCAAACGGGACCGCTACGCCCACGTCGCCGGCGGCCCGGCCCGGGACGCCGACTTCTCCATGGCCGTCGTCCACGCCCCCTACCTGCGCACCCTGGACGCCTTCACAGCCGACGGATACCCCCTGGTCCTCGCCGGCCACACCCACGGCGGCCAGCTCCGCATCCCCTTCTACGGCGCCCTGGTCACCAACTGCGACCTCGATACGGACCGAGCCCGGGGCCTGTCCACCCATACATCGACCGGCCGGACCGCATACCTCCACGTCTCCGCAGGCTGCGGCACCAACCGCTACACCCCGGTCCGCTTCGCCTGCCCTCCGGAGGCCACCCTGCTGACCCTGACCCCGCGCCCTTAAGTACCCGCCCTCGACCCGCCCACCGGCTCCCCCGCCGGCCCACCGGATCGGCCCACCGGATCGGGACGACCTGCAGCGACGTGCCACCTGGTAGCCCGGAAAACCGGATTTCGTCTCCGGGCGCTGGTGGGCTAAAGTAATCGACGTCGCCGCGAGAGCGAGCGACATCGGGGTGTAGCGCAGCTTGGCAGCGCGCTTCGTTCGGGACGAAGAGGTCGTGGGTTCAAATCCCGCCACCCCGACGCTAAAATACCAGGTCAGAGCCGGTGTCTTGCAAAAGACACCGGCTCTGCTTGTTTCTCCCCACCCTCTCGGGAGAATCCTGGGAGGAATCTCCGCCGAAACGGCTCCCCCGCTCGCTCCTACGCGCGGCCCCGCAGCAGCGCGTCGAGGACGGCCACGGGCGACCCCGGCGCCATCCGCCGGCGCGCGTCGAGCGACTCCTCCCACATGCCGGTCAGACCGCCGAGAAGCTCCCGGCGCATCTCCGCGGTGATGTGGGAGTACCGGGCCTGGACCGACCCGTCCTCGTGCCCCGTCCGCTCGTCCTTCACCTTCGGCGGCGTCCTCAGCTCATCCGTCATCGTCTTGTGGCTGTGCCGCAGCCCGTGCGGCGATGGGGACCATCGGGTGGGAGAACCGCGGGATTCTGCGGTCCGGCTGCCGGCGCTGCTTACGGGGGGTACCAAGGGCGAGGCTCCCCGGAACACGGTTCCGGGGAGCCTCGCCCTTGGTGGATCAGGAGAGCGGTCGCCCTGCCCTCAGCACGCTGGCAGAAGGCACTCCTGGGCGCCAAGAGTGTACGGGAGCGGCGGACGGTTACCGCCAGCCCTGCGTCACCTTGTCGGGTGCGGTGTTCCAGCTCTTCGGGATGAAGGTGACCATGTAGGCGCCGCGGTCGAAGTCGGCGTAGCCGGACGACCAGTTCTGGAACCTGCTCTCGTACACGTTCATCGGACCCATGTCGCCATTGGGGTTGTGGAAGTGGTTGGCGTGGGTCCAGATCGTCTTGTCGGCAGCGGGCTCCTTCTGGTCGCCGAACCAGCCGTAGTCGAAGTTGACGAAGCTCTCGCCGGGCTTGGTGGCGCTGCGCGAGGTGTTCCGGTCCTTCGACATGTCGACGAGGCCGGTGGCCTGGCTGGGGCGGAAGCCCTCGGGGTCGCCGAACTTCCTCTTGTCGGCGGAACTGCGCGGGTCCTGGGCACTCCAGAAGTGCTTCGAGTAGATGACGGCCTTCATCTTGGAGGGATCGGAGTTTCCTCCGTTCTTGTCCCTGAACGACGGCGTGTTGCGCAGCGCCGCGTAGAAGTTCGAGCGGCCGTCCTCGTTGACCAGGGCGTCGTTCGTCTTGCCGAGCTCCGCCTTGAGTTTGGTGAGGTAGGCGTTCTCGTCGCCGGAGCCTTCGAGGGCCTTGTTCATGACGGACGCGACATCGCGAGCCCGCTTGAAGCCCTTCTCCTCGTCGAAGCTCTGCTTGGCTATGCGCCCCTCGAATTCGGCCTGGGTTTCACCGGGGTGGGGGCTGGTGTTCTTGACAGCGTCCTTGTACTTGTTCTCGTCGAAGAACGCAAAACCCAGCTTGTTCGTCGGGTAGTTTCCGGAATTCACCCACGTGACGCCGACGCAGCCGTAGGCGAGTGCCTCTCGCTGCGCTTTGGTCATCTGCTGCCGCTGACCGTCGCGCTGGCTGTACACCTGCTGCCACTTGCGTATGTAGTTGCCGACCGCGGTCGAGGCCCTGCCTCCGTAAACCTGGTACGGGTCGGGCATCCGGTCCAGCGGCTCCGCCGGCGGGGTCTCCATCCCGCCGCCCGCCGTGGCCCTGGAGGGCGCGGAGGCGTTCGGCGGCACGGATCCCGTGGGCTTTCCGGGCTGCCCGAGGCTCAGCGCCTTCTCGTTCAGGGTGTTGATGCGCACGACATCGGCCGCGGTGAGTCCGTGGTTTTCGGCGTAGGAGCGCACCGCCTCCCCGGCGGGAACCCCGGTGGGAACTTCGGCGGCGTGGCCGACCGATGGGACGAAACCGGCGGTGCACATCACTACGGCCACAGCGGTGAAGGTGAGGGACTTCGAGCGTCTGTACATGAAGGTCAAGAACTCCACTACGGTGAAATCGAATGAACGGAGGCGTGAGTGTGCGAGAGGGCAGCTGCTTAGGAACGGCGTGCCAGGCGGGAGCGCGTGCGGAACTCGCGCCCACCGGGAATGGCACTTCGTGGCATCTAGCGGCGCCTCAAGGCGCCTGGGAGGCTTATGCGGCGGCTATTGCCGAACACATTTCTTACTCCCGAACAGATAGTCAGATCGCACGAGGAAGGATGATGTCCTCCGCTCCACCCCCCTGCCAACTCCCCGCCGACGCCCGGCTGCAGAATCGGCCACGCCGCCGGATGGCCGCTATCCGGACAGGCGTCCGAGCCTGCCGGAGAGGTGCGCGGGCAGGGCGCCCCGGCGTTCCCCCTCCGTACGAGGACCTGCGGCACGGCCGGTCTCGACGCCCCTAATGCCGGACAGCGCAGTAACTGAGCGGTCACTGACGGGCAAGAATGCAGCTCAGTGGAGGTGATACGGGCGCCCAAGCTCCGGTCCACGGGCCCTGGGACACCGGCCGGAGCGACCGATACCCCCGACGGAACCGTCAGTTCTCCGCCACCGCTCCGGCGCTCCTCATCGCTCCGCGGGGCCTGCCACCCACCCTTGCCCCACACGAAACGGCCGATAATGACCCATCACGGGGCCCTGCAGGTAGCCGACCAGGAGGCATACGAGGACACCCCCGTCCCGCCGACGGTCCAGCAGACGCTACCCATCGCGGACCCGGCGCCGACCGGCGTGAGCACGCCGCAGCCGCTGGCCGGGAACGAGAGCCCGGAGCGCGTGACCAGCAGCGTCCAACGCATCGTGCGGAGCAGCACCGTAAAGCGGCAGGTGAAGGCTTGGCACGACCAGGCCTGCCAGATTTGCGGCCTGCCGGTCGAGCGACCGGGCGGCAAGTACAGCGAGGGTGCGCACATTCAGGCGCTCGGTAGTCCGCACAGCGGGCCCGACACAACTGAAAACGTGCTCTGCCTCTGCCCGACCTGCCACGTGCTCTTCGACGGGGGTGCCATCGTCCTCACCGACGACCTCACCATCGTCCGGACGGGCAGCCGGGCGGGAAGCTGAGGACCTCCCCCCAAGCACGGCATCAACCCTGCGTGTGTTGCTCTACACCGCGAGCGGTGGCGCCACTAGCTTCGGCTACGGGACAGGGCGTCCGCGTCGGTCTGAAGCGGCACTGCCACGCTGGGAGAACTATGGGGGAAAATTCCGGCAAGGAGACCCTTGGAAGCCTCCTGGAGCCAACGCTCTCCGAGGCTCTGACCTGCATATTTCTTGAGACAGTCGTGTGGACGTGCGGCTCGAACCTCATTCGGGACGAAGAGGTCGTGGGTTCAAATCCCGCCACCCCGAGAGTGAAACACCAGGTCAGGCCGGGTGCTGATAGATCAGCACCCGGCCTGACCTGTTTCTCAGGCGGCACGCCTCAGCACGCTTGGAGCCTCCGCCCCGCGTGCCGGAATCCCGGGCCAGGCTCAGCAACCACCGGAACCGGGTGCTCATCCTGACTGCCGCACCTGGGGTACCGCCCCGTTGCGCCCGGCTGAAAGAGCCAAGTAGCAAACATGGTCCGCAACAACTGGCACTGGGGGATCGACGCGCGACATGTCGATTGTGCCCCGCCATCCGCTACAAGCCGAAGAGGTGCTCACTTGTACGGACATCGCGAGGGGTCCCGCTTCCGTAGCGCCGCGGGGATAGATGGAAAAGGCTCACTGAAATAGCCGCATCCCCATCCACCGGAAGGCCTCCCTATTACCTCTGGGGGTGCAGCGTCGACGCACACTCGATAGGATTCAAGATCGTCGGCGTTCGATGGGTTTACCGGTGATCCACCCATCACCGGAGCAGTGGCCCTACCGATGGAGGACGGCCATGGCAAAAATCCTTGCGGTGCTCTACCCGGACCCCGTGGGCGGCTATCCCCCCGACTACGCCCGCGGCGGGATTCCCACCATCACCGGCTATCCGGACGGTCAGACCGCGCCGACCCCACAGGCCATCGATTTCACCCCGGGGCACCTCCTCGGCTGCGTCTCGGGAGAACTGGGGCTGCGCCGGTTTCTGGAAGACCGGGGTCACACCTTCGTCGTCACGAGCGACAAGGAGGGGTCTGACTCCGACCTGGACCGTGAGCTTCCCGACACCGACGTGGTCGTCTCGCAGCCATTCTGGCCCGCCTATCTGACCCCCGAACGCATCGCCGCGGCTTCCCGGCTCAGGCTCGCGATCACCGCGGGGATCGGCTCGGATCACGTCGACCTGCCGAGCGCCATCGCTCACGGCATGACCGTGGCCGAGGTGACATTCAGCAACAGCATCAGTGTGTCGGAGCACGCGGTGATGCAGATTCTCACCCTGGTGCACAACTACATGCCCGCTCACGAGTGGGTGACCACCAAGAAGGGCTGGAACATCGCCGACAGCGTCTCGCGCTCCTACGACCTCGAAGGCATGGACGTCGGCGTCCTCGGCTCCGGCCGAATCGGCAAGGCGGTACTGCGCCGCCTCAAGCCGTTCGGCGTCACGCTGCACTACTGCGACGTGCACCGGCTGGCCAAAGAGGTCGAGGAGGAGCTGGAGCTGACCTGGCATCCCGACGCCCGTTCGCTGGCCGCCTCCGTCGATGTGCTCTCGATCCATGCTCCGCTGCATCCACAGACGAGGAACCTCTTCGACGACGAGCTGATCGGGATCATGAAGCGCGGCTCGTACATCGTCAACACCGCACGGGCGCTCATCGTCAACCGGGACGCCGTGGTGCGGGCTCTCAGCAGCGGCCAACTGGCCGGTTACGCCGGGGACGTCTGGTACCCGCAACCGCCGCCGCCCGACCACCCCTGGCGCACCATGCCCTACGAGGCGATGACGCCGCACGTGTCCGGATCGACCCTCTCAGCGCAGGCGCGCTACGCGGCCGGTACGCGGGAAATCCTGGAGTGCTGGCTCGACGGGCGCCCCATCCGCCCGGAGTACCTGATCGTCGAAGGCGGTGGGCTCGCCGGGACGGGAGCGAGTTCCTACACAGTCACTCAATGACCGACACGGGCGGGGGATCTTCCGGCGGAGAAGAAATCAGCTGACGATTCAATAGAGACCCAGCACCCGGCCGCGAGTCGGTTCACGCACGATTTGCCGGGCGGGAGTTCGAAGCCTTCGCCACCGAACATCTCGGCGCCCACCTGGTGCTCGCTGGCACAGTGACGCAGGCCAAATCGCTCCTGACCACATCTCCATGTGGGCGATCGAGAGCGAGGAGAAGGCACGCGAGATCGCGGCGGCCTTCCATGCCGCTCTGCACGGTCTCCAGCAGCTTTACATCACTGTTCCGAGCCGGCACGGACGGGCCTGGCCTCCGAGGCTCCGGTTGACGCTCCATGGAGAAATCCTGGAGACGATCTTGAGGTTAGGTCCCTGAAGCGCCAGCGGAACCGACACAGCCCAACGCTCTGGCCCCACCTTTCACATAGGGCACAGGTGAGCGATCTCCCAGGAACTGATTCGGGACAAAGAGATCGTGGGTTCGAATCCCGCCGCCCCGACAGCTGAAACACCAGGTCAGGGCCGGTCTTCCTGCAAGGAAGACCGGCCCTGATTCGTTCCCCGGCATACGTGGCCAGTCGTGCGTCCCGGTAGAGACGGCGGCCGCCTTCGCCACCCTTGATCAGGCCCGGAGGGCTTGGGCGCCTGTTTCTCCGCCGGTGGGTCTACGGGGAGCCAGGTGCGGGAGGCCGGTGCTCAACGCTGTTCCGGCCTACCCTGGTTCCCCGCGACCCGGTGCACTCAGTACTGCTCGGTCTCCACGAAGCCCGCGTCCGCGCTGTCGTCGGCGCCGAAGGCGTCCGCGGCGGCGGTCGGGTCGAATCCGGGCGGGCTGTCCTTGAGGGCCAGGCCCATGCCGGCCAGCTTCGCCTTGACCTCGTCGATCGACTTCGCACCGAAGTTGCGGATGTCGAGCAGGTCGGCCTCGGAGCGCGACAGAAGCTCACCCACCGAGTGGACGCCCTCGCGCTTGAGGCAGTTGTAGGAGCGGACCGTGAGCTCGAGCTCCTCGATCGGCAGCGCCAGGTCGGCGGCAAGGGCGGCGTCCGTCGGGGACGGGCCCATGTCGATGCCCTCGGCGTCGATGTTGAGCTCACGGGCCAGACCGAACAGCTCGACCAGGGTCTTGCCGGCCGACGCCATGGCGTCACGCGGACGCATGGCCTGCTTGGTCTCGACATC